>NZ_JBGEVE010000004.1:0-33573 GCF_048514265.1 Actinomyces sp. SKVG-SVH-4(1) | reverse complement strand
GCCTCGGAATGTTGCCTCCAATTCAGTGCTCTTAGCGCCCTGATGGAATTGGGCTCCGGTGAAGTTGGCTTGGTGGTAGAAATGGGCCTCGTTGAAGGTGGCTTTGTTGTGGAAGTGTGTGTTTACAAAACTGGCAATTAGATTCGGATCGTTCTTGTGCTGGAACTGGGCTCCGTTGAAGTTGGCTTGGTGGTAGAAATGGGCCTGGTCGAAGTGGGTGTAGGCATCGAAATGAGCGTCGGTGAAATCTGCCTTACCGTGGAACTCGGCTTGACGACAATCGAGACTTGCTATGCAAGCTCCTTGAAAATTGATCGTTTCCTTTAAAATAGCGCCGCGAAGGTCGATGGTATACCGACTCCAAGGGCCTATATTACTGTTGCTGAATGAGTGTGCTGGTGGGGTCAAATGGTTCGATAGCATCGAAAGAACGGCGGACTCTACCGGCTCATCGTTGTCTGACCTAACTGTGCGCAGGTAGCCACAAAGAATTTCGACAGCACGCTTGTTGTAGTCGACTCCATAATTTTCGCTTCCGTAGGTATCTGCGACATCTGCAAGGGCGTAGCATCCTGCAATGCGAACTTGAGGCGATTTGGAGCCCAACTGTTGCACTGCGTCTGCAAGTTTCTTGTCGGCTTCCCCTTCGTTTTGGCGAAGTTCCTCTCGTTCAGTGCTGGCTTGTTCGCGATACTTGATGACAAGGTATCCAACCGCACCTATTCCACCGACTGCTGCGAGTGTGGTTGATAGTAGTTCTTTGAAGATCAGTGGTTTATCGCTTGTCCACCCGGCAAGAAACCGTCCTCCCCATAGCCAGCTTAGTACCGTGTAACAGGCAACACTCAGAAGGGTCCATAATGCAATGGCCAGGAACAAAGACTTCTTGCGTCTGAATGGGAGAAGGATTGCAACGCTTGCGAGTGTACTAAAGTAGATTGCTGCCACCCACGCGTTTCGCGTTTGCCACGCCTTACTTGGGTCAAGAATATACCTACATATAACTGCGTTGGGTATAAGTATAATTGCAAAGGTGACTAAAGTGAGTATGATGTCGGTGAGCAGAGGGTGTGAGTTAATCCAGCGCTTCAGTCTATTTTGGTGGCCTTCGAATATTGTCATTTTGTCTTTCGTGCGGAGTGTGGCGGTGTGCGGTGTCTAGGGTTTTGAAGCGCCTGTATAGGGCCTTCCTCATGTAGGCATGGTGGAAGTTGAGAGATAAATTGGTGGTACTAGGTGGCAGGTAGATGATATCAGCCGCCTAAGTCCTGATGGCCTCAATGAGCTCTTACATTGGTTGACGCAGTACGATCGGAGCACGATGACAGACGCTTCCTCCATGCCCACCGAGCCGACTGCCAGCCAGGCCCCTGCCATCTCTGGCACGTCCGCGGCTCCCCCTGCGCCGCTGACGTCCCGGCCGCTCGGCGCCCCAGCCCAGCCCACCTCCGCTGACCCGGCGGACGTCACGCGCACCCTCACCCTGCCCGAGGACGTCGCCCCGGTGACCCTCCTGGGCGCCCGGGACGAGGTCCTGCGCGCCATTGAGAAGGGCTTCACCGACGTCGACATCCACGTGCGCGGCACCGCCGTCACCGTCTCCGGCCCCGCCGCCCGCGTCGACACCGTCGTCGTCCTGCTCTCCGAGCTCATTGACGTCGCCCGCACCGGCACGCCCCTGACCGCGGACGCCGTCGAGCGCGCCGTCGGCCTGCTGGAGACCGCCGCCCGCCCCACCGAGGTCCTCACCGACGACATCCTCACCTCCCACGGCCGCACCATCCGCCCCAAGTCACTCGGCCAGAAGGCCTACACCGACGCCATCGAGGAATCCACCATCACCTTCGGCATCGGCCCCGCCGGCACCGGCAAGACCTACCTGGCCATGGCCAAGGCCGTCGATGCCCTGGCCCGCAAGCGCGTCTCGCGCATCATCCTCACCCGCCCCGCCGTCGAGGCCGGCGAGAACCTCGGCTTCCTGCCCGGCAGCCTCACCGACAAGATCGACCCCTACCTGCGCCCCCTCTACGACGCCCTCCACGACATGCTCGAGCCCGAGGCCCTGCCCCGCCTCATGGCCGCCGGCACCATCGAGGTCGCGCCCCTGGCCTACATGCGCGGCCGCACCCTCAACGACGCCTTCGTCATCCTCGACGAGGCCCAGAACACCAGTCCCGAGCAGATGAAGATGTTCCTCACCCGCCTCGGCTTCGGCTCACGCATGGTCGTCACCGGAGACATCTCCCAGGTCGACCTGCCCGGCGGACGCGAGTCCGGCCTCATCGTCGTGCGCAAAATCCTCGCTGGCGTCGACGGCATCAGCTTCTGCGAGCTCGGATCGGCCGACGTCGTACGCCACCGCCTCGTGGGCCGCATCATCGAGGCCTACGCCCGCCACGACGCCGAGGTCGCCGCCCAGGACGCCGCCGCCCGACCCGCCGGACCGCCTGGCCGCAGCGGCCGCAACAGCCAGTACCGTCGGGGGAGCAGCAACCGCCCCGCCCGGCCTTACTCGGAGAGGAACCCGCATGACCACTGAGGTCATCAACGAGACCACCACCGTCATCGACGCCGCCGAGTTCGCGGACCTCGCCGACCACGTCCTGACCGCCATGCACGTCAGCCCCGCCGCCGAGCTCAACATCATGTTCATCGACCCCGAGCCCATGGAAGAGCTGCACGTGCGCTGGCTCGACCTGCCCGGCCCCACCGACGTCATGAGCTTCCCCATGGACGAGCTGCGCCCCGGCTCGGCCGACTCGCCCACCCCCGCCGGGACCCTGGGCGACATCGTCCTGTGCCCGCAGGTCGCCGCCAAGCAGGCCCTGGCCGCCGGCCACTCCGCGGTCGAGGAGATGCTCCTGCTCACCGTCCACGGCATCCTCCACCTCCTGGGCTACGACCACGCCGAGCCCGAGGAGAAGAAGGAGATGTTCGACCTCCAGCGCCGTCTCCTGCTGACCTTCCTGGCCGAGCGAGGCAAGTGAGCCCCGCGTGACCGGCATCCCCACCGCCGCGCTCATCGCCTGCGCGGTGATCGTCCTGGCCCTGGGTGCCCTCCTGTCAGCCGGCGAGTCCGCCCTGCTGCGATTCACCCGCGCCGCCGCCGACGACCTCGTTGAGGAGGGCCGCCGCGGAGCCACCCGGGTCCGCCGCCTGGCCGAGCACCGCACCCGGGTCCTGGGCGCCCTCAGCGTCGCCCGCGTCGCCGTCGACATGCTCGCCGCCGTCCTCATCACCCTGGCCGCCTCCGGGCTCGTGCGCGCCTGGTGGCAGGTCCTCGCCCTGGCCCTGTTGGCCAACATCATTCTTCTGGGCGTCGTCGTCGGCTTCTCCCCACGCACCTACGGCCGGCGCAACCCCGCCGCCACCCTGCTTTCCCTGGGCGGCCTGCTCACCTGGGTCGACATCCTGGCCGCCCCCCAGCGCCGCCTCGTCTCCCGCACCCGCCGCCCCGAGTCCGCCCCCACCGACGCCGAGACCCGCGAGGCCGTCAACGAGGACCTACGCGAGATGATCGACGAGATCGGCGAGACCGACACCATCGAGGACGAGGACCGCGAGATGATGCGCTCGGTCGTCGAACTCGGCCAGACCCTCGTGCGCGAGGTTATGGTCCCACGCACCGACATGGTCACCATCGACGCCCACAAGCCCGCCTCCGCCGCCATGCGCCTGTTCATCCGCTCCGGCTACTCACGCGTCCCCGTCATCGGGGAGGACGCCGACGACGTGCGCGGCATCCTCTACCTCAAGGACGTCCTGCGCCGCCTGGCCGCCCACCCCGAGCACGAGGCCCTCGCCGTGGCCGGATTCGCCCGAGACGCCGAGTACGTCCCCGAGATGAAGCCCGCCGACGACCTCCTGCGCGAGATGCAGACCGGCCGCTTCCACATGGCCCTGGCCGTCGACGAGTACGGCGGCACCGCCGGCCTGGTCACCATGGAGGACCTCCTGGAGGAGGTCGTCGGCGAGCTCACCGACGAGCACGACCCCGAGCTGCCCGAGGTCGTCGAAGTCGCCCCCGGCACCTACCGCGTCCCCGCCCGACTCGCCCTGGACGAGCTCGGCGAGCTCTTCGACCTCGAGATCGACGACGACGACGTCGACACCGTCGGCGGCCTGCTCACCAAGGCCATCGGCCGCGTTCCCCTGCCCGGCGCCGCCGGCGACACCCAAGGCGTCCACCTCCAGGCCGAGGAGGCCACCGGCCGCCGCCGCCAGGTCTCCACTATTCTCGCCTCGCGCACCCCCGCCCCCGAAGAGGACACCGATGACTGACACCGCCGACCAGACCGCCCCCGCAGCCCGCGACGACCAGCCCCAGGCCCCCGGGGAGACTCCCGAGGAGCTGCTGGCCGAGCCCCTCGAGATGCCCGCGCCCGGCCCCGCCCCGGCCGGCTTCCGTTTCCCCACCGACGCCGAGCTCATGGACGGCCCCAACCCGCTCACCGACCCCGACGACGAGGATGACGACCCCGACGGCGCTGACGGCTCCGACGACTCCGCCGCCGCCGTCAGGCTGGACGCGGACGGTTTCCCGATCCTGGACGGGGACGACACGGACGAGAGCGCCGACTCTGCGGATTCGGCCCGCGTCGAGATCGTCGTCCCCGACTTCCCCGAGGACTTCCGCGCCGGCTTCGCCTGTATCGTGGGCCGCCCCAACGCCGGCAAGTCCACCCTCACCAACGCCATGGTCGGTGCCAAGATCGCCATCACCTCCGGGCGCCCCCAGACCACCCGCCACAACGTGCGCGGCGTCATCCACAAGGAGAACGCGCAGATCGTCCTGGTCGACACCCCCGGCCTCCATCGCCCCCGCACCCTGCTGGGCAAGCGCCTCAACGACCTGGTGCGCGAGACCCTCGTCGACGTCGACGTCGTCGTCTTCTGCATCCCCGCCAACGAGAAGATCGGCCCCGGCGACCGCTTCATCACCCGTGACCTCGCCGAGCTGCGCACCCCCGTGGTCGCCGTGGTCACCAAGGCCGACACCGTCACCCGAGAGGCCCTGGCCGCCCAGCTCCTGGCCGTCAGTGAGCTGGGGGAGTGGGCCGATATCGTCCCGGTCTCAGCGCAGCGCAACGAGCAGATCGACGTCCTGGAGGAGGTCCTTCTCAAGTACATGCCCCTGTCCCCGCCGCTGTACCCCACCGGTGAGATCACCGACGAGCCCCAGCAGGTCATGATCGCCGAGCTCGTGCGCGAGGCCGCCCTGGAGGGCGTGCGCGACGAGCTGCCCCACTCCCTGGCCGTCGTCGTCGACGAGATCGCCGACCCCGATGACGAGCGCGAGGTCGGCCGCATCAAGGGCGCCGGAGGTCGCCTCCAGGTGCGCGTGAGCCTCGTCGTCGAGCGCGACTCCCAGAAGGCCATCATCATCGGCAAGGGCGGACGGCGCCTCAAGGAGGTGGGCGTCACTGCCCGCAAGGGCATCGAGAAGCTGCTGGGGCGCAAGGTCTACCTCGACCTGCACGTGCGCACCGCCAAGGACTGGCAGTCCGACCCCAAGGCCCTGGCCCGCCTCGGCTTCTGATCCGCTCAACACTGCCAGCGCAGCGGTGCGGACGGCATCTAGGACCAAGGGAACTTGCGACACGTGGCGACTTGGTGTCTGAATCGGTCGCGCACAAGGGGTGCCGTAGCGCACACTTGGAGGGTCCGATGTCATACCGACCTGGAGGCCACACGCATGACGAACACCGCCGTTCCCAGTCAGCCCCGCACCGACTCAGGTAACGCAGAACGCCGCTGCCCCGACGACCTGTGGGCGCTGGGCGAGAAAGCCGTCGCCCGAGCACGCCGGTGGGCTGACGAGTCGGCATCTGAGCCGGTACCGCGCTCAGCCAAGCTCCTTTCCCGCATCCTCTCCGACCCCGAGGGCCTGACCTTCACCACCCGCTTCGTCGACGACGTCGTGCGTCCCACCGACCTCGACGTCGCCAGCACCGCCCTCAAGCGCCTGTCGGCAGGGCGCACCGACTTCCTGCCGCCCGCCCTGGCCGGAGCCATGGGGCTGGGCTCGGCCGCCTCCCGCCTCGCCCCGCGCACCGTCACCGCGGTCGCCCGGCGAGTCTTCCGGGAGATCGTCGGCGACCTCGTCGTCGACGCCACCGACAAGGGACTCGGGCCCGCTCTCGCTCGCCTGCGCAAGGGCGGCAACCGCCTCAACGTCAACCTCCTGGGCGAGGCCGTCCTGGGGGAGAAGGAGGCCTCCCGCCGTCTGGCCGAGGTCTCCCGCCTGGTCACCCGCGAGGACGTCGACTACGTCTCGGTCAAGGTCTCCGCCGTCACCGGCCCCCACAACCCCTGGGGCTTCGAGGAGGTCGTCGCCCACGGCGTCCAGGCCCTCCTGCCCCTCTACCGCCTGGCCCGCGACCACGGCACCTTCCTCAACCTGGACATGGAGGACTACAAGGATCTCGACCTGACCATCGCGGTCTTCACTGCGATCCTCGACCAGGAGGACATGCGCGACTACGAGGCCGGCATCGTCCTGCAGGCCTACCTGCCCGACTCCCTGGGCGCCATGCAGCGCCTCCAGGAGTGGGCCGCCAAGCGTGTCGCCTCCGGCGGCTCTCGCGTCAAGGTCCGCATCGTCAAAGGCGCCAACCTGTCCATGGAGAAGGTCGACGCCGAGATCCACGGCTGGGAGCTGACCACCTGGCCCTCCAAGCAGGCCACCGACACCAACTACAAGCGTATGCTCTCCTGGGCGATGACGCCCGAGCGCACCCGCAACATCCGCCTGGGCGTGGCCGGCCAGAACCTCTTCGACATCGCCTTCGCCTTCGAGCTGCGCGCCGCACGCGGCGTCGAGGACAGCGTCGAGTTCGAGATGCTCTCCGGCATGGCCACCGGTATCCAGGAGGTCGTGCGCCGCGACACCGGACACCTCCTGCTGTACGTGCCCGTCGTCGACCCCCACGAGTTCGACGTCGCCATCTCCTACCTGGTGCGCCGCCTGGAGGAGAACGCGGCGCCGGAGAACTTCATGTCCGGCGTCTTCGACCTGGCCAGCAACGAGCAGATCTTCGCCCGCGAGCGCGACCGCTTCCTGGCGGCCCTGTCCGACCTCGACCCGGACGCCCCGGTGCCGGTGCCCAACCGCACCCAGAACCGGCTCGCCGAGCGGGAGGCGGGCATCCCTGAGGAGAGCGGCACGGTCGCCGAGCGCGCCAGGAGGCCCTTCGTCTCCGAGGCCGACTCCGACCCGGCCCTGGCCGCCAACCGCCAGTGGGCCCGGGACATCGCTGCCGCCATCCCGGGCTCCACGCGGGGCGTGGCCGAGGTGGAGGCCGGCGCCGCCCGCCTGGCCACGAACGCCGACGTGGACTCCCTGGTGGCCGCGACGGCCGAGGCGGCCGGCGTCTGGCAGTCCCTGGACCCGGCCGAGCGGGCCGCCGCCCTGCACCGTGTCGGTGACGTCCTGGCCGCCCGGCGCGCCGAGCTCATCGAGGTCGCCGGCTCCGAGGCCGGCAAGACCATCGACCAGTCCGACCCCGAGGTCAGTGAGGCCATCGACTTCTGCCACCACTACGCCGAGTCCTCGCTGCTCCTGCACGACCCGGAGTACCTGGTCGGGGCCCGCTTCGCCCCGGTGGACGTCACCGTGGTCGCCTCGCCCTGGAACTTCCCGGTGGCCATCCCCACCGGGGGAGTGGCCGCGGCCCTGGCGGCCGGCAGCGCCGTCATCCTCAAGCCCGCCCCGCCGGCCCGACGCTGCGCGGCCGAGCTCGTGCGCGCCTTCCACGACGCCGGGATCCCCGAGGACCTCGTGGTGCTCGCCCCGCTGGAGGACGGAGAGGTCTCACGCCACCTGGTGACCCACAAGGACGTCGACCGCGTCGTCCTCACCGGCTCCTATGACACGGCCCGCCTCTTCCGCTCCTGGAAGCCGGACATGCACCTGCTGGGGGAGACCAGCGGCAAGAACGCCATCATCGTCACCCCCTCGGCCGACCCCGACATCGCCGTGCGCGACGCCGTCTACTCGGCCTTCGCCCACGCCGGCCAGAAGTGCTCGGCCTCCTCCCTGCTGGTCCTGGTCTCCTCGGCCGGCAAGTCCGAGCGCATCGCCCGTCAGCTCGTGGACGCCACTGCCTCCCTGCGGGTGCGCCTGCCGCTGTCGCTGGACTCCCAGATGGGGCCCGTCGTCGTGCCCGACGACGAGAAGGCCGTGCGCGGCCTGACCACTCTGGGGGTCGGTGAGCACTGGGTCCTCAAGCCCCGCTACCTCGGTGACGGTCTGTGGACCCCGGGTATCCGCGCTGGGGTCGTGCCCGGCAGCGAGTTCCACCTCACCGAGTACTTCGCGCCGGTCATCGGCGTTATGCGGGTCGACACGCTCGAGGAGGCCATCGAGGCGGTCAACGCCGTCGACTACGGGCTCACCTCCGGGCTCCAGACCCTCGACGCGGCCGAGCTGGCTGTCTGGCTCGACTCGATCCAGGCCGGCAACATCTACGTCAACCGTGGTATCACCGGGGCCATCGTGCGCCGCCAGCCCTTCGGCGGCTGGAAGCGCTCGGCCATCGGCTCGACGACGAAGGCCGGCGGCCCCTCCTACCTGCTGGGACTGGGGGACGTGGAGCCCGCAGACGGCCAGGGCGTGAAGGAACTGGCGGACCAGGGCACTGCGGCGCTGGATCCGCGCGTGGCGAGCCTGTGCGATGCCGTCAGCGGCCAGCTGGGCGAGGCCGACCTGGCCGGGCTGCGCCGCGCCCTGGTGGCCGACGCCTCCGCCTGGCGGAGCGCCTACGGCGTCAACCGCGACGTCACGGCACTGGCCTGCGAGCGCAATGTCCTGCGCTACCGGCCCACTGACGTGCTCGTGCGCGCCGGGGTGGGAACCGAGCTGGCCGACGTCGTGCGCGTCATGGCGGCCGGTGTGCGGGCCGGTGGGTTCGTCAGCCTGTCCGTGGCCGACCGTCTGCCCCAGCCGCTGCAGAACGCGCTGCAGGCCGCCGGCGTCCAGGTGGCGGTCGAGGACCAGGGAGCCTGGGACGCCCGCCTGGCCGAGCTCTCCGCCTCCGGCGGGCTGGGAACGCGCGTGCGCATCCTCGGCCCGCGTGAGGAGACCTCCGCCGCCCGCTGGAGCCACGCCAGTCGGGTGACCGGCGGAAGCCCCGACATCGCCCTGTACACGGGGGCCGTCACGGCCTGCCCGCACTCCGAGCTGCTGCCCTTCCTGCGTGAGCAGGCAGTGGCCATCACCAACCACCGCTTCGGCACCCCGCTGGACCTGGCCGAGGGCCTCCTGTAGGGCGGTCTGCGCCCAGGCGAAGACACGTAGCCGAACCGAGTAATCGGGTGGTGCCCTCCCTGTCCGGGGAGGGCACCACCCTATTTCGAGTTGCCTGATGAGCCTCGTCGCTCCCTTGCCCCTGATGATGCTACCGGAGTAGCATGCTGGTATGAAGTTAAGCGTGAGCTTGTCGGAGAGTGACCTCATTCTGCTGGACCGATGCGTGGAGCGTGACGGTTTGGCGTCGAGGTCAGCTGGTATTCAGAATGCCATCCGCCTGCTCGGAAATGCTGATCTTCAGGATGCTTACGCTGAGGCCTGGTCCTCCTGGGATGCCTCCGAGGATGCAGCCGTCTGGGATAGTGCGGTCGCTGACGGGATCGATAGAGGTGAGGATGCTACGAGGTGAAATCCGCCTTGTCGATTTTGATCCTTCTGTTGGCAGTGAGGCAAACAAGCGTCGACCTGCGCTCATAGTGAGTAACGACCATGCCAATGCGGCGGCCGCACGTCTTGGTCGTGGTGTGGTGACAGTGGTCCCATTGACCAGCTCAACCTCGCGAGTTCTTCCCTTTCAGGTTTTCCTCCCCTCGGAGGCAACTGGCTTGCCCAAGGACTCCAAGGCTCAGGCGGAGCACGTTCGATCGATTGCCGTGGAGAGAGTCGGCGAGGTTGTCGGCTGGTTACCCAGTGGCCTGATGAAGCTGGTCAATGAGGCTCTGATCCTGCATCTCTCCTTGTGATGGAGTCTCACGTCAGGCGGGGGAACTCCTCCAGGGAGAAGACCGACTCCACGGGCACATCGAAGTAGCGGGCAATGCGCAGGGCCAGGTGCAGCGAGGGTGCGTACTCCCCGCGCTCGAGGTAGCCCACCGTCTGGTAGTGGACGCCGAGGGCCTTGGCCAGCTCACGGCGGCTCACTCGGCGGTCGGTACGTAGGACCGCGATCCGGTTATGGACGACGTCGTCGGACATCGTCACAGGCCGGATTGGGAACGAATGGCGGACTGCATGCGCGCCAGACTACCGATTGTCTCCTTGCGGAAGCTGCGCCGCACGATGAACGAGGCTCCCGCGAAGCCGAGAACTGTCCATACCGTCAGGACCCCGACGGCGAGCACCGGTGAGAAGGCTCGGCCCACCTCCCATGAGGGGTTACCCACCAGCGCCCAGCGGGTCAGGTGTCCCGACCAGTACGTCGGCAGCGCCAGCTGAACCGCCTGTACCCAGGAGGGGAGCCGGTCCATGGGCATGAAGAAACCGCTCGTTCCGATCAGGGCGAACATGGGCAGGTAGGAGGCCATGAAGCTGTAGGCGCCGCGGACGAAGGCGCCCACGAGGAAGCCCAGTGGGGCTGTCGCAACGGCTGACAGCACCATGAGCGGCAGGCAGGCCAGCACCTGGGACGTACTCAGGGGCAGTGCCTCAACGAACAGTGCGCCCCCGAGAAGAATGGCGCTCTGGAAGACGAGGGTCTGAGTGACTGAGGACATTGTCTTACCGATTGCCCACGTCAGCGGACCGTAGGGCAGGACGCGCACCCGCAGCAGGGCGCCACCGATACGGTCGACGTAGGCCTCGCCGGCGATATGGAAGGTGATGAAGCAGCTGATCGTGCCAATGCTGCCGGCGAGGAACATGGGGCCGAAGGCCGCGTGGGCCGCGGTTGCGACCTGGCTGTTCTTGCCGACGATCACGATGGCGCTCACGGAGACCAGCAATGCGACGCTCGACCCGACAATGCCTGCTCGCAGGTCCATGGCGGCTTGGCGACGGGCCGCGCACAGAACTGCCAGAAAGGTGCGAGTGCTCATGAGTGGGCCTCCTTGCTGACGAGGGAGAGGTAGGTCTCCTCCAGGGTGGGGCGGGTGATGGTGAGCCCGGTGATGGCGTCGAGGTCGAGCTCCTTGACGAAGCGCTCCGGGCGGTGGGTGGAGTGGACGTGGTGGGTCCCGTCCTGGACCCAGGTGATCTCAGCGCCGCGATCGAGGCGCTCACGCAGCGCCGTGACCGTGCCGTCGGCGAGGATCCGTCCCTCGTTCATGATGAGCACGCGTGAGGCCAGGTGCTCGGCCTCGGCCAGGTCGTGGGTGGTCATGACGATGGTGGCGTCGTCGTCGACCCGGGCCAGAATGAGATCGTGCAGGCGCGCCTTGGAGACCGGGTCCAGTCCGGTCGTCGGCTCGTCCAGGACGAGGATCTCGGGCGCGGCCATGAGGGCGGCCGCGAAGTCAATGGTGCGTCGCTGCCCACCGGAGAGCCTCGACAGCCGGGAGTCGGCCTTCTCGCTGAGCCCGACGGCGTCGAGCACCTCGTCGACGCTGCTCACCCGGCTCGCCGCGGTCAGCTGGACCGAGCGGATCCACTCCAGCTGGTCCCTCACCCTCCACTTGGCGTGGTCGGTCCAGCTCTGCTGCACCAGCCCGACCCTCGCCCAGAAGTCGGCACCCGCCCGGCGCGGATCGGTGCCGAGCACACGCACCCTGCCGGCGGTCGGGGTCAGAGATCCCAGCAGGTTCTCCACGAGGGTCGTCTTGCCCACGCCGTTGGGGCCGAGCAGGCAGACGACCTCGCCGGCCTCGACCGACAGATCGATGCCGCGCAGCACCGGGGTGTCCCCGTAGGAGAACTCGAGGTTCTCCGTGGTGATGACTGGAGTCATCGCACAAACCCTCCTGAGTAGAAGCGCAACTGAATATAGTAGAGATGCTACATCATGGTGTTGGTGTGCGTCAGAGTGCGAGACATGGCTCGCGGAGGAGCCTCTGCACCCTCTGTCTCACTCTGCGGTCCCACGCGACCCCCTTACCTGACGACGGGTCTTCATCGGGGTAGGGTCTACGCCGTGCGAGCGACTCCAGGCCACCAGGTGAGCCTCCTGCTTAGTCGCCGCGGCGGGGCCTGACAGGCCGGCACCCCGACCGCGGCTGACTCGTCCTGCCCGGCCACGTTCGCGGCTGTGTTCCTCAGGAGTCAGACGAGTCTTCCGGGAACCGCCGTCGAATCACGAAGCACCTCACCCAGGAGAGTCTTGATGCGCAACGCCCGCCCCGCCCCCCAGCAGCCCTCCGGTATGCCGTTCGCCAAGTACCGGCCCTTCCTCGACGTCGTCTCCATCGACCTGCCCGACCGCACCTGGCCGGACAAGCGCATCACCGCCGCCCCCCGCTGGCTGAGCACCGACCTGCGCGACGGCAACCAGTCCCTCATCGAGCCCATGGGCCCCCAGGCCAAGCGAGCCATCTTCGACCTGCTCGTGAGCATGGGCTTCAAGGAGATTGAGATCGGCTTCCCGGCCGCCTCCCAGACCGACTTCGACTTCGTGCGCTCCCTGGTGGACGACGGCGCGATCCCAGAGGACGTCACCATCTCCGTGCTCACCCAGTCGCGCGGCGAGCTCATCGACCGCACCCTGGACGCCTGCATCGGCATCCCACGGGCCACCGTCCACCTCTACAACGCCCTGTCGCCCCTGTTCCGCAACGTCGTCTTCCGCATGGACCGCGACCAGATCCGCGAGCTCGCCGTCGACGGCACCCGCCAGATCATGGCCCGCGCCGAGAAGGTCCTCGACGAGGACACGATCTTCGGCTACGAGTACTCCCCGGAGATCTTCGTCGACACCGAGCTCGACTACAGCCTCGAGGTCTGCCAGGCCGTCATGGACGTGTGGGAGCCCGAGGAGGACCGCGAGATCATCCTCAACCTGCCCGCCACCGTCGAGCGCGCCACCCCCAACGTCTACGCCGACCAGATCGAGTGGATGAGCCGCCACCTGCCCCGGCGTGAGTCCGTGTGCCTGTCCCTGCACAACCACAACGACCGCGGCTCGGGCGTGGCCGCCGCCGAGCTCGGCCTCATGGCCGGCGCCGACCGCGTCGAGGGCTGCCTGTTCGGCCACGGCGAGCGCACCGGCAACGTGGACTTGGTGACCCTGGCCCTCAACCTCTTCAGCCAGGGCGTGGACCCCATGCTCGACCTGTCCGACATCGACGAGGTCCGCCGCACTGTCGAGCGGGCCACTGGCATGGACGTGCCCCCGCGCACCCCCTACGCCGGCGAGCTCGTCTACACCTCCTTCTCCGGCTCCCACCAGGACGCCATCAAGAAGGGCTTCGCGGCGCGCAACACTCAGGTCAGCGCCAAGCAGGCCGAGGGACTGACCGACGCCGAGGCGCAGATCGCCGTCCCCTGGGCCATGCCCTACCTGCCCATCGACCCCCACGACGTGGGCCGCTCCTACGAGGCCGTCGTGCGCGTCAACTCCCAGTCCGGCAAGGGCGGGGTCGCCTACCTGCTGGGCACCACCCGCAAGCTCGAGCTGCCGCGCCGCCTCCAGATCGAGTTCTCCCGCATCGTCCAGCGCCACACCGACACCTACGGCGGCGAGGTCGACGGCGACCGCCTGTGGTCGATCTTCGCCGACGAGTACCTGCCCGCCGCGGCCGCCCCCGAGGCCGAGCTCAGCCGCTGGGGCCGCTTCGAGCTGCGTGGGGCCACCCTGACCTCCACCGGTGATGACGAGGACTCCACCCTCACCGTCACCTTGGTCGACGGCGGGGCGGAGAAGCACCTGACCGCCTCCGGCAACGGCCCCCTGGACGCCTTCGTCACCGCCCTGGAGAGCACGGGCCTGAGCGTGCGGATCCTCGACTATGTCGAGCACGCCCTGAGCGAGGGACGCGACGCGAAGGCCGCCAGCTACGTCGAGTGCGAGGTTGACGGCCAGGTCCTGTGGGGTGTGGGCATCGACCCCTCCATCACCACCTCCTCCTTCAAGGCCGTCATCTCCGCCATCAATCGGGCCCTGCGCTGAGAGGTCGTGAGAGACTGCGCCCGTGACGAGCAGGCTGTACCGGGATGAGGCGATCATCCTGCGCACCTACAAGCTGGGCGAGGCCGACCGCATCATCGTGATGCTCACCCGCCACCACGGACAGGTGCGTGCCGTGGCCAAGGGGGTGCGCCGCACCACCTCCCGCTTCGGCGCCCGCCTGGAACCCTTCTCCATGACCGACGTCCAGCTCCACGCCGGACGCACCCTCGACGTCGTCACCCAGGCAGAGATCATCGACCCCTTCGGCCGAGCCGTGAGCGCCGACTACGCCATGTTCACCTGCGCCTCGACCATGGTGGAGACCGCCGAGCGCCTCAGCGCCGACGACGGAGACCTGGGCACCGAGGCCAGCCCCCAGCAGTACCTGCTGCTGGCCGGGGCCCTGGCCGCCATGTCCCACCGGCGCCACGCCCCCGGGCTCATCCTGGACTCCTACCTGCTGCGGGCCCTGGCCCTGGGGGGCTGGGCGCCGTCGTGCTACGACTGTGCCCTGTGCGGCGCCCCCGGGCCCCACCGGGCCTTCCACATCCAGGCCGGTGGGGCGGTGTGCGAGTCCTGCCGCTCGGCCGGCGCCGTCGAGGTCGAGCCGGCCACGATGGCGCTCCTGGGCGCCCTGCTCTCCGGCGACTGGGCCGTGGCCGACGCCTCTGGTCAACGTGAGCGCTCCCAGGCCTCCGGACTCGTCTCGGCCTACACGACCTGGTACCTGGAGCGGCGCCTGCGCTCCCTCGCACTGGTGGAAAGGGCATAACCATGACAGAGGTCTCCAGAGACATGACGGTCGAGGCCGCCCCGCCCCTGCACCGGCCCGGCCTGACCCCACCCGTGCTGCCGGCCGCCTCCCTGCCCCAGCACGTCGCCGTCGTCATGGACGGCAACGGGCGCTGGGCCAACGCCCGCGGCCTGCCCCGCACCGAGGGCCACCGGGTGGGGGAGGCCAATATGCTCGACGTCGCCGCCGGCGCCATCGAGATCGGCGTCAAAGAGCTGAGTGTCTACGCCTTCTCCACCGAGAACTGGCGGCGCTCACCCGGCGAGGTCCGCTTCATCATGGGCTTCGCCCGCAAGGTCCTGCGCGTCCAGCGCGATGTCCTCAACTCCTGGAACGTCAGGCTGCGCTGGATCGGACGCACCCCGCGCCTGTGGAAGTCCGTCCTGCACGAACTGCGTGAGGCCGAGCGCGTCACCGCGCGCAACACGGGCCTGGTCCTCAACCTGTGTATCAACTACGGCGGGCGGGCCGAGATCGCCGACGCCACCCGAGCCATCGCCGAGGACGTCGCCGCCGGCCGCCTCAAGGCCTCCTCCATCAACGAGAAGACCATCCAGCGTTACCTCTACTCACCCACCATGCGTGACGTGGACCTGTTCATCCGCACCGGCGACGAGCAGCGCACCTCCAACTTCCTCATGTGGTCCTCCTCCTACGCCGAGCTCTACTTCTCACCCCTGGCCTGGCCCGACTTCAACCGCACCGAGCTGTGGAAGGCCTGCGAGGCCTACGCCGGACGTGAGCGCCGCTATGGCGGGGCCGTGGACAAGGTGCTGCACGAGGAGCCCACCGGCACCGAGGACCCGGAGGACGACGAGGCTGACGAGTCACCGCACCACGACAGGCAGTAGCCAGCCGCCTGGCACAACCCGGCTCGGACACCGGGTCAGTCAGACCTGCTCAGTCCTGTGAGGCGTCCTGGGTCGAGCAGGCGGCGCACAGGCCGAAGAACTCCGCCGTGTGCTCCATCTGGGTGAAGCCCTGCCGGGCCGAGACCCGCTGAATCCACTCCTCCAGCCCGCCGCCGGAAACCTCCACGGTGTAGCCGCAGCGGCGGCACACGATGTGGTGGTGGTGCTCCTGCTCCTCGCAGGCCCGATAGAGGACCTCGCCCTCGGCGCTGCGCACCTGGTCCACCGCGCCGGACTCCGCCAGCGTCTGCAGGTTGCGGTAGACGGTGGCCAGTCCCACCTTGGTGCCCTCGGCCTCCAGGGCGGCATGGATCTGCTGGGCCGAGCGGAACTCGTCAGTGCGGGCGAGGATGTCGGCGACGGCGGCGCGCTGGCGCGTGGCGCGGGGGCGCTGCGCCGTGCTGCTTGCGCTCATGATCTGCCTCCTGAGGTGATGTGGTGCCGTCGCGAGCGGCTGACGAGCTGCAGCAGTCCGGACAGGAGGGCGACGACGGCGTAGCCCCCCACTAGGAGTACCACGATCATGGCGCCGGGAGAGGCCGCCACCAGGTAGGTGATCGTCAGACCCGACACGCAGGCCACCACGCCCAGCCCCATCGCCAGGTACATGGTGCGGGCGAAGGAGTGCGAGACGAGCTGGGCGATGGCCACCGGCACGATCATGACCGCCGAGACCAGCAGGGCCCCCACCACCCGCATGGACACCGAGACCGTCAGCGCCGCGACTACCGCGACCAGCACGTTGAGGGCGCCGGTGGGCAGGCCGCAGGCGTGGGCGAACTCCTCGTCGTGGCACAGTGCGAACAGTGGGCCGCGCAGCCCCAGCCCCACCAGGAGCACCAGGGTGGCCAGGGCGATGGTGAACCAGGCGTCGGAGACCGAGACCGTGGAGATCGAGCCGAACAGATAGGAGTTGAGGTTCGTCGTCGTCCCGCCGGCGACGCGAATGAGGATGACGCCCCCGGCGATGCCCCCGTAGAACAGGATCGCCAGGGCTACGTCTCCCCGAGTTCGGCCGTTGGCACGGATGACCTCGATCATCACGGCTCCCAGCACGCTGATGAGGATCGCCCCGGGCACGGCCCAGGCGTCGTGAGGAGTGACGTTGGCGGCGGCCCCGGCGAGCCACCCCAGGGCGATACCGGTCAGGGCGATGTGCCCGATCCCGTCGCCCAGCAGCGCCAGGCCCCGCTGAACCAGGTAGGTGCCCACCACCGGGGCGGCCAGCCCCACCAGGACCGCCACGATGAAGGCCCGCTGGATGAGGGGACTGGCAAGCATGTCGGAGACGAACTCGATCATGGGCGGGTGCTCCTACCGGAATGAGGGCGCGTGTCAGGCAGCCGATGGTCGAGGACGGGGGCGTGGTGGGCCGGAGGGCCGCCGGCGTCCGGGTGGTGGTCGCCGCCGTAGCCGCAGTGGGCGCGGTACGGGTCGCCCTGGGTCGCGCCGGGCCCGCTGTCGCGCAGATGAGCGACCTCGCCGGCCGGGCCGTCAGCGACGAGCCGGCCGTCCTGCAGGAGGATCGCCCGCTGGACGACGTCGGCGAGCTCACCCATCTCGTGCAGAACCGTCACCAGGGTCAGCCCCTGCGCGCGCAGCCCCTGAAGGATCTCGGCCAGGGACTCGCGGCTGGCGCGGTCGATGCCGGCCAGGGGCTCATCGAGGATGAGCAGCTCGGGGGAGCGGACCAGGGCCCGGGCGATGAGGACCCGCTGGGCCTGCCCGCCGGAGAAGACCTGGACGTGGTCCGCGGCCCGGTGGGCCAGCCCGACGGCGTCCAGGGCGGCCATGGCCTTCTTCTTGGCACTTCGCCCCCGATCTGCCCAGGGCCGGCGCGGCCCCAGGAGCCCGGAGCGCACCACCTCCAGGGCGGTGGCCGGGACGCCGGAGCCGGCGCCGATCCGCTGGGGGACGTAGCCGACCCGCTCCCAGGGGACCCGGTGGCGGTGCGAGGTGGGGCTGCCCAGGAGCTCGATGCTGCCGCCGGACAGGGGCACCAGTCCCAGAACGGCCTTGACGAGGGTGGACTTGCCCGAGCCGTTGGCGCCCAGGATCGCCACGGACTCGCCGCCGCCCACGGCCAGGCTCACGTCGTCCAGGATGAGGGAGGAGCCCAGGACGACGCTGAGCTCACGGACCCTGATGGCGAGCGCGGACGACGCCGCCCGGGGGGAACCGGACGGCGTCGTCACAGACGCTGGTGATGGTGGAGATGATGAGGTCATACGGTTGCGATCATGCCAATCTGAGGGGACGTCATCTGCTCGGGGCGTCGGGCTCGGCGGCCCGGGCCCGAGGCTACTTGCACTCCATGGCGGACCTGAGCCGCTCCAGGTTGCTGGTCATGGCGTCGGTGTAGTCGCCCCGCTCGGGCTTGGACTCCAGAGGGCTGAGAACGCTCGTCTTCGCATCGGTCTCCGCGGCAATCGCCTTGGCGGGGGCGTCGGAGACCAGCTCCTCGGTGAAGATGGTCTTCACCCCCGTCTTCTCGACCACCGACTTGATGTTGGCCATCTCGGCGGGGCTGGGCTCGGTCTCCGGGTCGATGCCGGAGATGGAGGCCTGGGTCAGGCCGTAGCGGTCGGCCATGTAGCCGAAGGCGGCGTGGGAGGTGATGAAGGTCTTGTGCTGGCAGCTGGTAAAGCCCTGCTTGTACTGGTTGTCCACTCCGGTCAGCGCCGTCTTGAGCTTGTCCAGGCCCGCCTTGTAGTCGTTGGCGTTGGCCGGGTCGATCTTGGCGAAGGAGGCCTCAAGGGCCTCGGCCACCTTGATCATGCGGTCCGGGTCGAGCCAGAAGTGCGGGTCGAGGTTGCCGTCGTGCCCCTCACCGCCCTCGGCGTGCTCGTCGTGGCCGTGCTCGTCGTGCTCGGCCTCGCTGGCCTGTGCGGTGGCGGCGGCACTGGCCGAGGCGCCGTCGGTGGCCTCCTCGCCGTGCTCGTGCTCTTCCTCAACCCCCTCGTGGTGGACGAGGTTGGCCGGCTTGCTCAGGTCCACCACGGTGGGGCCGGAACCGACCTCCTTGACGGCCTTGTCCAGGGAGGGCTGGAAGCCGGGGACGTAGGCGATGATGTCGGCCTTGCCCAGCTCGGCGGTCTCCTTGCCGGAGAGCTCGAAGTCGTGCGGCTCGACGTTGGAGGGGGTCACGGTGGAGACCTTGACGAGCTTGCCGCCAATGGACTCGGCCAGGTACTGGATCGGGTAGAAGGACGTGGAGACCGTCAGGGTCTTGCCCGGGGCGATCGTGTGCGGCGCCGATGCGTCTGACGAGCTCTCGCCCTTCAGGGCGCTGCACGCGCTCATGCCGGCAGCCAGCATCAGGGTGGCTCCGAGCGCCACGACGCGGTTGAGACGACGGGAACGAGCCTGTGAAACATTCATGCGAATCATTCTCATACTCTGTCGGTCCTGCGTCAAACTCGGGGCGAGCCCGCGTGTGCGCTGCTGAGAGCCGGTTTGGACGGCAGTCGGCAGGGCCTCCCGGGCGCGTGCGCGCGTCGGTGGTGCGACGGGCCCCTCACCGACGCTCGGCCCCTGTCCGCCTAGACTGTCACCACTCGTCCCCACCAACCAGGCGGGACCACGACCACTCCTGAAGGAGCATCCGTTGGCATCCACCCCTTCACGCCTCGACGCCGTCATCAACCTCGCCAAGCGGCGCGGCTTCGTCTTCCCCTGCGGCGAGATCTACGGCGGAACCCGCTCGGCCTGGGACTACGGGCCGCTGGGCGTCGAGCTCAAGGAGAACATCAAGCGCCAGTGGTGGCAGTACATGGTCCGCTCGCGCGACGACGTCGTCGGACTGGACTCCTCCGTCATCCTGCCGCGTGAGACCTGGGTCGCCTCCGGTCACGTCGGCGCCTTCACCGACCCGCTCGTGGAGTCCCTGCACACCCACAAGCGCTACCGTGCCGACCAGCTCATCGAGGACTACGCCGCCCGCAAGGGCCTCGACCCCGAGAACGTCACCCTCGACATGGTTCCCGACCCGGTCACCGGCCAGCCGGGCTCCTGGACCGAGCCGCGCGAGTTCTCCGGCCTGCTCAAGACCTACCTGGGGCCGGTCGACGACGAGTCCGGCCTGCACTACCTGCGCCCCGAGACCGCCCAGGGCATCTTCATCAACTTCGCCAACGTCATGAGCGCGGCCCGCAAGAAGCCGCCCTTCGGCATCGGCCAGGTGGGCAAGTCCTTCCGCAACGAGATCACGCCGGGAAACTTCATCTTCCGCACCCGCGAGTTCGAGCAGATGGAGCTGGAGTTCTTCTGCGAGCCGGGCACCGACGAGGAGTGGCACCAGTACTGGATCGACTACCGCAAGGCCTGGTACACCGACCTTGGCATCAGTGAGGACAACCTGCGCCTCTACGAGCACCCCGCCGAGAAACTCTCCCACTACTCCAAGCGCACCGTGGACCTGGAGTACCGCTTCGGCTTCCCCGGCTCGGAGTGGGGCGAGCTCGAGGGCATCGCCAACCGCACCGACTTCGACCTGTCCACCCACGCCGAGCACTCCGGCAAGGACATGTCCTACTTCGACCAGACCCGCTCCGAGCGCTGGACCCCCTACGTCATCGAGCCCTCCGCCGGCCTGACCCGCTCGCTCATGGCCTTCCTCGTGGAGGCCTACACCGAGGACGAGGCCCCCAACACCAAGGGCGGGGTGGACAAGCGCATCGTGCTCAAGCTCGACGCGCGCATCGCCCCGGTCAAGGCGGCCGTCCTGCCGCTGAGCCGCAAGGAGGAGCTGACCGGGCCGGCCAAGGAGCTGGCCGCCCGCCTGCGCCGCTCCTGGAACGTGGAGTACGACGACGCCGGCGCGGTCGGCCGTCGCTACCGCCGCCAGGACGAGGTCGGCACGCCCTTCTGCCTGACCTACGACTTCGACTCGCCCGAGGACGGGGCCGTCACCGTGCGCGAGCGCGACACGATGACCCAGGAGCGCATCCCGCTCGAGGGCGTCGAGCGCTATCTGGCTGAGCGCCTCATCGGCTGCTGAGCCGCCCGCACCGAGCAGGCCGGCAGCCTCACTGAAGTCTCACCGGCCCGGCCACCATCCGGGTCCCGCCCCGTGTCCCTGGCTCACCTCAGGGACACGGGGCGGGCATGATGGGACGGTGAGCACCAACTCGACTTCCCCGAGCAACGAGTCCGTCCCAACCGAGAGCCTTCCCGAGCCGCCGGCCGAGGCGGGGCGGGACAGCAAGGGCCACGGCCGTCACAGCAGCAGCGGCCACAGTCACTCCCACTCCGGGCCCCTGGACCTGGATGCGGGGGAGGTCCGCCGGGTGCGGATCGTGCTCGGTGCCATCGTCGGCGCCCTGGTCCTGGCCACCGTCGTCGGGCTGTTCGTGCTCTGGCCCGGCAAGAGCTCACTGATCGGTTCGCGCTCCTTCACTGCCGAGGGCGGCTCGGTGGGCAAGGCCACCATCACCTCCACGGACCTGTCTGGCTGTCAGAGCTCGGTGAGTGCCCTGACGGAGGTCAACGGCGTCAAGCCCGAGGAGTTCGCCAAGGGCCACGTGTGCGCCCGCATCACCGAGGGGGAGGGCAAGGGCCTGGTCATGCCGGTCCAGCTGGTGGGTGAGCCCCGCAAGCTCGCCCACGCCGGTGACCGGCTCGTCGTCCTCTACTCGCCTCAGGCCATCCTGTCCGGCTCCCCCTACTCCTTCATCGACTACCAGCGTCAGCTCCCGGTCGGCGCCCTGGCGGTCGTCTACCTGGTGCTCGTCGTCGCCGTGGCCGGGCGCAAGGGCGTCCTGAGCGTCCTGGGCCTGCTGGTGGCCACCGGCGTACTCGCCTTCTTCATGATCCCGGCGCTCCTGGCCGGCTCCCACCCGCTGGCGGTGACCCTGGTCGGATCGATGGCGATGATGCTGGCGGCCGTCTACGTGGCTCACGGCGTGTCCATCCGCACCACGACCGCCCTGCTGGGAACGGTGGCCGGCATCGTGCTGACCGTGCTGCTGGCCCTGTGGGGGACCGACGCCGCCCACCTGACCGGCGACGTCGACGAGACCGCCCGCCTGCTGGCCTCGCGCACGCACATCGACCTGCAGACGCTGCTGACCTGCGGCATGGTCATCGCCGGGCTCGGCGTCCTCAACGACGTCACCATCACCCAGGCCTCCTCGGTGTGGGAGCTGCACGCCGCCAACCCGCTACTGTCACGCACACGCCTGTTCACCGGCGGGATGAGGATCGGCCGGGACCACATCGCCTCAACCGTCTACACCCTGGCCTTCGCCTACGCAGGCACGGCGCTGCCCCTCATCCTGGCCGCCGCCCTCATGGACCGGGCCGTCCTGGACACCATGCTCTCGGGTGAGATCGCCGAGGAGATCGTGCGCACCCTCATCTCCTCCATCGGCCTGGTCCTGGCGATCCCGGCGACCACGGCGATCGCGGCGGCTCTGTGCCGCGTCACCCCGGTCCTCGACGAGTAGACGAGCAGCCGATGACCGGCCTCAAGGACCCGGCGGGCCACCGTCTCAGCCGCCGGAGACATCGGACTCGGCCTGGCTGAGCATCTCGCGGTGGGCCGCGTCCAGGGTGGGGGAGTCCAGCCAGCCGTCGGGCAGACGGGGAGTCTTGGGGCTGCCGGCCCGCCCTCGGGGGCCCTCGACGATGTCGCCGGGGTAGTCCACGACCTCGGGCAGGCGCGAGCGCATCCGCGCCAGGCCTGCGTCGAGCTCGTCCAGGCTCCGGATCCCCATGAGGTCGGCGCGCGCCGCGCCGCCGACCGGGTAGCCCTTGAGGTACCAGCCCACGTGCTTGCGCAGGTCGCGCACCCCCCGGTCCTCACCCATCTCCTCGGCCAGCATTCGCCCGTGGCGACGGATCACCTCGATGACGGCGTCCAGGTCCGGGCGGGTGCGCATCGGCGAGCCGTGCATGGCCGCCACGATGTCGGCGAACAGCCAGGGCCGTCCCTGGCAGCCACGACCCACGACGACGCCGTCGCAGCCGGTAGCCTCCATCATGCGCACCGCGTCGTCGCCCAGCCAGACGTCCCCGTTGCCGAGCACCGGCAGGTCAGTGGCCTCCTTGAGCCGGGCGATCTCCTCCCAGCGGGCCTGGCCCGAGTAGTGCTGGCGCGCGCTGCGGGCGTGCAGGGCCACGGCGGCGATCCCAGCGTTCTCGGCGGCGCGGGCGGCGTCGAGGAAGGTCTCGTGCTCCTCGTCGATGCCCAGGCGCATCTTCATGGTCACCGGCACCTGCCTCGCCCGCCCGACGGCGCGGACGGCGGCCTCGCTGGCGCGCACCGCCTCGGTGAGGATCGCCGCCAGCAGGTCTCGTTTCCACGGCAGCGCCGCCCCGCCGCCCTTGCGGGTCACCTTGGGGACCGGGCAGCCGAAGTTCAAGTCGATGTGGTCGGCCAGATCCTCCTCCACCAGGATCCGCACCGCGGCCCCCACCGTGGCCGGATCGACCCCGTAGAGCTGGATGGAACGCACCCGCTCAGCCGGATCGGTGCGCACCATCGCCAGAGTGCGCTCGTTGCGCTCCACCAGGGCGCGGGTGGTGACCATCTCCGTGACGTACAGGCCCGCCGGGGCCAGCAGGCCGCCGTCAGGCGTGGGCAGCGGACCGGGACAGGAGGGCCTCAGCGACTCCGGCAGGGCCGCCTCGGCCATCTCCCGGCACAGGCGGCGGAAGGAGGCGTTGGTGACTCCGGCCATGGGGGCGAGCTCGACCGGGGTGGGCACCACCAGTGGCCCGATGCGCAGTGGCGCAGGCGCGCGGCCCGAGGCGCAGGCGTCGGGGAGGCGGGGGGAGGTCTCACTCATCGTCACCCCGACATGCTGACATACGGCGGGTGCCAGGGCCGTGACCGGCCCCGCCCTGCGACCTGGAACAGACACAGGTATAGACCGCTTGTGAAGGAAGTAACAGGGACGGATCAGTATCGGCGTATGACGAATCGCTGATGGTGAGTGCTGATGCGCGTTACCTTGTGTGCTTGTGCTGATGAACGAAGAGACCGAGCCGTCGATATCACGTTCCGTCGTCGTGACCGGAGCCTCCCGGGGAATCGGGGAGGCGGTTACGAAGGCGTTCCTGGCACAGGGCGACCGGGTGGCGGGCATCTCCCGCTCCGGTGAGGCCCCCGACGGCGCCCTGGCCCTGGCCGCCGACGTCACCGACCCCGACGCCCTGGCCGACGCCCTGGCCGCCGCCACCGAGGCGCACGGCCCCATCGAGGTCCTCGTGGCCTCGGCCGGCATCAACCGGGAGTCACTGGCGGCCCGCACCTCCTCCCAGATGTGGGACGAGGTCATCTCCGCGGACCTGACCGGCACCTTCAACACCGTGCGCGCCGTGACACCAGCCATGATGCGGGCCCGCAAGGGGCGCATCGTCCTGGTCTCCTCGGCCATCGCCGCACGCGGAGGCGTGGGCCTGTCGGCCTACGGCGCCGCCAAGGGCGGTGTGGAGGGGCTGACCCGCTCCCTGGCCCGCGAGCTCGCACCGCGCGGCATCACCGTCAACGCCGTCGCCCCCGGCTTCGTCACCACGGCGATGACCGCCTCTCTGCCCGACCACATCCGCACCGCCTACCTCGAGCAGATCCCCCTAGGGCGCTTCGCCGACGTCACCGACATCGCCGGCCCCGTCCTCTTCCTGGCCTCACCCGCGGCCGCCTACGTCACCGGCGCGATCCTCGGCGTCGACGGTGGCCTGGGCATGGGGCGCTAGGCGCACGGCGGGGCGCGAGACATCGTCGGGACCGTATCCGGGCAGCGCCGTGGTGCCGTAGGGTAGAGACGTGACAACGGATCCCATGCGCCGGCTCGTGCTCGTCCGACACTCCAAGGCCTCTCACGACGCCGTCACCGACCTGGAACGTCCTCTGACCCCCAAGGGCACCGCCCTGGCCGGCCTGCTGGCCAAAGAGCTGCGCAAGCGCCTGGAGACCACCGACCTGCTCCTGGTCTCCCCGGCGGCCCGGGCCCGCGAGACCGCCCGCCCCATCCGCGACCGCCTCGAGCCCACCGACACCCTCGTGCGCGAGGAGATCTACAACCTGGGCCCCAACGGCATCCTCAAGGTCCTGGCCGAGGACGGTGCTGACGCCAGGACGGTCGTCGTCGTCGGCCACGAGCCCACGATCTCCGTGCTCGCCCACATCCTCCACGACACCGACGACGACCTTGCCTCCCAGATCTCCTTCGGGGTGCCCACGGCCACCGCCGTCATCATCGATGTCCCCGGCACCTGGGCGGACCTGGAGCCCAAGGGCGCCCGCATCCGGGAGATCTTCACCGCCCGCAAGCGCGACTGAGGCCGGAGCTCCCCGAAACCGCAGCCGGTCAACTCCCGATCAGCTGCAGGACGGCACGCAGGTCACGCACGTGGATGGCCGCGTCGGCCTGCTCAACGACCACCGGCTTGGCGCAGAACGCCACCCCCAGCCCCGCGGCTTCCAGCATGCCCAGGTCGTTGGCCCCGTCACCCACTGCAATGGTGCGCTCCATGGGCACACCGTCCTGCCGGGCCCAGGAGATCAGGCAGCGGACCTTCTCCTGACGGTCCACGATCCGCCCCAGCACCCGACCGGTGAGACGGCCCCCCTCCACCTCCAGGCGGTTGGCCGCCACGTGGTCGATGCCCAGCCGCTCGGCCAGAGGCACCACGACCTCCTCGAAACCTCCCGAGACGACCCCCACCCGGCAGCCGCGCGCGTGCAGCGCCTCAATGAGCTCGGCCGCGCCCTCAGTGGGGCGCACCTCGGCCAGGACCTCTGCGAAGACCCCCTGGGGAACCCCGGCCAGAGTCGCCACCCGCTCGCGCAGAGAGGCCGCGAAGTCCAGCTCACCGCGCATCGCTCGGGCCGTGACCTCGGCGACCAGCTCACGGGTCCCGGCGCGCTCGGCAATGAGCTCGATGACCTCCTGCTCGATGAGGGTGGAGTCCACGTCCATGACCAGCAGGCCGGGGCCCTCAGTCACTAAGGGGCCCTCGCTCAGCGCCCCGCTGAGCTCCGCGGAGTCGCCGGCACGGTCTCGAGAGGTGTCACTCATGGCTCCATGCTAGTGGGCGAGCCGGCAGGCGAAGACGGCGCGCCGCCGCCCGGAGGCTCGGGCGACGGCGCGCACTGCAAAGGCGGTGAGCCTGCGGTCAGCGGGTGACGATCTGTCCCTTGGCCACCACCGTGATGCCGGACTCGGTCACAGTGAAGCCCCGCTCGCGGTCATGCTCGGGGTCGATCCCCACCATGGCGCCCTCCTCGACCTTGACGTACTTGTCCAGGATCGCGCGGTTGACAACGGTGTTACGGCCCACCTCGGCCCCGTCCATGATGACGGACTCGCGCACCGAGGACCAGGAGTTGACGCGTACACCGGGGGACAGGACCGAGGAGATCACCTCACCACCGGAGACGATGACGCCCGGCGAGACGATCGAGTCGACCGCGTGCCCCAGACGCTCGTGGTGACCGTAGACGAACTTGGCCGGAGGCATCGCGGCCTGGTAGCCGGCGAACAGCGGCCAGCGGTCGTTGTACAGGTTGAACACGGGGGTCACTGAGATGAGGTCCTGGTGCGCCTCGAAGAAGGCGTCCACCGTACCCACGTCGCGCCAGTAGTCACGGTCGCGCTCGGAGGAGCCCGGCACGTCGTTGTCCTTGAAGTCGTAGACGCCGGCCGCCCCCTGGTTGACGAACCAGGGCACGATGCTGCCGCCCATGTCGTGCTTGGAGGTCTCGTCGGCGGCGTCGACCGTCACGGCCTCCAGGAGCGCGTCGGAGTTCATGATGTAGTTGCCCATCGAGGCCAGGACCTCGTCGGGGGAGTCCGGCAGACCGGGGGTCTCCTTGGGCTTCTCCACGAAGGCCTTGATCCTGCCGCGGTCGGACGGGTCGGTCTCGATGACGCCGAACTGGTCCGCCAGGGACCGGGGCTGACGGATGCCCGCGACGGTGCAGGGCAAACCGGAGGCGATGTGGTGGTCCAGCATCTGGGAGAAGTCCATGCGGTAGATGTTGTCCGCACCGGTGATGACCACATAGTCCGGCCGCTCGTCGTCGAGCAGGTTGAGGGACTGGTAGATCGCGTCGGCGCTCCCCAGGAACCAGTGCTTGCCCACGCGCTGCTGGGCCGGCACCGGCGCGATGTAGTTGCCCAGCATGTCGGACATGCGCCACGTCTTGGAGATGTGACGATCCAGCGAGTGGGACTTGTACTGGGTGAGCACCACGACCTTGAGGAAGCCGGAGTTGATCATGTTGGACAGGGAGAAGTCGATGAGGCGGTAGATGCCTCCGAAGGGCACGGCGGGCTTGGCACGATCGACGGTTAGGGGCATGAGGCGCTTGCCCTCGCCACCGGCGAGGACGATTGCGAGAACACGAGGTTGAGCCATGTGGCCCACCTTACGTTGCTCGAGGGGCCCGCGGGGCCAAATGGGTCACATTCCGGGTAGGTTCTCCACCGAATCGTTGCCTGAGGCGTCATCCCGGGCGATGGAGCACCGGGCGACTCGTCCTGACCCGGTCCCCGACGCCTCACGCACGAGCATCCCCGCCTCCACTGCGGAGCGGATGCCGCCGGCCCCTCGCAGGAGAGTCGGTGGAAACCACCGGCGCTGAACGGTCCCACCGGGCCCCGTGTGCGTATAACGTCGGGTGTGGCGCCCGCCCCACCGCAGGCGCCCGTCCTGCGCCGAGGAAGGCGCGGTCAGTCCATCCATCAGACAGAGGAGAGGCACACCCATGAGGGTCGACCTGCTGACCAAGGAGTACCCACCCTTCATCTACGGCGGCGCCGGAGTCCACGTCAACGAGCTCGCCAAGGTCCTGCGCCCCCTGGCCGACGTCCGCGTCCACGCCTTCGGCGGCCCCCGCGAGCCCGGCACCGAGGGCGCCGACGACGGCGTCACCGGCTACCCCGAGATCGCCGAGCTCGACGGCGCCAACGCCGCCCTGCGCACCTTCGGAGTCGACCTGGAGATGGCCCAGGGCACCGAGGGAACCGACCTCGTCCACTCCCACACCTGGTACGCCAACCTCGCCGGCCACCTGGCCGGCCTGCTCCACGGCGTCCCCCACGTCATCAGCGCCCACTCCCTGGAGCCCCTGCGCCCCTGGAAGGCCGAGCAGCTCGGCGGCGGCTACGCCCTGTCCTCCTGGGCGGAGAAGACCGCCTACGAGGCCGCCTCCGGGATCATCGCGGTCTCCAACGGCATGCGCGAGGACATCCTGCGCTGCTACCCCGCCGTCGACCCCGAGCGCGTCAAGGTCGTCCACAACGGCATCGACCTCGAGGCCTGGAAGCACCCCCAGGGCCAGGAGGCCGACGCCCAGGCCGCCGCCACCCTCAAGCGCCTGGGCATCGACCCCGACCGCCCCACCATCGTCTTCGTCGGACGCATCACCCGCCAGAAGGGCCTGCCGCACCTGCTGCGCGCCTGCGAGCAGCTGCCCGCGGACGTCCAGGTCATCCTGTGCGCCGGCGCCCCCGACACCCCCGAGATCAAGGCCGAGGTCGAGGGCCTCGTGGCCCACCTGCGCGAGAAGCGCACCGGCGTGGTCTGGATCGAGGAGATGCTGCCGCGCCCCGAGCTCATCGCTGTGCTGGCCGCCTCCGACGTCTTCGTGTGCCCCTCCGTCTACGAGCCCCTGGGCATCGTCAACCTCGAGGCCATGGCCGTGGGCCTGCCGGTCGTCGGCTCAGCCACCGGCGGCATCCCAGACGTCATCGTCGACGGCGAGACCGGCCTGCTCGTGCCCATCGAGCAGGTCCAGGACGGCACCGGCACCCCCATCGACCCGGCCCGCTTCGAGGCCGACCTGGCCGAGCGCCTCACCACCCTGGTCACCGACACCGAGGCGGCCAAGGCCATGGGGCAGGCCGCCCGACACCGCGTCGAGGAGCACTTCGCCTGGCAGGCCATCGCCCAGCGCACCATGGACGTCTACAACTGGGTCCTGGCTCAGGGGTGAACGGGACGGCTCCCGCTCGGTGACCCCACCGATACGCCACCGAGTGGTGCGCCCCCTCTACCGGGCCCACCACTCGGTGGCCGCAGCGGCACCGTGACGCGCCACCGCCAGCAGCGGGCGCAGGACGTCGGCCCGCCGCTGCGCCTGCAGGGCGGTCGTGGCCGCACCGTCATCGTCCAGGGCCAGCTCGCACATCCCCGCCAGGCGCAAGGAGCGCTCCAACAGCTCCCGATCACGGCGCGCCAGCCACGGCGGGACGAGGCGCGGATCCATCACTGCGGTGAGCAGGTCGTTGAGGGCGTCGGCCATCTCCGGACGCTCGCGGGCCAGGTCGAGCTCGATGAGCGCCTCGATGGCCTCCTCGGTGGCGGCGTGCACCTGCCGGCGAGCGTGCACCGCATCCAGAGGGGGCAGCGGGGAACTGAGAGGCTCGGCGTGCCAGGACACCGAGGTGCCGGAGTCCTCAGGAACCAGCAGCACCCGGCCGGCTACCCCCTCCAGCACGACGCCCTCCTCGATGTCGGGCAGGAGCCCCCAGGTGCCGGTGCCGCCGGCCGGTGAGGGCAGGACCGCGCTCACCCGACTCAGGGGGCGGGCGGAGGCGAGCCACTGCTCCAGGCTGACGCGTCCTGGACCGTCGTCGGCGGCAGCAGTCGGTGTGTCCGAGCCCCCGGTGACGACGCTGCCGATGACGTCATGGGCGCCGTCGGGGCCTTCAACGAGCGACATGCCGTGGGAGGAGGGCGATGGCGCCCACAGGGCCAGCACGATGCTGACCGGCGGGTTGAGGGGATCCATGGGGGCCAACCATAGTGAATGGTGGTGGGGCGAGCCTCGAAGGGGAGCGGTCACCATGTGGGGCGCGGTTCTCGTCGCGCATCTTCCCTGTGTGAACTCACCGTCACGATAGGATCACCTCATGACCAGTGTCCTCCACCTCGACGACGTCTCACTGCACCGCGGCAGCCACCAGATCCTCAGTCACGTCAGCTGGACCGTGGACGAGGGGCAGCACTGGGTGCTGCTGGGATCCAACGGCGCGGGCAAGACCACGATCGCCAGGATCGCCTCGGCCAGGCTCTTCCCCTCCTCCGGCACGGTCGACATCCTCTCCGACCGGCTCGGGCGCGTGGACGTCTCGGAGCTCCATCCCCGTATCGGCTTGTTGTCCTCGGCCCTGGCCGCCAACGTCCAGAACGGCGAGAAGGTGCTCGGCGTGGTCCTGTCGGCCTCCTACGGGCGCATTGGGCGCTGGCGCGAGGAGTACGACGACTTCGACCTCGAGCGCGCTCACGCCCTGCTGGGCGCCCTGGGGGCTGCTCACCTGGTCGACCGGTCGTGGGGAACGCTGTCATCGGGGGAGCGCAAGCGCGTCGAGCTGGCTCGCGCTCTGATGCCGGACCCGGAGATGCTCTTCCTCGACGAGCCCGCCTCGGGGCTGGACCTGGCCGGCCGTGAGCAGCTCCTGGCTGCGCTCACCGAGATCATCTCCTCGCCCGATTCGCCCTCCATGGTCCTGGTGACCCACCACCTGGAGGAGATCCCGGAGGGCTTCACCCACGCGCTCACGCTGCGTGAGGGGAAGGTGGTGGGCTCCGGCCCGCTTCAGGAGGTCCTCACCGCGGACACGATCAGCACGACCTTCGGTATGCCGCTGGAGGTCACCTACGACCGCGGTCGCTACGCGGCCAGGGGGCTCCCGGCCGGCCACGGCAGGCGCGTCGCCGAGGCCAAGGGCTGACCACCGGTTCCGGGCGGGAAGGCCGATTCGGGCCGCACCGATCCCTGATCGTCCCCGACCGGCACCCGACCACATACTCACCGACCGCGTTCATCAGGAGGTTCGCATGGAATGGCTGTTCTGGGTCGCAGGGGCGCTGCTCCTCGTCGTCATCGAGACGATGACAGCGGATCTCACCTTCCTCATGATCGCCGGCGGTGCGCTGGGAGGAGGGCTGACATCCTTCCTCGGCGGACCCGTGTGGGCGCAGGTCGTGGTCTTCGCCTGCGTCTCCACCCTGCTTCTCTTCGCCGTGCGCCCCTGGGCCAAGCGTCGCCTGGCCGCCGCCACCCCGCAGATGAAGACCAACGTCGAGGCCCTCATCGGTCGGTCTGCCGTCACCATTACTCCTGTCGACCGTGAAGGCGGGCGGGTGCGCCTGGGCGGTGAGGAGTGGAGCGCCCGCCTGGCTCCCGCCGTCCAGGGAGGCGTCACCCGTCTGGAGGCCGGGGTGAGTGTGACCGTGGCCCAGATCGACGGGGCCGTGGCCGTGGTCGCCCCGGTGACGACCTCCACCGCCGCTCCCGCGTCCTGACGCCGCCCGCGCCTGCCCTAACCGTTCTGACCACCCGTTCAACCCCTGCAGGAGGAACCTCGTGCCCTTCGTCTCCATCATCTTGCTTCTCGTGGCCGTCCTGGTCATCGTCGCCATCTTCCGGGCGGTGCGGATCGTCAAGCAGAGCACTGCGATCATCGTTGAGCGCCTGGGGCGCTTCCAGGCGGCCTACGGCGCCGGAATGCACTTCCTGGTGCCCTTCATCGACCGGGTGCGCAACATCATGGACCTGCGTGAGCAGGTCGTCTCCTTCCCGCCTCAGCCCGTCATCACCTCCGACAACCTCGTCGTGAGCATCGACTCGGTGGTCTACTACCAGATCACCGACCCCATGCGCGCCACCTACGAGATCTCCAACTACCTGCAGGCCATTGAGCAGCTGACGGTCACCACGCTGCGCAACGTCGTCGGCTCCATGGACCTGGAGCAGACGCTGACCAGCCGCGACCAGATCAACGGCCAGCTGCGCGGCGTTCTGGACCAGGCCACCGGCCGCTGGGGAATCCGCGTCAACAGCGTGGAGCTGAAGTCCATCGACCCGCCGGCCTCCATCCAGGGCTCCATGGAGCAGCAGATGCGCGCCGAGCGTGACCGCCGCGCCGCTATTCTGACCGCCGAGGGTGTCAAGCAGTCCCAGATCCTCACGGCCGAGGGTGACAAGCAGTCCGCGATCCTGCGCGCCGAGGGCCAGGCGCAGTCCGCGATCCTCAAGGCGCAGGGTGAGTCACGCGCCATCCTCCAGGTCTTCGACGCCATCCACCGCGGTAACGCCGACTCCAAGCTGCTGGCCTACCAGTACCTCCAGACCCTGCCCAAGATCGCCAACGGCTCCTCCTCCAAGATGTGGATCGTGCCGACGGAGTTCACGGCGGCGCTCGACGGCATCGCCGGCGCCCTGGGCGGTGGCAAGGACGGTGGCCCTGGCGGCTCGGACGACTCCGACGACGACGCCGCCCGTCCCGGTGTCGACCTCTCGGGTAGCGAGCTCGACCTGGGGATCGCCTCGGATCTGGCCAGCACCAGTCTCCAGGCTCCCGAGGAGGCCCTCGCCCAGGCCCGTGGTGAGGTCGAGTCGGCCTCTCAGGAGGCCAGTGAGGAGCCCGCACCCAAGGCAGGCGTCTCCCCGAAGGCTCCTGCGGATGAGGCCGACGGCGAGGCCACGGTGAGCGTTCCGACCTCCGACGGCCTCGAGGGGCCTCACGCCGCGCACGGCAGCCACGTGTCCGACCCCGAGGAGGCCCAGCCCGGTTCCGTGCCCCCTCGCGGTGGTTACGGCATCCAGGCCCAGCCCGGCTACGGCACGCCTCCCGGCGCGCCCCAGGGCCCCTACGGAGCCTGAGCCGGCAACCCTCACACTCCCGGGGGACCTGACGAGGGCCCGGGGACACTCGCTGCGGCGGGAGGAGTGGGCGATCCACGATGATCGGCCTATTCTTCCCGCCGTACTGCTGTACTGGACCGGGAAAGCCCCAGAAGGTGACGACGCGATGATTATTGAGCTGGCCGACGGCGCCGACGAGCGCCTGGCGGACTACACCAGGCTGACGGACGTGGCGCTGCGCCGTCGTCTGGAGACGCAGCGGGGCCTGTACATGGCCGAGTCCTCCAAGGTCATCACGCGCGCCGTGGCCGCCGGGCACGCCCCGCGCTCATTCCTCATGGCCCCGCGCCACCTGGAGGAGATGCGCCCGGTCATCGCCTCCGCGGACGGCTGCGCAGGAAGCAACGACGGCGGTGAGGTCCCCGTGTTCGTCGCCCCCGAGGAGGTCCTGGAGTCCATCACGGGCTTCCACCTGCACCGCGGGGCCCTGGCCGCCATGAACCGGCCCGAGCTCGCCGGTGTTCCCGAGCTGCTTGCGGCCGCCCGCGGGGGAGCGGGGGCCAGGCGGGTCGCGATCCTGGAGGACCTGGTGGACCACACGAACGTGGGGGCCGCCTTCCGCAGCGCGGCCGCCCTGGGGATCGACGCCGTCCTGGTCACTCCGCGCTGCGCGGACCCCCTCTACCGGCGCAGCGTGCGCGTCTCCATGGGCACCGTCTTCCAGGTCCCCTGGACCCGGATCGAGCGCTGGCCCGCCATGGACGAGCTCCACGCGCAGGGCTTCACCGTGGCCGCCCTGGCACTGTCGGACACCTCCGTGGCACTGGATGAGTTTGCGGCCTCACCGGCGTGTACGGCCCCGGACTCGCGGGTCGCCGTCGTCCTGGGCACGGAGGGGGATGGGCTGTCCCACCGGACCATCACCGCGGCCGACGAGGTGGTGCGCATCCCCATGGCCGGGGGAGTGGACTCCCTCAACGTGGCGGCCGCCGCGGCTGTGGCCTTCTGGGCGCTGCGTCTGCCCTGACCCGGACTGCAGCATGGTGCCGCAGGTTCGCGCCGGACGAGCAGCAGGCGAGAAACACGGTGGGGGGGGGGGGGGGGGGGGGGGGGGGGGGGGGGGAAGGGGGGGGGGGGGGGGGGGGGGGGGGGGGGGGGGGGGGGGGGGGGGGGGGGGGGGGGGGGGGGGGGGGGGGGGGG
>NZ_JBGEVE010000003.1:0-275975 GCF_048514265.1 Actinomyces sp. SKVG-SVH-4(1) | reverse complement strand
GAGTAGTTGTCCTTGTGGACCTTAGATATCTCCGCCTTGAGGGTCTCGTCGCGCAGGCTCCTGGCGCTAGGAGGCCGGCTACGGCGGGCGTAGTAGGAACTCGGGGCGATCTTGACTCCGGCGCCAGTGAGCACCTTGCAGATCGGCTCGACCCCAAACTCCTCCTTCTTGGTCTCGATGTACTGGCAGATCAACGGGATGGGCGGTCGAGCTCCGCCGCGAAGAAAGCTGACGCGCTCTTCAGGATCGCGTTGGCTCTTCGAAGCTCTCGGACCTCTTTCTCCAGCTCCTTGATCCGCTGTGCCTCGTCGGTGGTGGTGCCGGGCCGGGTGCCCTGGTCGATCTGGGCCTTCTTGACCCAGGTGCGCAGAGCCTCGGGGTGGACACCCAGCTCGTCGGCGATCCTGCGGATCGCGCCCTTGGCCCGCGCCGGGTCAGCCAACGCGTCCAACGCCATCCTCGTAGCTCGCTCGCGCAGCTCATCGGGGTACTTCTTCTGTCCCATGACAGTGATCCTTCCGTGTCATCACTGCCTCCATCAAACCCGGGGCGATTCACACCATCCAAAGGAGACTGGCCGAGCAAAACCCAGCCGCCTACACCCCCAACCTCGCCGCCTCCCTCAACAACCTCGCCAACCGCCAGGCCGCAAACGGCCAGCAGCACGACGCCCTCCAGATTGCCCAAGAAGCCACCAACCTCTACCGGACCCTGGCCAAGCACAACCCAGCCGCCTACACCCCCAACCTCGCCGCCTCCCTCAACAACCTCGCCAACCATCTGGACAGCAACGGCCAGCAGCACGACGCCCTCCAGATTGCCCAAGAAGCAGTCACCATCCAAAGGAGACTGGCCGAGCAAAACCCAGCCGCCTACACCCCCAACCTCGCCGCCTCCCTCAACAACCTCGCCAACCGCCAGGCCGCAAACGGCCAGCAGCGCGAGGCCCTCACAACCGCCCAAGAAGCCACCAACCTCTACCAGACCCTGGCCAAGCACAACCCAGCCGCCCACACCCCCAACCTCGCCAAGTCCCTCAACACCTACGCAAACATCCTGGAGCGGAGTGGCAACACTAAGGAGGCCGCCCGCATCCGGAAGGAGCGCGACGAGGTCCTCAAACGGATGAAGGAAGACGACGACTGACGGGCCCGCCACCACCTCACGCAAACACGGGGAGGGCCGGTCACCATTAGGTGACCGGCCCTCCCTGAGTTCTCGCTCAGAGCGTCAGCTCTGGCTCACTTCTCGACCTTCTGGGCGGCGGCGCCGCCGGCGGGGGCGAAGCCCGCGGCCTCGGCGTCCTCGGCGCTGGCGAACCAGACCTCGGCAACCGTGGCGTCGTACCAGCGCGAGCCGGGAACGTGGTACTTCATGGAGTCCTCGTTGCCCTTGACCAGGTGGTCGTCGTCGGGAGCGTCAGTGGCGCCCTCCTCGAGGCGGACCGCGCCGGCGTACTCGGCCTTGTCAGCCTTGTCGGCCTTCTCCTCAGCCTTCTCGGTCGTGGCCTTCTTCTCGGCCTTGTCCTCGTCGGCGACGGCGTTCTGGGCGGCCTTCTTAGCGGTGGCGACCGCGTCCTCCACGATCTCCTTACGGGCAACCGGCTCCAGCACCAGGGAGATGACCGCCATGGGGGCGTTGTCGCCCTTGCGGGGGGTCGTCTTGATGATGCGGGTGTAACCGCCCTCGCGGCCCTCGAACTTGGGGGCGAGCTCCTCGAAGAGACGGTAGACGGCGTACTTGTCCGTCACCTTCTTCAGCACGGTACGGCGGGCGTGCAGGTCACCGCGCTTGCCCTTGGTGATGAGCTTCTCGACGTAGGGACGCAGGCGACGGGCGCGAGCCTCCGTGGTCTTGATCGACTCGTGAACGATGAGCTGCGTGGCCAGGTTGGCGAGCAGGTGACGCTCGTGCTGGGCGCTGCCGCCCAGACGGGGACCCTTAGTGGGGCGAGGCATGGTTGTCTCCTAGGTGAATAACGAGCCGGCTCAGGCCTGGGTCTCGTCGCTGAACGTGGGGTTGGCGTAGTCGTCGTCCGAGACGTAGTCGACCGGGGAGCCCTTGAGGGAGAGCCCCAGCTCAGCCAGCTTGTCCTTGATCTCGGAGATGGACTTGGCGCCGAAGTTACGGATGTCGAGCAGGTCGGCCTCGCTGCGCGAGACGAGCTCACCGACGGTGTGGATGCCCTCGCGCTTGAGGGCGTTGGAGGAGCGGGCCTGCAGGTCGAGCTCGTCGATCATGAGGGCCAGGTCCTGCTGGAAGGCCTCGTCGATCGGCGAGGGGCCGACCTCGATGCCCTCGGCCTCGACGTTGAGCTCACGGGCCAGGCCGAAGAGCTCCACGAGCGTCTTACCGGCGGAGGCCAGGGCGTCACGCGGGGTGATGGAGGACTTGGTCTCGACGTCGACGATGAGACGGTCGAAGTCGGTGCGCTGCTCCACACGGGTGGCCTCGACGGAGTAGGAGACCTTCTTGACCGGCGAGTAGATCGAGTCCACCGGGATGCGGGAGATCTCCGCGTTGGGGTCCTTGTTCTGGTTGGCGGAGACGTAGCCGCGGCCGCGCTCGACCGTCAGCTCGATCTCCAGCTTGCCCTTCTCGTTGAGAGTGGCGATGACCAGATCGGGGTTGTGGATCTCGACGCCGGCCGGCGGGGTGATGTCACCGGCGGTGACCTCGCTCGGACCGGACTTGCGCAGGTACATGACGACCGGCTCGTCGTTCTCCGAGGACAGGACGATCTCCTTGATGTTGAGGATGATCTGGGCGACATCCTCCTTGACCCCGGGGATCGTGCGGAACTCGTGGGGCACCCCGTCGATGCGGACGCTGGTCACGGCCGCCCCCGGGATGGAGGACAGCAGCGTGCGGCGCAGGGAGTTGCCGAGCGTGTAGCCGAAGCCGGGCTCGAGGGGCTCGAGCACGAAGCGCGAGCGGCGGTCCTCGACCACGACCTCCTCGGTGAGCGTGGGTCGCTGTGCAATGAGCACGTGGTTTCCTTTCGTCGCGGCGCCCGCTATATGACGCCGTTCCTCATGGGTGGAGCAGCCGGCCCGACCGGGCCGGCCCTACTCCGCGTCCCGCCGTGGGGGCGGAACGTGGTGAGACGACGACGCAGCAACCGGCTGCGCCGTCGTCCCCTTAAAGCTCAGACGCGACGGCGCTTGGGCGGGCGGCAGCCGTTGAAGGCCTGGGGGGTGACGTCGGTGATCGAGCCGACCTCGAGGCCGGCGGCCTGGAGGGAGCGGATCGCGGTCTCGCGGCCGGAGCCGGGGCCCTTGACGAAGACGTCAACCTTCTTCATGCCGTGCTCCTGGGCGCGCCGGGCGGCGGCCTCGGCGGCGAGCTGGGCGGCGTAGGGGGTCGACTTGCGCGAGCCCTTGAAGCCGACCTGGCCGGAGGAGCACCAGGCGATGACGGCGCCCTGCGGGTCCGTCAGCGAGACGATGGTGTTGTTGAAGGTGGACTTGATGTAGGCGTGACCGTGGGTAACGTTCTTGCGGTCCTTGCGGCGCGTCTTGCGCGCGGCGGCGCGGGTCTTGGGAGGCATTCTTCCTTCTTCGTGATGAGGTCGTCACTGCGCCCTGCGCTGGGCGGGCGCGAGCTGCTGCTTACTTGGCCTTCTTCTTACCGGCCACGGTGCGCTTGGGGCCCTTGCGGGTACGCGCGTTGGTCTTGGTGCGCTGACCGTGCACCGGCAGGTGGCGGCGGTGGCGCAGGCCCTGGTAGCAGCCGATCTCGATCTTGCGGCGGATGTCCGCCTGAACCTCACGACGCAGGTCACCCTCAACCTGGTAGTTGCCGTCGATGTGGGTGCGGAGCTTGACCAGCTCCTCCTCGGTGAGGTCCTTGACGCGGGTGTCGGGGTTGACGCCCGTCGCCTTCAGGGTCTCGTCCGCGCGGGTGCGTCCGATCCCGAAGATGTAGGTGAGTGCGATCTCGACTCGCTTCTCGCGAGGCAGGTCGACACCGGAAATGCGTGCCACGGTGTGGTTCTCCTGTGTGCTCCCGGAGGTCGTCACCCATCTCCCCCACCTCGCCTGGTGGCCCCGGCCTCCGAGAACCGGGGGTTGCGGACCCGCGGTGCGGGTGCGCTGGGATGGGTGCTGGAAAGGGCCGTCCAGCTTACTGGGCGGCCCGGCGCCGGGGACTCAGCCCTGACGCTGCTTGTGCCGCGGGTTCTCGCAGATGACCATGACGCGGCCGTGGCGACGAATCACCTTGCAGCTGTCACAGATCTTCTTGACGCTCGGCTTGACCTTCATGATGTTCCTCCGCCGGCTCTGGGAGCCGACATGTCACTTGTACCGGTAGACGATTCGGCCGCGGGACAGGTCGTAGGGGCTCAGCTCCACGACCACCCGGTCCTCGGGGAGGATGCGGATGTAGTGCTGCCGCATCTTTCCGGAGATGTGCGCGAGCACGACGTGCCCGTTGCTCAGCTCCACCCGGAACATCGCGTTCGGAAGGGCCTCGACGACCGATCCCTCGACCTCGATGACTCCGTCCTTCTTAGCCATGTTCCTCCATCGGTGCTTTCTCGCTCGAGTTCACCCCGACGACGTCGCCGTCGGGCAGCCGCGGTCGCCGTTGCGCAGGCCCACCGCAGGCAGGCCCCCGTTGCCAGGGTCGTGAATGCGGTACGAGGGCATGCGTCATCGACGGACGCGCGTCCAGCGGATAACTTTACGGCAGACGGCCCGGGCTCCACCATGCCAGATGGCGCGATCACGCGGTGTTTCCTGACACACCGCAGGCGCGTGCCTCGTCGAGGACGCACCCCCGCAGCGGTTCCCGCCTCGGCGTCTCAGCCCAGCGCCTTGGGCTCGATACCGTAGGGGGCGAGGCCCTCGGCGCCGCCGTCGGGCGCGGTAAGGACCCACACGCCGCCGGGGACGATGGCCACGGTGTGCTCCCACTGGGCGGCGTGGGAACCGTCTCGGGTGACGACGGTCCAGCCGTCGTCGAGCTCGCGCGTGTCCGGGCTGCCGGCGGTGAGCATGGGCTCGATGGCCAGCACCATGCCGGGGCGCAGGCGGGGGCCGCGCCGTTTGACGGAGTAGTTGAGGACGTCGGGGGCCATGTGCATGCTCGTGCCGATGCCGTGGCCGACGTACTCCTGGAGGATCCCCAGCTCGTGGCCCTCCCGCTCGGTCACGTCCGCGACAACGGCCTCGACGGCGTCACCGACCGCGTTGAGGCACAGCTGGCGCCCCCGCCCCTCCCCCGCTGCGGCGCGGGCGACGGCGGCGATGGCCTCCCACAGGGCCTGCCGGGTGGTGGTGTCCACGAGCCGGTCGGTCTCGCTCAGGTAGGTCCCGCCGACGACGGTGGTGAAGGCGGCGTCGCCGTGCCACTGGGTGCCGTCCTCGTCGACGATGTAGGCGCCGCAGTCGAAGGTGACCAGGTCGCCGTCGGCCAGAACCCGCTCACCGGGGATGCCGTGGACAACCTCCTCGTTGACCGAGATGCACACGGTGGCCGGGTAGTCGTAGTAACCCAGGAAGTTGGAGTGAGCGCCGGCGGCCTTGATGACCCCGGCCGAGACGGCGTCGAGCTCGGCGGTGGTGATTCCTGCACGCACCGCCTCGCGCAGGGCGGCGTGGATGTCGGCGACGACGAGCCCGGCCCGGCGCATGAGACGAACCTGCTCCGGCGTCTTGATCTGGATCTGTTCGCGTGAGAGCACGGGTGCCTCCTGGGGTCGTGTGTAGCGGGCTGGGCCTGGGGCGGTTCCGGCTCCCCCGTCAGGGACGGGAACGGGCCGGAGCATGCGCAGGCGGGTCGTCCGCTTAAGCAGACGACCCGCCGGTGAGCGTGGGCTTCAGGAGCCGGTGATGCCGCGGGAGGCGAGGGCCTCCATGATGCGGCCGGTCACGACGTCGATCTCGCCCATACCGTCGACCTGAACCAGCAGGTCGCGCTGGGCGTAGAGCCCGGCCAGCGGCGCCGTGGACTCGGCGTAGACCTCGAGGCGGCGGCGGATGACCGGCTCGGTGTCGTCGGCCCGCCCCTGCTCGCCGGCCCGCTTGAGCAGGCGGGCGACGACGGCCTCAGCGTCGGCGGTGATCTCGACGACGACGTCGAGGGCCAGGCCCGAGGCCTTCAGCATGGAGTCGAGCTCTCCGACCTGGGCCGTGGTGCGCGGGTAGCCGTCCAGGAGGAATCCGTTCTCGCAGTCGTCCTGGGCGATGCGGTCGGCCACCATGGCGTTGGTGATGGAGTCGGGGACGTACTCGCCCTTGTCCATGTAGGCCTTGGCCTGGGTGCCGAGCTCGGTGGCACCGGCGACGTTGGCGCGGAAGATGTCTCCGGTGGAGATGGCCGGGATGCTCAGGCGCTCGGCGATCCGGGCGGCCTGGGTGCCCTTACCCGCTCCGGGGGGACCGAGAAGAACCATGCGTGCGCTCATGACAAGAACCCTTCGTAGTGACGCTGCTGCAGCTGGGAGTTGACTTCCTTGACGGTCTGGAGGCCCACACCCACCATGATGAGGATAGTGGTTCCGCCGAAGGGCAGGTGCTGGGCCAGGTCCAGCCAGATGACGGCAAGCGTCGGGATGAGGGCGAGGACCACCAGGTAGATGGAGCCGGCCGTCGTGATGCGGTTGATGACGTAGGACAGGTAGCGCACGGTGGGCTCACCGGCGCGGATGCCGGGGATGAAGCCGCCGTAGCGCTTCATGTTGTCCGCGATCTCCTCGGCGTCGAAGGTGATGGCCGTGTAGAAGAAGGCGAAGAAGAGGATGAGGACGCCGTAGGCGGTCAGGTAGATCGGGCTCGTCTGCTGCAGGTTCGTCAGGATCCACTGCACCCACTTGCTCGTGGGGCTCCCGAAGCCGGCGATGAGCTGGGGCATGGCCAGGATCGAGGAGGCGAAAATGACGGGGATGACCCCGGCGGTGTTGATCTTGACCGGGATGTAGGTGGTCGACCCGCCGTACTGGCGGCGCCCGATCATCCGCTTGGCGTACTGCACGGGGATGCGCCGCTGGGCCTGCTCGATGTACACGACCGCAAGGGTGGCCAGGAGGACGACGGCCACGATGATGGCGAAGTTGGCCGCGCCGTTGTTGCCTCCGGCGATGGAGAACATGTTGGAGGGGAACTGGGCCACGATGGAGGTGAAGATGAGCAGCGACATGCCGTTGCCGATGCCGCGCTCGGTGATGAGCTCACCCAGCCACATGATGAGGCCAGTACCGGCGGTCATGGTGATGATGATGAGCAGCGGGGTGACGATCGAGTCGCCGGCGATGATGTGCTGGGCCCTGGCGCACCCCTGGAAGAGCTGACCGCTCTTGGCCGTGGCCACGATGGTGCTGGACTGCAGCAGTCCCAGGCCGATGGTGAGGTAGCGGGTGTACTCGGTGAGTTTGGCGGTGCCCGCCTGCCCCTCCTTGTGGAGCTCCTCGAAGCGGGGGATGACGACCCGCAGGAGCTGGATGATGATGGAGGCGGTGATGTAGGGCATGATGCCCAGCGCGAAGACGCTCAGCTGGAGCAGCGCACCACCGGAGAAGACGTTGACCAGGCTGAGGAGGTTCTGGTCCTTGCCGGCCTCCCCGATGCAGTACTTGGCGTTGGCCAGGTTGACGCCGGGCGCCGGCAGGATCGACCCGAGCCGGAACAGGGCCATGATGCCGAGGGTGAAGAGCAGCTTCGCCCTGAGGTCTGGCGTTCTGAACGCCTGAGTGAACGCGCTGAGCACTCGATCTCCTGTGGACTCGGGGGTGGGTTCGGCCTTGCGGGCAGCAAGGCGGAGCGCAGGGGAACTGCGCCCGGCCCAGACTACCCCGCCGAGCTCGCCACCTGGGCGCTGAGATGGGCTTGCAACGTGGCTGGGGTGCGGGTTTTCTCACGTCTCGTCCCGGTGCGGTCGCCCGGGGTGATCCAAGGCACCCGGCCGCAGGTGCGCAGGAGCCGTCGTGCGGTGCGAGGCCCGCGCACGACAGACCCCGGCGGCCCAGGTTTCCCTGGACCGCCGGGGTCTGTGATGTCGCTACTCGTCAGGGCCGCGCCGTCGGGGTGTCACCCGTGCCGGGCTCGGCCCGACGACGTTCAGCGCGTGGCGATGGTGCCGCCAGCGGCCTCGATCTTCTCCTTGGCGGAGCCGGACCAGGCGTCGACCGTGAGCGTCAGGGCCACGGTGACGTCGCCGCCGCCGAGAACCTTGACGAGCTGGTTCTTGCGAACCGCACCCTTGGCGACGAGGTCCTCCACGGTCACCGTGCCGCCCTCGGGGAACAGCTCGGCGATACGGCCGACGTTCACGGGCTGGAACTCGACCCGGTTGGGGTTGCGGAAGCCGCGCAGCTTGGGAAGACGCATGTGCAGCGGCATCTGGCCACCCTCGAAACCAGGACGGACCTGGTAACGAGCCTTGGTGCCCTTGGTACCGCGACCGGCGGTCTTACCCTTGGACGCCTCACCACGACCCACGCGGGTCTTGGCCTTCTTGGCGCCGGGGGCGGGACGCAGGTGGTGCAGCTTGACGACGCGCACCTTCTCCTCCTGCGTGTTCTCGGTGTCAGCCATCTCAGACCTCCTCAACGGTGACCAGGTGGTGCACCGTGGCAATCAGGCCGCGCACGCTGGGGCTGTCCTCGCGTACGACGGACTGGCGGATCTTGCGCAGACCCAGGGTCTTGAGGGACTCGCGCTGGCGGTGGGTGCCCCCGATGCCAGAGCGGACCTGAGTGACCTTGAGCTGCTTGGTCATCTGCTTCGATGCGGACTCAGCCATCACGCACCCACTCCTTCAGCGGCCTTCTCGGCCTCCTGCTTCTCAGCCTGAGCGCGCTTGTCGGCCTCGCCCTCGGCGCGGGCCCGCAGCATGGACTGCGGGGCGACGTCCTCCAGGGGCAGGCCACGGCGGGCCGCGACGGCCTCGGGCTGCTCCAGCTGCTTGAGGGCGTCCACCGTGGCGTGCACGATGTTGATCGCGTTGGAGGAGCCCAGCGACTTGGACAGGATGTCGTGGACACCGGCGCAGTCCAGCACGGCGCGCACCGGACCGCCGGCGATAACACCGGTACCGGGGGACGCCGGGCGCAGGAGGACGACTCCGGCGGAGTCCTCACCCTGGACCAGGTGCGGGATGGTGCGGCGGATCATCGGGACGTGGAAGAAGTTCTTCTTCGCGATCTCGACGGCCTTGGCGATGGCGGAGGGAACTTCCTTCGCCTTGCCGTAGCCCACGCCGACGGTGCCCTCACCGTCACCGACGACCACGAGGGCCGTGAAGGTGAAACGGCGGCCGCCCTTGACGACCTTGGACACGCGGTTGATGGTGACGACGCGCTCGATGTACTTGTCGTCGTTGCCGCGACCACGGTCGCGGCGGTCGTTGTTGCGGTCGCGGCGGCCGCGGCCCTCGCCCCGGCGCTCGTCGTTCTCGCGCTGGGCCGAGCCGTCGGACGACGCGGACCTGTCTCGCTGCGGTGCAGCCATCAGATGTTCCTCTGCTTTCTCGTCGTCTTAGTGCTCACAGCTTCAGGCCGCCCTCACGGGCGCCCTCGGCGACGGCCGCGACACGGCCGTGGTACTTGTTGCCGCCGCGGTCGAACACGACTGCCTCGATGCCCAGCGCCTTGGCGCGCTCGGCGATGAGCTCGCCGACCTTGTGGGCGGCGCCCACCTTGTGGCCCTCGACGCCCTTGGCGGCCTCCTCCAGAGTGGAGGCGGCGCACAGGGTGTGACCGATGGTGTCGTCCACGACTTGAGCCACCATGTGGCGGTTGGACCGGGTGACCACCAGGCGGGGACGCTCGGGCGTGCCGGAGATGTGCTTGCGCACGCGCTGGTGACGGATCTTGCGGGCGATGGCGCGGGGGTTGCCCTTGCCCCTCTTGATCGAGTAAGCCATGGTCACTTACCAGCCTTTCCGACCTTGCGGCGCACGTTCTCGCCGGCGTAGCGCACGCCCTTGCCCTTGTAGGGCTCCGGCGGACGGATCTTGCGAATGTTCGCCGCGACCTCGCCGACCTGCTCCTTGGAGATACCGGAGACGGTGATCTTCAGGTTGCCGTCGACCGTGAAGGTGATGCCCTCGGGGGGCTCAACGGTCACGGTGTGGGAGAAGCCGAGGGAGAGCTCGATGCTCTGGCCCTTGGCGGCGACGCGGTAACCGGTGCCGACGATCTCGAGCTGCTTGGAGTAGCCCTCGGTGACGCCGATCACCATGTTGTTGATGAGGGTGCGCGACAGTCCGTGCAGCGAGCGCGAGCGGCGCTCGTCGTCGGGGCGCGTGACCAGGATGGAGCCGTCCTCCTGGCGGGTGACGCTCAGGGGCTCGCTGATCGTGCGGGACAGGGTGCCCTTGGGGCCCTTGACCGTCACGTCCTGGCCGTCGATGGTGACGTCCACTCCGGCAGGAACCGGAACGGGGAGCCGTCCAATACGAGACATGGTTTTCCTCCGTTCCTTCTCTTACCAGACGTAGGCGAGGACTTCGCCGCCCACGCCACGCGACTCGGCCTGCTTGTCGGTCAGGAGGCCGGAGGAGGTGGACAGGATCGCCACTCCCAGGCCGCCGAGGACCTTGGGCAGGTTGGTGGACTTGGCGTAGACGCGCAGGCCGGGCTTGGAGATCCGGCGCAGGCCCTGGATGGCCCGCTGGCGGTTGGCTCCGTACTTGAGGCTCAGCGTGAGCGTCTTGCCGACCTCGGCGTCCGTGACCTCGTAGCCGGCGATGTAGCCCTCGGACTTGAGCATCTCAGCGATGTTCACCTTGAGCTTGCTCGACGGCATCGACACGGTGTCGTGGTAGGCGCTGTTTGCGTTGCGCAGACGGGTCAGCATGTCTGCGATGGGGTCTGTCATTGTCATGAGTGGGCCTTAGCCCTTCCTCGTCGTGGTTTCCTCAGCGGACCTGCGACGTAAGTTCTTACCAGCTGGACTTGCTCACGCCCGGGAGCTCGCCGCGAAGGGCCATCTCACGCAGGCAGATACGGCACAGGCCGAACTTGCGGTAGACCGAGTGCGGGCGGCCGCAGCGCTGGCAGCGCGTGTAGGCACGGACACCGAACTTGGGCTTACGGTTCGCCTTCTCAATCAGTGCGGTCTTCGCCATCTCACTTCTCCTTGAAGGGGAAGCCGAGCTGCTTGAGCAGCGAGCGGGCCTCCTCGTCGGTCTTGGCCGTGGTCACCACGGTGATGTCCATGCCGCGGACGCGGTCGATCTGGTCCTGGTCGATCTCGTGGAAGACAGCCTGCTCGGTCAGACCGAAGGTGTAGTTGCCGTTCCCGTCGAACTGCTTGGGGCTCAGACCGCGGAAGTCGCGGATACGGGGCAGGGAGATCGAGACCAGACGGTCCAGGAACTCCCACATGCGGTCGCCGCGCAGCGTGGAGTGCGCGCCGATCGGCATGCCCTCACGCAGCTTGAACTGCGCGATGGACTTGCGGGCCCGGGTGACCTGCGGCTTCTGGCCGGTGATGGCGGCGAGGTCGCGCACGGCGCCCTCGATCATCTTGGAGTCGTGGGCGGCCTCGCCCACACCCATGTTGACGACGACCTTGACGACGCGCCCGACCTCCATCACGTTGCCGTGCTGGAACTCCTTGAGCAGGGCCGGGCGCACCTCCTCGGCGTACTTCGTCTTGAGACGGGGGGTGGTCTTCTCAGCCATGGTCACAGGTCCTCCCCGCTCTTCTTGGCGTAACGCACGCGGACGGTGCGCTTGCGGCCGTCGGGACGCACGCCCTCCTCGACGCGGAAGCCCACGCGGGTGCGCTTCTTCGTCTTGGGGTCGACGAGCATGACGTTGGAGGCGTGGATGGGCGCCTCAACGGTCTCGATGCCGCCGGTGCGGGCGCCCTGCTGGGACTGCCCCACCTTGGTGTGCTTGGTCACGCGCTGGACGCCCTCGACGATGACACGGTCAGTGCCCTTGAGGACCTCCAGAACGCGGCCGGTCTTGCCCTTGTCCTTACCGGCGATGACGATGACCTGGTCGCCCTTCTTGATGCGTGCCATGTTCAGATCACCTCCGGGGCGAGCGAGACGATGCGCATGAACTTCTTCTCGCGAAGCTCACGGCCGACGGGGCCGAAGATGCGCGTACCGCGCGGCTCCCCATCGTTCTTGAGGATGACGGCGGCGTTCTCGTCGAAGCGGATGTATGAGCCGTCGGGACGACGACGCTCCTTGCGGGCACGCACGACGACGGCCTTGACGACCTCGCCCTTCTTCACGTTGCCGCCGGGAATGGCGTCCTTGACGGTGGCGACGATCGTGTCGCCGATACCCGCATAGCGCCGACCCGATCCACCGAGAACACGGATGCAAAGGATCTCCTTGGCACCGGTGTTGTCGGCGACCTTCAGTCGCGACTCCTGCTGGATCATTGAGTGTTCTCCTGTCGTCGAGCCGGTTCTCAGGAAGCTCCTGAGCCTGGCCGAACGTTCTTCTGGTCTTGCACACGTCTCCCCCGGCCGCAGGCCGCACGAGGCTGACCCAGGGATAGGGGATTCCCGCGATACGCTGTCCCGACAGACACAGGCGCAGACTGCACGAGGTCTCTGCCGGGCGCACCGAGGGCGCGCGCAACTCCATTAGCCTAGTCCAGCCGCTGCATCACGCGGAACCTGAGATGACCAGCCCGCCCTGTGCCTTTGCTCACCGGCTTTTCCCGGGTCTCCTGCTCCGACGCTCGAAGCACCCGGTCGGCCCATCGGCCCCTGATCGAGGACGTACCTGCCCGCCGAGGACTGCGTTGTCCTCCAGACGACTGGGGTACGACCGTCGTCCTTTGGGGGAACAGGACGTCCCCGTCGCACACCGCAGTCCCCGATCCGCCTGACTGTCATCATTCATCGGTAGCAGCCAACGACGCCGACGCCGCAGCCTCCCGGGAGGGATGCTGCGGCGTCGGGGGCCGGCTCGACCGAGTCGAGGGCGGCGTTCAGCCGAGGGTCACTTGGCGCGCTCGAGGATCTCCAGGAGGCGGAAGTGCTTGGTGGCGCTCAGCGGGCGGGTCTCCATAATGGAGACGAGATCGCCGACACCGGCCTCGTTGTTCTCGTCGTGGACCTTGACCTTCTTGGAGCGACGGAGGACCTTGCCGTACAGGGAGTGCTTGTAGCGCTCCTCGACGAGGACGACAACCGTCTTGTCCATCTTGTCGGAGACGACGTAGCCGCGACGCACCTTGCGCTGGGGGCGCTCGGTGGACTGCTCGACGTTCTCAGTGCTGGTCTGCTCGCTCACTTGGACTCCTCCGTGCTCGGGGCGGTGCGAATACCGAGCTCACGCTCGCGCACGATCGTGTAGATGCGGGCGATGTCGCGACGCACAGCCTTGAGACGTCCGTGGTCCTCGAGCTGGCCGGTCGCCGAGGCGAACCGGAGGTTGAACAGCTCGGCCTTGGCCTTGGAGAGCTCCTCGGAGAGGCGCTCGTTGTCCATGCCGTCGAGGTCGGCGGGGGTCAGGCCCTTGGAACCGATTGCCATCAGACGTCACCACCCTCACGAGTCACGAAACGGGTCTTCATCGGAAGCTTGTGCTGTGCGCGGCGCATGGCCTCGCGGGCGAGGGCCTCGTCGACACCGCCGAGCTCGAACAGGATGCGTCCGGGCTTGACGTTGGCGATCCACCACTCGGGTGCACCCTTACCGGAACCCATACGGGTCTCGGCGGGCTTCTTGGTCAGGGGGCGGTCCGGGAAGATGTTGATCCACACCTTGCCGCCACGCTTGATGTGGCGGGTCATGGCGATACGGGCCGCCTCGATCTGGCGGTTGGTGATGTAGGCGGGCTCGAGGGCCTGGATGCCGTACTCACCGAAGGCGATCTGGTTGCCGCCCTTGGAAAGGCCCGTGCGGTGCGGGCGGTGCTGCTTGCGGAACTTGGTCCGGCGGGGGATGAGCACGGCTCAGGCCTCCGTTCCCTGGTCTGCGGCAGCGGTCTCGGCGGCCGGCGTCTGCTCGGCTGCCTGCTGCTGCTCGGTGTTCTGACGCGAACCGCGCTCACCGCGGTCGCCACGACGGCCGCCGCGGCGCTCGCCCCGGCCCCGGCCACGGGAGCCGGACTCGGCCTGCTGGCGGGCGAACTCGCGCTCGGTGATGTCGCCCTTGTAGATCCACACCTTGACGCCGAGGCGGCCGAAGGTGGTCTTGGCCTCGTAGAAGCCGTAGTCGATGTTCGCGCGCAGGGTGTGCAGCGGCACGCGCCCCTCGCGGTAGAACTCGCTGCGGCTCATCTCGGCGCCGCCAAGGCGGCCGGAGCACTGCACCCGGATGCCCTTGGCGCCGGCGCGCATCGCGGACTGCATGCCCTTGCGCATGGCGCGCCGGAAGGACACGCGGGAGGCGAGCTGCTCGGCGATCCCCTGGGCGACCAGCTGGGCGTCCAGGTCAGGGCTCTTGACCTCGAGGATGTTGAGCTGGACCTGCTTGCCGGTCAGCTTCTCGAGCTGACCGCGCAGGCGCTCGGCCTCGGCCCCACGGCGACCGATGACGATGCCGGGACGGGCGGTGTGCAGGTCGACGCGCACGCGGTCACGGGTGCGCTCGATGTCGACCTTGGAGATTCCGGCCCGCTCCATGCCGTCCTCCATGAGGCGGCGGATCTTGACATCCTCCTCCACGAAGTCGCGGTAACGCTGACCGGGCTTGGTGGAGTCGGCGAACCAGCGCGAGCGGTGGTCCGTGGTGATGCCCAGGCGGAACCCGGTCGGGTTGACCTTCTGCCCCATTACCGGGCTCCTTCCTTCGTTGCGGCGTCGGACTTGTCCCCGACGATGACGGTGATGTGGCTGGTCCGCTTGAGGATCCTGCTGGCCCGACCCTGCGCACGGGGACGGAACCGCTTCAGGGTGGGACCCTCATCGGCGAACGCCTCGATGATGAACAGGTCGTTCTCGTCGAAACGCTCACCGTCACGCTCAGCCTTGAACCGGGCGTTGGCGATTGCGGACTCGAGGACCTTGCGCACCGGCACCGCAGCGGCCTGCGGGGCGAATCGGAGCACGTTGACGGCCTCGACGGCGCGCTTGCCGCGGACGACGTCCACGACCCGGCGCGCCTTCATCGGCGTGCAGCGCACGTACTTGGCCTGCGCCTTGGCTTCCATGTTCTCTGCCTCTCAAACTTTCCGACGTCCGTCAGCGACGCGACTTGCGGTCGTCCTTGACGTGCCCGCGGAAGGTGCGGGTCGGAGCGAACTCACCGAGCTTGTGGCCCACCATGGACTCGGTAACGAAGACCGGCACGTGCTTGCGACCGTCGTGGACGGCGAAGGTGTGCCCCAGGAAGTCCGGCGTGATGACCGAACGGCGGGACCAGGTCTTAATGACGTTCTTGGTGCCCTTCTCGTTCTGAGCGTCCACCTTCTTGAGGAGGTGGTCGTCGACGAAGGGACCCTTCTTCAGACTACGCGGCATGATTCAGGCTCCTATCAGCGCTTCTTGCCGGTCCGACGACGACGCACGATGAGGCGGTCGCTGGACTTGTTGGGACGGCGGGTGCGGCCCTCGGGCTTGCCCCACGGCGAGACGGGGTGACGACCACCGGAGGTCTTGCCCTCACCACCACCGTGCGGGTGGTCCACCGGGTTCATGACGACACCGCGGACGGTCGGGCGCACGCCCTTCCAGCGCATACGGCCGGCCTTGCCCCAGTTGATGTTGGACTGCTCGGCGTTGCCGACCTCGCCGATGGTGGCGCGGCAGGCGGCCTCCACGTTGCGGATCTCCCCGGAGGGCATGCGCAGCTGCGCGTACTTGCCCTCCTTGGCGACCAGCTGGACGGAGGTGCCGGCGCTGCGAGCGATCTTGGCCCCGCCACCGGGACGCAGCTCGACCGCGTGGACGACCGTACCGGTGGGGATGTGACGCAGCTGCAGGTTGTTGCCGGGCTTGATGTCGGCGCTGGGGCCGGCCTCGACGACGTCGCCCTGACGGAGCTTGTTCGGGGCGATGATGTAGCGCTTCTCGCCGTCCATGTAGTGCAGCAGAGCGATGCGCGCGGTGCGGTTGGGGTCGTACTCGATGTGAGCGACCTTGGCGGGCACGCCGTCCTTGTCGTGACGACGGAAGTCGATGAGACGGTAGGCGCGCTTGTGGCCACCACCCTTGTGGCGGGTGGTGATACGACCGGAGGAGTTACGTCCACCGGACTTGCTCAGCGGGCGCACCAGCGACTTCTCGGGCGTGCTGCGCGTGATCTCCACGAAGTCGGCCACGGAGGAGCCGCGACGACCCGGGGTCGTGGGCTTGTACTTACGGATTCCCATATCGATCCTTTACCTTCCGTGGCGCACTAGGCCACATCACCGAAGATGTCGATGGTCCCCTCGCGCAGGGTGACGATCGCACGGCGGGTGTCCTTGGACTTGCCGATCCCGGTGCGGGTGCGGTGCGTCTTGCCCTTGCGGTTGATGGTGTTCACCGAGGAGACCTTGACATCGAAGATGGCCTCGACGGCCTGCTTGATCTCGGTCTTGTTGGATCCCGGCGCCACGATGAACGTGTACTGGCCACGGTCCATGCAGGCGTAGGACTTCTCGGAGACCACCGGCGCGATGATGACGTCGCGGGGGTTCTTGGACTTCTCGAGGCTCACTTGGACTCCTCCTCACCCTTGCCCAGGAACGCGTCCAGGCCAGAGGCCGTGAAGACGACGTCGTCGGACTTGAGGACGTCGTAGGTGTTGAGCTGGTCGGCCCACAGGACGTGCGCCTCGGGGGCGTTGCGCAGGCTGAGCCTGGACAGGTCGTCCTGACGGTCCACAATCACCAGGGCCTTGCGGTCGGTGAGGTTGCGCAGCGCGACCAGGGCGTTCTTGGTGGAGGGCACCGTGGTGGTGACGAACTCGGTGATGACGTGGACGCGGCCGTTGCGGGCGCGGTCGGACAGGGCGCTGCGCAGGGCGGCGGCCTTCATCTTCTTGGGGGTCCGCTGGGTGTAGTCGCGCGGCTGCGGGCCGTGGACGGTGCCACCGCCGACGAACTGCGGGGCGCGGGTCGAGCCCTGGCGGGCGCGGCCGGTGCCCTTCTGGCGGTAGGGCTTGCGGCCACCGCCGCGGACGTCGCCGCGGGTCTTGGTGGCGTGGGTGCCCTGGCGGGCCGCGGCCAGCTGGCCGACGACCACCTGGTGCATGAGCGGAATGTTGAGGGGGGCGTCGAAGACCTCGGCGGGCAGCTCGACGCTGCCGGTCTTCTTGCCCGCGGAGTCGACGACGTCGACGGTGAGTGCCTCAGTCATGGTCTCAGGCTCCCTTCACGGCGGTGCGGACGACGACGACCGAGCCCTTGGGGCCGGGGATCGCGCCGTTGACGAGCAGAACGCCCTTGTCAACGTCGATGCCGCGGATCTTGAGGTTCTGGACGGTGCGGCGCGCGTGGCCCATACGACCGGCCATGCGCAGGCCCTTGAAGATGCGCCCGGGGGTGGCGCAGGCGCCGATGGAGCCCGGCTTGCGGTGGTTGCGGTGAGCACCGTGGGAGGCGCCCACACCGGCGAAGCCGTGGCGTTTCATGACACCGGCGAACCCCTTACCCTTGGAGGTCCCGGTGACGTCGACCAGCTGGCCGACCTCGAAGGTGTCAGCGGCCAGCTCCTGGCCGGGGGTGAACTCCGACGCCAGGGAGGTGCGGATCTCCGCCACGTGGCGGCGGGGCTCGACCCCGGCCTTGGCGAAGTGGCCGGCGAGCGGCTTGGTGACCTTGCTGGCGTCGATGTCGCCGAAGGCGAGCTGAACGGCCTCGTAGCCATCGGTCTCGATGGTGCGGACCTGGGTCACGACGTTGGTGTCGACCCGGACGACGGTCACAGGGCGCAGGACCCCGTTCTCGTCCCAGATCTGCGTCATGCCGAGCTTGGTGCCGAGCAGCGCCTTGGCAGGCGCGGCGGCAGCCGGCGTGTTAAGCGTTGTCATGGCAGTCCTCAGAGCTTGATCTCGATGTTGACGTCAGCGGGCAGGTCGAGACGCATGAGCGAGTCGACGGCCTTGGGCGTCGGGTCGACGATGTCGATCAGCCGCTTGTGCGTGCGCATCTCGAAGTGCTCGCGGCTGTCCTTGTACTTGTGCGGCGACCGGATCACGCAGAACACGTTCTTCTCGGTCGGCAGCGGCACCGGGCCCACGACCGTCGCGCCAGCGCGGGTCACGACGTCGACGATCTTGCGCGCCGAGGAGTCAATGACCTCGTGGTCGTAGGACTTGAGCCGGATGCGGATCTTCTGTCCCGCCATGGCGCCTAACCTCTCTTGTACTTGCTTCTGGCCGGTCCACGCGCTCGGGCGTGTCGCTTGAGGACGCACGCCTCTCCCGTGATGGAAGGCGGTGAACCGGTCTGGACACACGGAAACCCGTTCAGGAGGAACGGGTCCGTCAGAATGAATCCCGGGGTGATCCCGGGGCGGCACAACCAGGGGCACGCGAGTGCACGCCCTTGGCCGGCCGGATTACGTTATCAGGGCTCGCGCGGGCAGCGGAACCCAGGATTGGGCCTAGAGGCTGTGAGTCCGCCCACTGGCCCCCGCGCTCGGGCGTGTCGCGCCCAGCACCGGGATCTCCGCGGTGTCGATGAGCTCCTGGTCATCCCATTGTCCCGACGGCGCCGACAGCGACGCGATCTCCTCCAGGAGCGCCAGGTTCTCCATCTCGGAGGGTTGGGGAGGGACCGGAAGGTCGGTGAACCACCGTTGGGGCTCGACACCGGCGTCGTCATCCATCCAGATCCGCATCTGCTCCGCCCAGGTCTGGGGGCGCGGCTCCTCCTGCGCAGCACGGGCCCTGGCCAGCGCCCGCTCCTTGGCCCGCGCCGCCGTGTAGCCCGAGCGCCACAGGTACAGCCCGATGACGATGAGCCCCGCGGCCAGACCCACGGCCCACCAGGGGAAGTGGGGAACGTCAGGGCGCTTGCCCGCCGCCGCGAGGTCCTTGGCAGGGGTCGGGTAGATGCGCTCGCCGGTCAGCAGGATGCGGTGGGTGTTGATGCCCAGGGGCGTGCAGGTCACCAGGGTGAGCAGGTCCTTGCCCTCCTCGGCGCGCAGGGCCTCGGTCTCCTCGGGCTCGACGACCTTGGTGCTGGTGACCCGGTAGGTGAGGACCTCTCCGAAGACCTCGACGATGAGGCTGTCACCGGTCTTGACCTTGTCCAGGTTGGTGAACATGGTGGCCTCGGCCAGGCCGCGGTGCCCGGTGATGACCGAGCGGGTCCCCTCTCCCCCGACCGGCAACGAGGTGCCCTCCAGGTGCCCCAGGCCCTTGAGGAGGGTGTCGTCGGCCGTGCCGTGGTAGACGGGCAGGTCCAGGGAGATGGAGGGGATCTTCAGACGGGCCATGAGTCCCTCGTTATTGGCCTTGAGGATGTTGGCGTACTGCAGGGAGCTGTCCTTGCTGGAGCCGGCGCCGGTGGGGACGTGGTTGTTGGCCTCCAGGACCGCTCCGGCCGAGAGCGCGTCGTTGTAGGCGTGCGCCTGCTCGACCTGGGTCTTGGCGTCGGGACGGGCCCCATCGACCTGGGCGGAGTAGTCGGCAGTCACCTTCGACTGGTTGTACTGGGCGACCCAGGAGGCCGCCGTCGGATAGGTCAGCAGCCCCATGCCCACCAGCGCCATGATGGAGGTGACCAGGGCTGAGACCGACAGGCGCCAGGTACGCGGACGGCGATGCTTCTGGGCGCTCGAGGCGCGTGTGCGCGGAGTCCGGGCGGTGCGGGGCGTGCGTGCTTTGCGGAAGATCATGGGCCTCGTGCGCTTCCAGGGTCGGGGTGTTCGGGGCGGGGATGATGGAGGTTGGTACATGGCGGTGCAGGCGCTCGCCGGATCGGGGTCCGTCGAGTGCCTGCACCGTTTCCGCTCGGGCCACGGCCTCACGATCGAGACGGGTTCAGCACCCGGTCACGACGCGGTTGAGGCGGGGCTCGTGCGGTTGTGGCTGTCGGCCGCGGCTCATACGCCCCGGCCGACAGCGGTCGTCATCAGGCGGCGAGGTTCGCGTTCTGCTTGCGCTCGCGGTAGCGGGCCACGAGGACGGAGCCGACGGCGATCATCAGCAGGGACGCACCGGAGGCGGTCAGGATGAGCATGCCGTTGGCACCGGTCAGGGGCAGGCCCGGAACCGACTGCTTGGTGTTCTCGATGGTGACGTTGTCCGTGGTCACCGAACCGACCTCAATCTTGACGGGGGTCACGGCGCCGTCACCGGCGGGCAGGACGTAGCCGGCCGGAGCCTTGGTCTCAACCAGGACGTAGCAGCGCGCGGTGGCATCCTTCTGGTTGTCACGGTTCGCACCGTCGATGGAGTCGGAGACGAACAGGCCCTTGACGTTGATGGCGCCCTGGGCGTCCGTGGTCAGCGTGGTCTCGCCGTTGATGGCGATGGGGTCGCCTTCCTTGTCCTTGGTGCAGGTACCGGCGTAGGCGTTCTTGGCCTTGTACAGCTGGAACTGAGCGCCCTGGAGGCCGGCCTTGTCCTGGCCCTGCTGGTGGTTGTCCACCTTCTTGATGAGCAGGTCGCCCCAGCGGGAAGTCACCTCGTTAGAGGTCGGCGGGTCGTTGGGGTTCGCCGGGGGCTCCTCAGGCGTCGGGGGCTGCTCGGCGTAGACGGTGTCGCTGATCACCTGAGCCCGGTTCGTGATGGCGCCGTTGCGGACCTCGGTCACCTTGCCCTGGAAGACCGCGGACACCTTCTTGCCGGGGGCGGCCTTGATCTTCTTCAGACCCTCGGCGGTGAAGGTGACGGTGACGGTCTGCTGGTTGGTGTTCACCTGGTAGTCGGTGGGATCCAGGGTCGTGCCCTCGAGGGAGACCTCAGTGGCGGTCACCGCAGTGAGGCGGTCGTCCAGGGTGTCCCTGAGCTGGAAGTACTTGTAGAAGGACTTGGCGTCAAGAGTCGGCGCCGTCGAGCTCACCGGGAACTTGACGAGGGAGCCGACACCGTAGCCGTTGAGCTTCTGCTCCTGGATGCTCTTCTCAACGCTGATGGCCTCGTTCTTGGGGTAGACGTGGACGTCGTAGATCCACTGGCCGTCAGCGCCCGCAGCGGTGTTCGGGTGAGGAACCGTCACCACGAAGGGCTTGGCCTTCTGGACGATGTTGCCGGGGGTCGTGGTCTCGCACACGAGGTAGGCCTGAACCGGCATGTCCGTAATCGTGGCGAGGCCCTCGTCATTGGTGGCCGGGGAGGCCATGGGGGTGCCGAACTTGTGCGTCCCCAGCGTGGGGGCGGCGGGGTTGGTGCAGGCGCTGTCCGGCACGCCGGCCTTGGACAGGTCACTGATCGTGTCCCACCCGGCGGGGTCCTTCAGGTTGATGTCCGTGATCGGGTAGGCGGTGAAGACGACGCCCTGGACGGGAGCCCCCTTGCTGTCCGCGTTCTGCGGGGTACCGGTGGGGTTACCGATGTCGTTGCCACCACCGTTGAGGTGCTTGTGGATGGCCAGGGAGCCCTTCACCTCAGTCTTGATGTTGCCGTAGTTAGGCGATTCCGTAGCCACGGCCGAAGGGGCCAGGCCGAGGAAGGCCAGGGTGAGGACACCGGCTGCGGCAGCAGCCCGACGCCCCAGCGTGCTGGCGTTGTGCTTCATGGGTTGGGATTTCCTTTCACTGTGCGCCGCGGGGAGATGCGAACGCGTGGCAGAGGTATGGATAGGGAGTCTTTCTCCGGTGGACGGCTTCGTCTTGTCCGACGGCGTCACCGGCGCCTCCGACCTTTCATGCGTGGGTCGGTGGGCGGATCAGTCGAGGTTGCAGTGACGGCGCCTCCTGAGGAGTCCGGTGGAGATCGCCAGAGCGGAGACGACCGCTCCTGCGATCAGGAAGATGTGCGCACCGCGTCCGCCTGTCAGGGGCAAGCGGGGGGTGGCCGCCTTCTCGTTGGTGAAGGCCTTCGAGAAGGAGTACTGGAGGGCGTTGGGCTTGATGGCGAAGCTGCGGCTCGTCGTGTCAAGCCGGTATCCCGCGGGAGCCCGCTTCTCCACCAGGGAGTAGGAGCGCGTGTCCCAGGGCAGGCCGGTCACGGTGAAGGAACCGGCCGCGGGGTCCGTATCGGCGTAGGGGCCGCCTGGGCACCGTCCCCTGCCACCGGCGATGACGCAGTCGGTGACGGTGGTCCTGGCCGGGACTCCGGGGCCGCTGAGCGTCCACTCCGAGCCGCCCAGGGCGTGTCCGCTCGTGTCCTGCTTCTTCCAGGACACGGCTCCGGTCAGACGCTGGTTGGTCACGGCTCCCCTGGTGACACCGGTGGTGTCCTTGAGCCCAGCCTTGAGGTTGGCGCCGGAGACGTCGTTGAAGGCCAAGGTCTTGTCCAGGCGCTGGTATCCACTGGGGGCGGTTCTCTCGGTGACGGAGTAGCTCCCCCACGCCAGTCCACTGACCTCGAAGACACCCGGAGCCGGGTTGGTGTCCCGGTAGGCGCCGCCACGGCAGCCCGCCGCCTGGCAGTCCTCGACAACGGTGCCGGCGGGGACGCCGGGACCGGTCAGGGTCCAGCTGGTACCGCCCAGGGGCGTCTGACCGTCCTGGTCGACCTTGGTCCAGGACAGCGCTCCGGGCTTGGTCGTGTTGGTGACCGAGCAGGTGAGGCGATCGGTGCCCTGCACTTGGATCTTGGATCCTGTCACGCTCGAGCCGCTCCAGCTGCCGCGCGTCCCGGGAGTCTGGGCGCACTGCCATGCGCTCGCCTCGTAGCCCGGCGCCTGGGGGTTCGTGGAGGACTCGCTGAGCGCGTACTGTCCTGGACGCACCGCCTTGATCCCGGTGTCAACACTTCCGGTCACCTGCTGGGACGCCGCCCCACCGTTGCCCTGCTGGGCCTTGAGGGTCCACTGGTCGGCCCCGAGGGCCCTGACCTGCCCGGTGTAGGGGGCCTGGACGTTCTTCACGAGCCGGATCGTGGGGACGCGCACCGCGATCCGGTAGTCCTCGACCTCGCCACCCATCGTGCTGCCGGTGGGTTTGAGATTCACTCCTGCCTCAGCTGTCCTCACCCGTAGGTAGGTGTGGGGCTGGGATCCGGCCTCCCCGTCGATGCTGCGCACGACGTCCTCGGGGACGGTCCAACGCAGTGTGGCATTGCCCCGGCCGTCACAGGTGGTTTGAGCGCTCTTCTCGGTGGCGTCGAAGACGCCGTTGTGGTTCCAGTCGATCCAGCCGGCTACCGCTCCTCGGCCGCCGCAGCGGACGTTGGTGGTGTACTGCTGTCCCGGGGCGGTCTCAATGCCTGAGGCGGGGATGGAGACACCGTCCTCGTCGTTGCCGTACCAGCCGTCGTTGTCATCGCCGTCGGCCCCGTCGCTGAAGCGCTGCTGGGACTCGGCGTCAGTACCCGAGCCCAGGTAGGGTCCGGTGGGCTGCATGCGGGTGGTGTTGATGAGGCGGCCACCGAACAGGTCATAGCCGTTGCGGTTCGTCACCTCACCACCATCCCACCTGGGCTGCAGGAGGGCGGAGGCACTGCCGTAGGAGACCGGCGCGTCACCGAAGTCGGTGACCAGGACCAGCCCGAGGGCGACGGCGGAGTAGCCCGATCCCTGCATGGTGATGGTGGCGCTGGTAGCCCCTTCCATGAACATGGAGACCGCGGGCCCACCGATGCCGTTGGGCTTGGAGTAGCGTCCACCGTTCTGGTAGACGCACTCCTGCGCCGTGTTGTCCAGCCGCAGGGTGCGGTTCCCGTTGGAGAAGGACGCGCGGGTCGTGACCGGCCGCCCGGTACCTCCTCTGGTGTCCGTGCAGTTACTGGAGCGCCCGCCGTCCAGGAGGCGCCAGGTGACTCGCTGGTTGCTGGGGACCTCGGCCTGGATCCACTCACCGTCGAAGGGCTCATTGGTACTGCCGGGGTTGGAGGCCTCCGCATCGGCGAAGACCAGGCCGTTGAGGGCCACCGGTGTGGAGCTGCCGTCGGGGGCCTGGAGAGCTGCCGAGCAGGAGACATCGAAGCTGATGCGTGAGTACCCGCCCGTGGGCGTGCGATCGGCCCGACGATCGTTCTTGTCCCTGCCGTCCCAGGTCTTCTCCCCGTTGTAGGCGTAGCCGTTAGCCAGTCCGATGACCATCTGGTTGTGGTTGACGTAGTTGTCCGGGTACGTCAGGCCGTTGTGCCACTCCGAGCTGCCGTCGCTCCAGCCTCCGGCGCCTCCGATGTTGTAGAGGTTGTCGAGGATGTCACCGGCCCAGGTGCCCGGAATCGTGGCGACCAGCGGACCGCGCGAAAGATCGTCAGGAAAGTCCTTCCGGTGACCAAGGTGCTTGAGATTGGACAGGTTGCAGGTGGTAACCAGATAACCGGCCTCCCCCATGTCGCGGTAGTTGGTGAAGGTCCTGCGCTGCCCGTAGTCGAGCACGGGAACATTCGGCTTAGTCTGGCCGGCGAAGTTCTGGTCGTAGTCCGCCCACTGGAGCCACTGGATGGTGTCCCGGTACCAGCTGGTGCCGCCCTGCGCGAAGACCGCCGGAAGCGCATCGGCAGGGAGCCCGCTCGGGGCCGCCCCGGCAGAAGGCTGCTCAGTGCCCACGAGCGCCCCAGCGACGCAGGTGAGTGCCGCAGCGCCGGCGATGAGCTTGCGCAGACGAGGCTTGATGGCACGACGAGACAACAAAGGGAACACTCCGATTCATGGGTAACCAACAGCGCTGGGACCACCTTCTTTTAGGCGTCGACTCCATGCCCTTGGCAACAGGCATTAACTTAGTTGACGTAGTCGGGCAATACAGGATCGGTGACGGATCTGAAATCGTCCGTTATGGCATTGCGACACCATTCATTACGCCGAGATCACGAATACAAGAAAATAGTGTCATTCATATTTCTATTCATGTTGACGGTCGGCTGCGCCCTTTCCCGTCATGGGACACGAAAAAGACCTCCCCGGTCAGAGCAGATGCTCTGACCGGGGAGGTCTGGTGCTACGCGGAGGCGCGGAGCGTCAGTGGGTCACTTGATGACCTTGGTGACGCGGCCGGAGCCGACGGTGCGGCCACCCTCACGGATGGCGAAGCCGAGGCCCTCCTCCATGGCGATGGGCTGGATGAGCTGGACGGTCATCTCGGTGGTGTCGCCGGGCATGACCATCTCGGTGCCCTCGGGGAGGGTGATGACACCGGTGACGTCCGTGGTACGGAAGTAGAACTGCGGACGGTAGTTCGAGTAGAAGGGGTTGTGGCGGCCGCCCTCGTCCTTGGTGAGGATGTAGACGTGGCCCTCGAACTCGGTGTGCGGGGTGATGGAGCCGGGCTTGCAGACGACCTGACCGCGCTCGACGTCCTCGCGACGGGTGCCGCGCAGGAGCAGACCGCAGTTCTCGCCGGCCCAGGCCTCGTCCATCTGCTTGTGGAACATCTCGATACCGGTGACCGTGGTCTTCTGGGCCTCGCGGATACCGAGAATCTCGACCTCGGAGTTGATCGGGAGCTTGCCGCGCTCCACACGACCGGTGACGACGGTGCCGCGACCGGTGATGGTGAAGACGTCCTCGATGGGCATGAGGAAGGGCTTGTCCATGTCACGCTCGGGGGTGGGGATGAACTCATCCACCGCGTCCATGAGCTCCTTGATCTTGCCGGCCCACTCGGCGTCGCCCTCGAGGGCCTTGAGAGCGGAGACGCGGATGACGGGAGCCTCGTCGCCGTCGTAGTCCTGGGAGGACAGCAGCTCACGGACCTCCATCTCAACCAGGTCGAGGAGCTCCTCGTCGTCCACCATGTCGGACTTGTTGAGGGCCACGAGGAGGGCGGGGACGCCCACCTGGCGGGCGAGCAGGACGTGCTCGCGGGTCTGGGCCATCGGGCCGTCGGTGGCGGCGACCACGAGGATCGCGCCATCCATCTGGGCGGCACCGGTGATCATGTTCTTGATGTAGTCGGCGTGCCCGGGGGCGTCGACGTGCGCGTAGTGGCGCTTGTCGGTCTCGTACTCGACGTGCGCGATGTTGATGGTGATACCGCGCTGACGCTCCTCAGGAGCCTTGTCGATCTCGTCGAAGGGGGTGAAGGGGTTCAGCTCGGGGTACTCGTCGTGCAGAACCTTGGAGATCGCAGCGGTCAGCGTCGTCTTACCGTGGTCGACGTGACCGATCGTTCCGATGTTGACGTGCGGCTTGGTCCGCTCGAACTTGGCCTTGGCCACTGGTGTCCTCCTGGGACTCGGGTAGTTCTCTTCGTCGGGATTCGACTAGCACACATGCTAGCCGCCCGGGCGTCGAGAGTCTCTACTGGTGGATGTTGGAAATCTTACTGAACTGGGTCCCGGTCGGCACCCGAGGGGCGCCGTCGGGCCGGGGTCCGCCGCGGTTGCGTGCAGCCGGTGCGGACCCCGGAGGCAGGGCGTCAGGCGCCCTTGACCTTGGCGATGATCTCGTCGGCGACGTTCTTGGGAACCTCGGCGTACGAGTCGAAGGTCATGGAGTACACGGCACGTCCCTGCGTCTTGGAGCGCAGGTCACCGACGTAGCCGAACATCTCCGACAGGGGCACGTTGGCGCGGATGACCTTGACGCCGACGGCGTCCTCCATCGAGGCGATCATGCCGCGACGGGAGTTGAGGTCACCGATGACGTCGCCCATGTACTCCTCGGGAGTACGGACCTCGACGGCCATGACGGGCTCGAGGAGGACCGGCGAGGCCTTCTTGGCACCCTCCTTGAACGCCATGGAACCGGCGATCTTGAAGGCCATCTCGGAGGAGTCGACCTCGTGGTAGGCGCCGTCGATGAGGGTGGCCTTGATGTCCACCATCGGGTAGCCGGCCAGGACACCGGTGAGCATGGCGTCCTGGACCCCGGCGTCCACGCTGGGGATGTACTCGCGGGGCACGCGACCACCGGTGACGGCGTTGGCGAACTCGTAGTGCGCCTTCTCGCCGTCGGCGGTCTCGGCGGCCTCGTCGACCACGAGGGGCTCGAAGCTCATCTGCACCTTGGCGAACTGGCCGGAGCCACCCGTCTGCTTCTTGTGGGTGTACTCGACCTTGTCCACCTTCTTGCGGATGGTCTCGCGGTAGGCGACCTGCGGTGCACCCACGTTGGCCTCGACCTTGAACTCGCGGCGCATGCGGTCCACGAACACGTCCAGGTGGAGCTCGCCCATACCGCCGATGACGGTCTGGCCGGTCTCCTCGTCGAGGGAGACGGTGAAGGTGGGGTCCTCCTCGGAGAGCTTCTGGATGGCCACGCCCAGCTTCTCCTGGTCGCCCTTGGTCTTGGGCTCGATGGCCACGTGGATGACCGGGTCCGGGAAGGTCATGGACTCCAGGACGATCGGGGAGCCCTGGGCGCACAGGGTGTCACCGGTGGTGACGTCCTTGAGGCCGATGAAGGCGTAGATGTGGCCCGCGTGGGCCTCCTCCACCGGGTTCTCCTTGTTGGAGTGCATCTGGAAGAGCTTGCCGATGCGCTCCTTCTTGCCCTTGGTGGCGTTGAGGACCATCTCGCCCTGGGAGACCTTGCCGGAGTAGACGCGCACGTAGACGAGCTTGCCGTAGAAGGGGTGGGTGGCCACCTTGAAGGCCAGGGCGGAGAAGGGCGCCTTCTCGTCGGCCGGACGGGTGAGCACCTCCTCCTCGTTACCGACGGCGTGGCCCTCGACGTCGGGGACGTCGAGCGGGGAGGGCAGGTAGTCCAGGACGGCGTCGAGCACGGGCTGGATGCCCTTGTTCTTGAAGGCGGACCCGGCCAGGACCGGGAAGGCCTCGCCGGCCACGGTGAGCTTGCGGATGCCGGCCTTGAGCTCGGCGATGCTGAGCTCCTCGCCCTCGAGGTACTTCTCCATGAGGGCGTCGTCGGCCTCGGCGACCGTCTCGACCAGCTGGGCGCGCAGCTCCTCGGCCTTGGCGACCAGCTCGGAGGGGATCTCCTCGTACTCGACGACGGAGCCGCGGGTCTCCTTGCCGTCGGCGTCCTTCTCGGGGAAGCGGATGGCCCGCATCTCCAGAACGTCGACGAGGCCGGAGAAGTCGTTCTCGGCACCGATCGGGAAGTTGAGGACGATCGGGGTGGCGTGGAGGCGGTCACGGATGGTCTGGACGGAGAAGTCGAAGTCCGCGCCCAGCTTGTCCATCTTGTTGATGTAGCAGATGCGCGGGACGTTGTACTTGTCCGCCTGGCGCCACACCGTCTCCGACTGCGGCTCCACACCCTCTTTGCCGTCGAAGACCGCCACGGCGCCGTCGAGCACGCGCAGGGAGCGCTCGACCTCGACCGTGAAGTCCACGTGTCCGGGGGTGTCGATGATGTTGATCTGGTTGTTCTTCCAGAAGCAGGTGGTGGCCGCGGAGGTAATGGTGATACCGCGCTCCTGCTCCTGCTCCATCCAGTCCATCGTCGAGGCGCCGTCGTGCGTCTCGCCGATCTTGTAGTTGATGCCCGTGTAGAACAGGATGCGCTCTGTCACGGTGGTCTTACCGGCATCGATGTGGGCCATGATGCCGATGTTGCGGACCTTGGTGAGGTCTGTCAGCACGTCAAGTGCCACTGGTGGTGTCCTTCGTTCGTGTGGGGTACGGAGCTGATTCCGGCACTACCAGCGGTAGTGGGCGAAGGCCTTGTTGGACTCGGCCATGCGGTGCATGTCCTCACGGCGCTTGACCGCGGCGCCCAGGCCGTTGGAGGCGTCGAGAATCTCGTTCATGAGACGCTCGGTCATGGTGTTCTCGCGGCGCTGGCGGGAGAAGTCCACGAGCCAGCGCAGCGCCAGGGTGGTGGCGCGGCCGGGGCGGACCTCGACGGGCACCTGGTAGGTGGCACCACCGACACGACGGGAGCGGACCTCCAGGGCGGGGCGGATGTTGTCCAGAGCGCGCTTGAGGACCGAGACCGGGTCCTGGTCCGTCTTGGAGCGCACGCCCTCCAGGGCGCCGTAGACGATCCGCTCGGCGGTGGACTTCTTGCCGTCCAGCAGAACACGGTTGACGAGCTGGGTGACGACCGGCGAGCCGTAGACGGGGTCGACGACGAGCGGACGCTTGGGTGCGGGACCCTTACGAGGCATTACTTCTTCTCCTTCTTGGCGCCGTACTTGGAACGTGCCTGCTGGCGGCCCTTGACACCCTGGGTGTCGAGGGCACCGCGCACGATGTGGTAGCGGACACCGGGAAGGTCCTTCACACGACCACCGCGCACGAGCACGATGGAGTGCTCCTGGAGGTTGTGGCCCTCACCGGGGATGTAGGCCGTGACCTCGATACCGGTGGACAGGCGCACACGGGCGACCTTACGAAGGGCGGAGTTCGGCTTCTTGGGGGTCGTGGTGTACACGCGGGTGCACACGCCACGGCGCTGCGGACTGGCCTTGAGCGCCGGCGTCTTGGACGCGGAGCGCTTCGTCGAGCGGCCCTTGCGGACCAGCTGCTGAATGGTAGGCACTACTGATTCTCCATGGGGACGTGAGTCTGTATCTGGCTGCTGCCTGCGTGCCGGGCCGCTCCCCCATTGGTGGCTCGACGGCGCACGCCACCGCGGAGAGGGCCGGCCCGCCGGGATCGGGGCGGGCCCGATGACGACGTCCGGAGCCCCGCAGTCAGGGGCCCGTCGGTTCCCGCCGCGGCAGACCCGCGTCACGATGTCGCACCTGAGCCGAGCAGGCCTGAGGCCCGTACGAAGCCGACGTCGCTGGGAACGGAATGGAGATGCGGTGACCCGTCTGCGGGCACCGTCGGCCAGGCTACCCGTTCGCCGCGTCAGGGCGCCAGGGCGAAGGGAGAGGTGAGGGCGTGGTCCTGGACACGCCGCAGGACCGCAAGGACAGGCGCGAGCACACTGGCGTCGATGCCCAGCACTCATTGGAGGACGCGAGACACGCATGAGTCTTCTCCACTTTTCCCCACCTCGAAGGTAGCGAACGTGCGAGAGTGTGGAGGTGAACGTCTCCGCACTACTGGCCACCATCGCCGTTGGCGGCGCAGCCATCGCAGTCGTCACCCGCCCGGCCTCGGCGTTCGCCCGCCGGTATGTGTCCGACCTAGAGCAGGCCAGGGCACGGACCGGGGCCACCTCATCCCGTGACGCCACCACCGAGCCGCGAGAATTCCGCGCCCTGTGGCTGCTGACTCCCACTTCTCAGGGCATTCTGGCCGCTGTCCTGTGCGCGGCGACGCTCGTGCGGGGAGCGGCTGGCGGGGCGTGGGGCGAGGTGATCGTCGCCCTTCCCCTCGTGGCGCTGCTCGGCGCGGCATGCAGCGTTGACGCCGTGTGCCACCGGCTCCCCAATCGCATTCTCGGCCCTGCGGCCCTGTGGACCGGCACAGCAACCTTGGCTCTTGCGCTGTTCAACGCGACCACGGGGACGCCCCTCCCCGAAGCAGGCTGGGCAGCCCTCAGGTCCATCCTGTGCGCAGTGAGTGCCGGCGTCATTGTGGGCGCCATGGCACTGCTACCCGGATCGGGCATGGGACTTGGGGATGCGAAGCTGTGTGCCGTTCTTGGGCTGTGGCTCGGATACTTCGGCGGAACCTATGCCACGATGGGCATTATCCTCGGATTCTTCATCGGTGGGATCACCGCCGTAGCACTCATGGCCTGTCGCCTGGCGGACCGCAAAACATTCATCGCCTTCGGTCCCTACCTGTCGCTAGGAGGCTGGTTGGCATGGATGCTCGCGATGGCATGACTCCGCAGGACGATTGTGCGCACTTACCCCCACCGCACATCGACGTGGCGGTTGGCGGCCTTGCCCGCCTCGTTGACGCTGCCGTCCGCGTTGGTCTCGGAGGCCACGGGCTCGCTCTCCCCCTTGCCGGAGGACTGGACGTTCAGGGAGGGGACCTTGGAGGTCAGGTAGTCGGCAACAGCCTTGGCCCGCTGCTCGGAGAGCGTCTGGTTGTGAGCGTCGTCGGCGACGGAGTCCGTGTGCCCCACCACGGTGACCGTGGCGGGCGGCTTGCCGTTCCAGCGCTTGACAATCTCGTCGAGCACCTGCTTGGCGCGGTCGGTCAGGGCCGAGGAGTCGACGTCGAAGGTGACGTCTCCGGACAGTGAGGCCACCGTGGTCTGCCCGTCCGAGGAGTAGGTGACCGCGCTATCCGAGCTGCTCGAACGCGACACCGGCGTGACGACGCGGTCCACGGTCTGAGCCACCCGAGGGTTGCCCGGCCCGGCGCTCTCCGGTTGCTTGGTGATCGTCGTCGGGTCGGCTGTGGCGCTGTTGCTCGCAGCCGCCAACGGGTGACCCGCTTGCGGTGCTGCAGGTACGGCAGCAGCCGAGGCGGACACTGGCCACGATGTTGCCCACACGACGGCGACTGCGGCTGCAAGCACCCCTGACCGAAACAGAGACCGAGACGTGGCGCCCCTTGCCCATCCCCCATTCATCTGCCGTCTCATCGGGTCACCGCCACGTTGCTGAAGGTCCCTCCATTCGGGATGGTGATGGTGACGTTCTTCGCCTCGGCCGGCACACCGGTGAAGGTCGCCTGAAGCGCGATCGTCTGACCGGGCTTGACGAACTCGTTGAGGTCACCGGAGCACAGGCAGCCGCCCTGGGAGTCATAGGAGACTCGATAGATGTTCGAGGAGGACGGCTCAATGAGCGTGATTCCATCGACGTTGTTCTTACTTCCTCCCGGTGTCGCCTTTCCGCTGGGCTGCGGAATCGAGTCGTCCCCATCCGAGAAGTAGTCGGAGACGTACATATCATTGCTCTTGTCGTCATTCGTCACGGAGAACATGACGGTGACCGTCGTCCCCGTGGCGGAGACGGAGTTCAGGGAGACGGTTGCAGGCTTGCTGTCAATGCTGCTGGTGTGCGACTCAATGGCCGCACCCTGGCTGCTATTGCTATCACCCCCGGGCTGCGCCGACTTCGGCGCTGAAGCCGACGTCGAGGTCGACGCCCCCTTCTCACCCGAGGAGCCTCCTGGCAGCTGACAGGACGCCAAGGTCGCCGCCAGACCAATACTGCTCACGGCAGCCAGGAGCCGCTTCGAAGTAATCGTCATGATGGACCTCCAATGCTCTCATTCAGGCCACTTCAACCTGAGGAATACCGACACTCTATGCAGCATTCCTTATTCGAGACATGGGGAGACTCCCACGGGGAAAAACTGTGCCGTACCCATGATGCCCACGGGCAGCCCAGGGGACCCACATGCTCCCCATGCAGCAATGGGGAGTACCTGGGGAGCGATGGGGAGTACCCGGGGAGCCCCACTTGCTAGCAAGATTACGTTACGATTACGCTCTGTCTTTGAGAAATTCCGGCGGACCCATGAAGGAGTTCTTGTGTCGCCCATCTTGCCTGGTTCTTCTCGTGTTCCTTCGGCACCGTCTCGTCGGTCTTTCGTGGCTCTCTCGGCCCTGGTGGGTGTGGGTGTACCGGTGCTGACCGGGTGTGACCTGCCGGGGACATCGAGGGGCAAGGAAGGGGCGGCCTCTCCGTCAGGCTCCACCGCCGGCGGGTCAGCCACAGCCTCGGCCAGTGCTCCGGCTCAGGCGGGGAGCACCGAGTGGCAGAAGCTCGACGGCCACGTCATGGGCCACAAGGTGACCGTGGAGGTCTCCCCCGTCATCCGCCAGGACGACAAGACCTCGATCATCGCCCTGAAGCTCACCCGCGCATCCGACGACGCCTCCATCGACGCCGTCAACGCCCATCCCTTCAGCGACAACAAGAACGAGGTCATCCTCTCAAGCTACGTAGGGGCTCCAACCATCTTTCGGCCTGGCGCCGGCGCCGACCTGGTCAAGCTCCTCGACACCGGCTCCGGGCGCGTGTGGAGCGCCGTCGACGGCAGCGGCGGAATGCTGGAGCTCACCCCCGGCGAGGAGATCATCTCCTACCTGTCCTTCGGCAAGGTCGACACCGACACCGTCACCGTCATGGTCCCCATGGCCGGCTTCACCACCGTCTCCGTCCTGGACGCCGACAAGGCCAAGAAGGCCAAGATGGACCTGAGCACAGCCCAAACCGACATCGACAAGTACCCGCGCGCTGCCCCCGAGCTCGCTGACCCCGTCGCCATCGAGCGCTACACACGCTCTCTGGACGACTCCACCAGCACCCACGCCGGAGGCAAGGACATCACTGTCACCCTGGCCAGCGACGTCACCTTCGCCTCCGACTCCGCCGACCTGGCCTCGGGCGCCGAGGCCCAGCTGAAGACCGTGGCCGGCCAGCTGAACCAGCACCCCGACGGCGGCACACTCACCATCGTGGGACACACCGACGACGTCCAGGACGACGCCTACAACCAGACCCTGTCCGAGAAACGAGCCAACGCCGTCAAGACCCGCCTCGCGCAACTCACCAAGCTCGACAAGTGGAAGACCAGCGTGTCCGGCAAGGGCGAGAGCCAGCCCAAGATCAAGGACACCACCGACCAGGCCCGAGCCGCCAACCGACGCGTCGAGATCACTCTGACCCCCACCGGCGGCACCACCCCCAAGGGCAGCAGTACTGCCACCCCCAGCAGCAGCACAGCCCATAACCCCAGCAGCGGTAAGCTGCCCGACCCCCAGGGCCCCGTCGCCAAGGGAGCCGAAGGCGTCACCCTCACCCCCAAGAGCGGTGACACCAGCGGAGAGGTCACCATCACCCTCGACCAGGTCACCCGCTCCGGCGGCTACCTCCTGGGCACCATCACCTGCACCGTCAAGGACGGATCCACCGGTGCACAACTCCACCCCCTGCTCCAGGACCCCCAGACGGCACTGAGCAACCAGCGCGACGAAGACGGCAGCGCCTTCGTAACCCAGTTCGCCAGCGACGGCCTGACCCTCCTCAGCAACGGCGAACGCGTCTTCCCCGCCGACTACAACGACGCCTACAACAAGCAGCACCTCCCCCTGACCGAGCTACACCTCAGCGACCACCTCAAGACCGGCACCACCACCATCTGTGTCGTCTGGCCCGACCCCGGCGGCGACACCATCACCCTCGACCACGCCAAAGACAAGTACTCCATCCCAGACACCGCCTACCGCCTCACCGACATCCCCATCAAGAACAACTGAAAGGACCCGCGCCATGCGTCGTCGCGTATTTCTCTCCGGAGCAATTCTGACCGGTGTCGGGTTGCCGATGCTGGCCGGGTGCAAGCTGCCCTGGCAGTCGAAGCATCAGGCCGGCTCTACCTCAGCGGCCTCGACATCAGCATCGGCATCGGCCTCGCCGTCGGCAGTCAAAACACCGGGGACAGCCGCACCCACAGCATCGGCCGCGCCGCAGGGATGGCAGGAACTCGACGCTCACGTCATGGGTCACCACCTGGGGATCCAGGTCTCACCACTGGTGCGCCGCGACGAGAAGACCACCGTCCTGGCCCTGAGACTGACACGAGCCAAGGACGACCCCGCAGTCAAGGACATCGCAGACTCCTCGCATGATCCCGGAAACAACACCTTCGAGGCAACTAGCCCACTGGGACGCCCCATTCACATCAGGACCTTTGACTGGGGTGCGACCGGGGTGCGCCTGCTGGACCTGCCCAACAACCGGGTGTGGGTGGCCACCACCGGTGTGGAGAACAAGGTCAAGGACAACTACAACAAGCTGGCACTCAAGCCGGGCGAGTCCACCAGCTGCTTCGTTCTCTTCGGGGCTGTGGATGCCAAGCAGGTCACCGTCTTCGTCCCCCAGGCCGGCTTCGTCACCGTCGACGTCGTGGACAAGGACGCCCCTGGCGCCTCCGGCGTCGACCTTGCAGCAATGGACAAGGCCTTCGACAGTGTCGCCACCATCGGCTACTCCCGAGACAAGGCCAAGCCCAAACAGGCACTGGAGGCCCCAGTCACCATCGAGCGCTACTCCAGGGCTCTGGATGACTCCAGCAACACCCACACGGGGAGCAAGGACATCACCGTCACCCTGGCCAGCGACGTCACCTTCGCCTCCGACTCCGCCGACCTGGCCCCCGCCGCCGAGGCGCAGCTCCAGACTGTGGCCGGCAAACTCGGCCAGCACCCCGAGGGAGGGACGCTCACCATCGTGGGACATACCGACGACGTCCAGGACGACGCCTACAACCAGACCCTCTCCGAGAAGCGGGCCAACACTGTCAAGACCCGCCTCGAGCAGCTCACCAGTCTGGACAAGTGGCAGACCAGTGTGTCCGGCAAGGGCGAGTCCGAGCCCAAGATCAAGGGCACCACCGACGAAGCCCGGGCCGCCAACCGACGCGTCGAGATCACCCTGACCCCCACCAGCGGCACCACCCCCAAGAACACTGCCCCTCCCGCTGGAACCGGTTCCTTGCCCGAGACCAAGGGCGCCGTCGCTAAGGGCGCTGAAGGCGTCACCGTCAAGAATGACAGTGGTAACGGAGAACTCACCATCACCCTGGACCACGTCACCCGCTCCGGCGGCTACCTCCTCGGGCAGCTCCACACCACCCTCAGCACCAAGAACAACTCCACCACAGGCCTCTTCCACTGGTTCAAGGACAAGGAGGTCTTTCTGTCCAACGTCCGAGGAGAGGATGCGAGCGGCGAGACTACCGGCTTCTCCGCCGACGGGTTGACCCTTCTGGCCGGAGGCGAGCGCATCTACCCCGCCGACTACCTCGACGCCGAGTTCAAGACCCACGTCCCCCTCACCGAGCTCGCACTCACCCCGTTCATCAAGGCCGGAACCACCACTATCTGCGTCGTCTGGCCCGACCCCGGCGGCGACACCATCACCGTCGACCACACGACGCCCATGAAGCAACTCTCCGACTTCGCCTACCGCCTCACCGACATCCCCGTCAAGAACAGCTGACAATGCAAGGGAGGCGAGGTTGTCCACGAACTGGAGACCGCACCTCAGCGGAGCGCACACAACAGAGAGGATGCTATGCGACGTCGTGACTTTACGGACAACCGGAACTTGCGATCGTTGGATTGACGGGCCTTGGAATCACAGAAGAACTTTTGAAGACGTTTGCGGCCGGAATCGAGATTAACCATGATTGACACTCACAGCACACCACAGAAACGAAGTCCATATCCCGCTTTATTGCTGACCTGGACACTGAGTGCCGGATACTTCCTCTTGTCATGCCTAGGCCTTTCAACCCTACACGATTCCATCATAAAATCCATAGGAGTGAGTGGTGCCGGCATTCTGGCACTTATGGTACCTTCGAGCACCGCACTCTTCAGCACCTTCCTCATCCCTCGTTGGTGGGCCAAGAGATTCGTAACGTGCTGCGCATTTTCTTTCCCCACCCCGTCACTTCTGTGCATCGGATCGACTTTCCTAATCCCCTACGGCATCCCCAACCGCGAACTATATGTTTCCGAAGTCATAGCGCTCGGACTCCTGACCTCATTGTTCGGAACTATTATAGGATGGACCATTCGACGTCGAAAATGACACCAGGCTAACTCAATCGAATTCCACTGCACTGCGAACTCCGCGAGGTAGCCGGTTCCGACGCTGAGACCTGTCCGGGCCTCCTTCAAGGCGAGAGAGAGGTTGTCCCCGTCCTTGCGAGAGGGAGAGACAAGGACGGGGACAACCGGCTTCTCCACTCCCTCATCCGGTGCTCCACCGACGGCTTCACCGTAGCCAGCCCGGCACCCCTCGGACCATGGGCAGATGCCCCCGTGGAGGGCTCGTGCTGTCCCCAGGCAGGCCCTGGGGACTGGCACACCCCCGCAGGCGAAGAATGGCGTCGGCCGCCTCCTGCATGAGGAAGCGGCCGACGCCGTCGTGAAGGAAAGAGCCTCAGGCCTTGGTGACATCCATCGGGATGCCGGGGCCCATGGTGGTGGTCATGGTGGCCTTGAGAATGTAGCGGCCCTTCGAGGTCGAGGGCTTGAGGCGCAGGACCTCCTCCAGGGCGGCCTGGAAGTTCTCCGTCAGCTGCTCCTCGGTGAAGGAGGCCTTACCGATGATGAAGTGGAGGTTGGAGGCGCGGTCCACGCGGAACTCGATACGGCCGCCCTTGATGTCGGAGACGGCCTTGGCCACGTCCATCGTCACGGTGCCGGTGCGGGGGTTGGGCATGAGGCCACGGGGGCCCAGGACGCGGCCCAGGCGGCCGACCTTGCCCATGAGGTCCGGGGTGGCCACGGCGGCGTCGAAGTCCGTGTAGCCCTTGGCGACCTTCTCGATGAGCTCGTCGCCACCGACCTCGTCCGCGCCGGCGGCGAGGGCCTGCTCGGCGCGCTCACCCTGGGCGAAGACGACGACGCGGGCGGTCTTACCGGTACCGTGCGGCAGGGACACGGTGCCGCGGACCATCTGGTCCGCCTTGCGGGGGTCGACCCCCAGGCGGAAGACGACGTCCACGGTGGCGTCGAACTTGGTGATCGAGGTGGACTTGGCCAGGTGAACGGCCTCGGCCGGGGTGTAGAGGACTCCGGACTGGATCTTCTCAGCCGCGGCGCGGTAGGCCTTGGAGCGCTTGGTCATCTGCTTCTCCTTGCAGTCGTGGTGTTCGGGCCGCGCGAGGCCCTTCCACGGTTTCGTATGGGGATTGAGTTGAGAGAGCCGGCGGGCCGGCGAGTGCCTCAGGCCTCGACGGTGATGCCCATGGAGCGGGCGGTGCCGGCGATGATCTTGGCAGCGGCCTCGATGTCGTTGGCGTTGAGGTCGGGCATCTTGGATTCGGCGATCTCACGCACCTGAGCCTGGGTCAGGGATGCCACCTTCACGGTGTGGGGGGTGGCGGATCCCTTGGGGACGCCCGCGGCCTTCTTGATGAGCTCGGCGGCCGGCGGGGTCTTCGTGATGAAGGTGAAGGAGCGGTCCTCGTAGACGGTGATCTCCACGGGGATGACGTTGCCGCGCTGCGACTCGGTCGCCGCGTTGTACGCCTTGCAGAACTCCATGATGTTGACGCCGTGGGCACCCAGGGCGGGGCCGATCGGCGGAGCGGGGTTGGCCTGGCCGGCCTGGATCTGGAGCTTGATCAGCCCGGCGACCTTCTTCTTGGGGGCCATAGGAATGGGTCCTTCTTACTTGTCCGGATGTGCTGCACGCCTGCCGTGCAGCCGTGGGTGCATGCGCACGCACAAGCGCTCATCGTAGCCCGCTGCCGGGCCGCGCAGGGAGCCCGGTGCGCGGTATCACAGGAGATCTGCCTGTGATTCACGGCTCTTGAGTCGTGGCCGCTGGCGCAGCTCAGGCGGTTGTGGCCCGACGACGCGAAACAGCGTCGTCGGGCCACAACGGCTGACGGGGCCTGTCCTCAGGTCCGCCTCAGATCTTGGCAACCTGGTTGAAGGAAAGCTCGGCGGGGGTGTCACGGCCGAACAGGGAGATGAGCACCTGGAGCTTCTGAGTCTCGGGAAGGATCTCGGCGATCGTGGCCGGGAGGGATTCGAAGGGGCCGTCGGTGACGATGACGGACTCGCCGACCTCGAAGGCGACCTCGAAGACCTGTCCGCCGGTGGCGATCTGGGTGCCGGAGCCGGACTCGGGGGCCGTGACCTCCGCAGCGGCGGCCTCCTTGGCGGCGATCTCCTCGGGCGTGGGGCCGAGCTGGGCGACGGCCTCCTCGAAGGTCAGCGGCACCGGGTTGTAGCGGTCCCCCACGAAGCCGGTGACAGCCGGGGTGTCCTTGATGGTGCGCCACACCTTGTCCGAGGTCTCCGGGTCATCCAGGTCCATGCGCACGAACACGTAGCCGGGGATGCGCACCCGGGAGACTTCCTTCTTCTTGTTGCCGTTCTTGATCTCGATGACCGTCTCCATGGGGACGGTGGCGTCGAAGATGTAGTCCTCGACCTCGAAGTTCTCGGCGCGGGCCATGATGTCGGCGGCCACGCGGCGCTCGTAGCCGGAGTAGGTGTGCAGCACGTACCACTGCCCCGGCAGAGCCGACATCTGGCGGCGGAACTCGGCCAGCGGGTCGACGACGGGCGCCTCCTCGGCCGGCGCGGCAGGCTCGGCGGCGGTCTCGGGCTGCGCCTGAGCCACCTCGTCGGTCACATCGGCCTGGGCGGCCTCAACCGGCTCGACGGTGTCACCGGCGTCGTCGGTCGCGAGCGAGGTCAGGGCCTCGACGTCGTCGGGGTTGGTCTGCGAGGAGACGTCCTCAGACATGGTGTACCTGCTTTCCAGTGGCGTGAGACGAGCGGATGCGACGGGCCGCGCGAGCAGCAGCGGCGTCGGGAGTAGACGTGGTCAGGGGCGCAACCGCGCATCCCCGATGAGGGTACGGCCGCAGAAGCCGGGAGGTCAGGCGAAGAGCCACATGACGGCCCGGTTGAAGGCGAAGTCCAGTACCCCGGTGAAGGCCATGATGGCGATGATGAAGACGACCACTACCGTGAAGTAGGTCCACAGCTCGTTCATGGTGGGCCAGACGACTTTGCGCAGCTCGTCAATGACCTGGCGGATGAACAGGGCGATGCGCCCGAAGAAGCCGCGCTTGGTGGCCGACTTGCCTGTCGCGGCGCGTGCGCTCTCGCTCATAAATCTGGGTCCTCAGGGTCGACGGTCAGGTCAGTTCCCGCACAGCGGGGAGAAAGACGAAACCGACGGGATCTCCCGACAGATCCGCCGTTCTCAGCAGGGCAGGCGGGACTCGAACCCACAACCGCCGGTTTTGGAGACCGGTGCGCTACCAATTGCGCCACTGCCCTTCAGCGGTGCTCTAGTCTGCCATACGAGGAAGCCTTTGCGGTAACCGCAGGCCGTGGGGTGCGCCACGCCAGGGCCGGCCGGGGCGTGGCCACCATGCTGCGACCCAGGAGGAGCTCCGGGAGCTCCCGGAGGCGTCGCGGAGGCTCCCCGGTGTCGTCACCGGCAGATCCGACGTGTTTCAGACGCACGGATGTCGCCGGCCGTGGGACCATGGTCGGGTGACACCTGCACCCACGCACCGCGTTTCCGCCCGACTGTCCGCCATCGCCCCCTCCGCCACCCTGGCCGTCGACGCCAAGGCCAAGGCCCTCAAGGCCGCCGGCCGCCCCGTCATCGGCTTCGGCGCCGGGGAGCCCGACTTCCCCACCCCCGACTACATCGTTGAGGCCGCCGTCGCCGCCGCGAAGGACCCGGCCAACCACAAGTACTCCCCCGCCAAGGGCCTGCCGGTCCTGCGCGAGGCCATCGCCGCCAAGACGCTGCGCGACTCCGGCTACGAGGTCTCCCCCGACGACATCCTGGTCACCAACGGCGGTAAGCAGGCCGTCTTCCAGGCCTTCGCCGCACTCGTCGACCCCGGCGACGAGGTCCTGCTGCCCGCGCCCTACTGGACCACCTACCCTGAGGCCGTCGCCCTGGCCGGGGGGACCACGGTCGAGGTCTTCGCCGGGGCCGACCAGGACTACAAGGTCAGCGTCGACCAGCTCGAGGCCGCCCGCACCGAGCGCACCAAGGTGCTGCTGCTGTGCTCGCCGTCGAACCCGACCGGCTCGGTCTACACGCCCGAGGAGCTCACCGCCATCGGCCAGTGGGCCCTGGAGCACGGGATCTGGGTCATCACCGATGAGATCTACGAGCACCTCCTCTACGACGGCGCCCAGACCGCACACGTCGTCAAGCTGGTTCCCGAGCTGGCTGAGCAGACGATCGTCCTCAACGGCGTGGCCAAGACCTATGCCATGACCGGATGGCGCGTGGGCTGGATGATCGCCCCCAGCGACGTCATCAAGGCCGCCACCAACTTCCAGTCGCACCTGACCTCCAACGTCGCCAACGTCTCGCAGCGCGCGGCGCTGGCGGCCGTCAGCGGCGACCTGACCGCCGTCGAGCAGATGCGCACCGCCTTCGACCGGCGCCGGCGCACCATGGTGGAGATGCTCTCGCAGATCGAGGGGCTGACCGTGCCCGTGCCCCGCGGCGCCTTCTACGCCTACCCCAGCATCGAAGGCCTCGTGGGGCGTACGCTGCGCGGCACCACGATCGACAGCTCGGCCACACTGGCCGCGCTCATCCTCGAGCACGCCGAGGTCGCCATCGTTCCCGGTGAGGCCTTCGGCCCCTCGGGCTTCGTGCGGCTGTCCTACGCGCTGGGCGACGACGACCTGGTCGAGGGCGTGGGCCGGGTCCAGAAGCTGCTGGCCGAGGTCGAGTAGCGCCTGAGGCTCCACCCCTCCGCCTCCTCACCGAGCCGGGCAGGTTTCGCGCAAGCCGACAGAAAGTCTGTCGGGCGCCGCAAAACCTGCCCGGCTCAGCGTTTGATACCAATGTGGTTGCGGACGGGCCTTCCGCGTCCTTCAGAGACCTATCATCCGATTCGTGCCCGCCCACACTCCCGACGATGAACGTCGTGCCGCCGATCCCAGTACTGAGCCCGAGGTGCTGGAGTACCTCGCCAAGGCATTTCCCGATCTGCGACCGGTCGTCGCCGCCAATCCCGCTATCCCCGCGGTGCTGCGCGAGCAGGTTCTCCAGATGGGCGCGAACGATCTCCCCAACGTCTCACCCGCATCCCCCACCAACGCCACGGACGCATCAGACACGAACCGTCCGAGGACTGCGGAAACCGCGTGCCTGCCCACGGCATCAACCGCGGACTACAGCAGCGTCTCGACGTACTCCGTGATCCCCGTCGAGACAGCTCCTCAGACGATGGTGCTGGGAGCCTCGTCGGCAGCGCCAGCGACGGCTTCAGCTCCAGGGACCGCAGCGCCGCCCGCGTCCGGCACCGCCCCAGCAGTCTCGACGGCACCGCCCCTCAACCGTCCTGCGCCTCGTTCCAGCTCTCATGCTGGGCTGATGACCACACTGGTTGTCGTTCTGATCCTCGTGGTCGCTGCGGCCGGAGTCCTCGGCGGCATGCTGCTGGCGAACCGAGGACGACAGTCCGATACGACATCCGCCTCGGCCGCCACTGCGGCCCCATCCTCAAGCGCGGGTACTGCAGCAGAGCAGGCCGCACCTCCCACCGCCGGGCCGATACTCCCCAGCGGCCCCGCCCTTCCCACGTCCACAACGACGTACTCCTACCAGTACGTGGACACCCCGTCGAAGAACATCTCCTGCGTCCTCTCCAACGAAGGAGTCGGTTGCTCGATCCTGGAGAGGAGCTACGCCTCCTCCGGGATGCAGGACTGCCCCGACCGGGAGTTCTCCATCGTGGCGCTCGCCGGTCGCACCGAGGTCCGCTGCGGAGAGGAGTACCTGGGACAGCCCGGGGACACCTTCCACACGCTCGAGTACGGGGAGACCACGACGTTCTCCGACTACGCCTGCACCTCGCAGTCCAAGGGGATGACCTGCTGGAACACGATCACTGGACGAGGATTCACCATCTCCAGGAAGTCACTCATCCGCTTCTGACGGCCTCGAGCCGAGCGTCCGGCGGACTGTCAGTGGGCGCCGCGGCGGGCCTGGATCTCGCGGCCCTGCGCCAGCCAGGTCTCGGCGCGGGCCAGGCGACCCTCGGCGTCGGGGCGCCACGGACCGCCGTCCTCGCGGCGGGCGCCGGCCACCAGGGACAGGACCACACCGGCGCAGCGGGCACGCAGGGAGACCGGATCCACCTGCCGCTCGGCCATGCGGGTCCAGGTCTCCAGGATGGGACGCAGCTTCGGGTAGGAAGCGGGCGCCAGGTGGTCCAGCACGCTGACATGCCCCAGCAGGCAGGCCAGGTCGTCAACCCGGTAGCCGGGCCCCAGGGAGTCCACGTCGAGCAGACTGGTGACGGACTCGCCCTCCATGAGGACATTGGCCTCGTAGAAGTCGCCGTGGACCGGGACCGGCCGACCAGCATCGGAGGCGGCCATGAGCTGCTCGACCCCCTCGGCGACGGCCCGGGCGCGGGCGGCGTGCTCGGGCAGGACCGTGGCGGCGGCGTGCGCGTAGTGGCGGGCCCGCTCCGACCAGGCGGCGTGCGCCGGCAGCTGCATGGCACTGGCCGGCAGGGCGTCCAGCAGTGAGATGAGGCCGTTGAAGACGCGTTCGCTGCGCGACACGCTCATGCCCTGGGACAGCAGACCGGAGAGGGCCACTCCCCGACCTGTGGACAGCAGCACGAGCCCGTCGGGATCCTCCCGCAGAACCTCGGGAGCGGGCACGCCTGAGGCCGTCAGCAGGCGGTGGCGCTGGGCGAAGGAGGGGGCCTGGCTCGGGCGCAGGACCTTGGCGTAGGCGGTGGTCTCATCCGGGAAGGTGGCGCGCACGACCGCTCGACGGGTGGGACGGTAGGCGACCATCGTGGCCTTGACCTGCGTGCCGATCCGGGCCGAGAGCAGCGAGGGCGTGCAGGCCACCACCAGGCCGGGAAGCTCGGGGTCGGCCGGGTGGCGCCACACATGGACCGCGGGGCCGTCCCCGCCGGTGGGGGCTACCCGGGTCAGTCCCGGTGCGTGCGGGTTGGACAGGCGAGCCGTCGTGGCGCACAGGTACTCGGTGGTGGAGCGCCCGTTGGGCGCGACGACAACGGCCGTGTACCCCACGGACACCCCCGCTCCGGGGCGATGGTGGACTGAGTGGACCTCCCAGCTGGCCAGACGCTGGCCGGCCGGGGCGAGGGCGGCGGAGAGCACGGACGCGGCACGCGGCCCCGTCAGCAGGGCCACCTCCTCGGGCTCCTGGGACGCCGACGAGTGGTTCATAGCAGTTAGTCTGCCCCACCCACCTGGTGGTTCGCCTCCAAAACGGGCCCGGGTGTTCGACAACAGCGGAAGCCCACCCATCCCTGGGGCGGTGCACTGGGTGGCCAACGTGGAGTACGTGCAGGACGGCAGATCTGTCACTCCTGGCGACTTTTAGGTCGGCTCGGGGAGGGGGCGCCGGGACGTTGCCCTCTATCTGCGCAGGTCAGCGCCGTTCCCTCCTGTCGCAGGCTGTCGGTACCGGGCGGAAAAGTCGCCAATCGTGACAACGAAGGCACTGACAACACCGAGGGATGCCCGACGTTATCCACAGCGCCACCCCATGTCTTTTACCTCTAAGCACTGTTTGACATGATTTAAATATGTTTGATGATGTCCGTCGGAGTGATGTGCGCGCCCGGCTACTGGCCAGGAACGGCGCAGCCCGGCTCTCCTCACTGAGCCTCACCCGGTCAGAGCGCAGGACAGTGGCGCGCATGCTGTCTGAGAAGGCGTTGACCTCCCACCCCGGTCACGTCGTGTCCCTTCCGTCGGCCAAGACCTTCGTCGTCACCTGCCGCCGACTGGGAGGCGTGGTGAGCTGTGGACACGCGATGAAGCACTACGGCATTCCGCTGAGGACATCATCCGGTGTTCTCCATGTCGCCATCCCGGCACAGCGAAGCCGCGTTCCCAATGCGATCGGCCGCACCGTGGTCCACCGCGTCAGGGGACTGGCCTTGCCCGAGGACACTCAACCACCGGTGGCGCAGGTCGAGCAGGCTCTCATCTGCTTCATGCGCTGCGCCGATAAGCTCGATGCCCTCATCGCTCTGGATGCGGCCCTGCGCCTGGGATACACGACCCGCGCTCAGCTGGAATCCGCGTTGCCGGGCCCGCGCAACGCACCGCTGCGCTCCCTGCTCTCCCAGGCCTGCCCGGGGGCGCGCTCCCTGCTGGAGACGATCGCCCGCCACGACCTGGAGCAGGCCGGCTACCGCCCCGTCGCGGCGGTCATGGTGGACGGGGTCGGCGAGGTGGACCTGGTTCTCAGCCGGAGGCCTCAGGCGATCGTTCCCGGGCCTGCGGAGGGCACCCATGTCCTCACCGCGGCGGCCTGCCCGGCCCTGCTCATCGAGACGGACGGCTACACCTACCACTCCTCCCGCCCGGACTGGCACAGCGACCACCTACGCGATCAGGCCGCTCTCGCGCGTGGCCATACTCCGCTGCGCCTCACCAGCAACCAGGTACTGGATCGGGAGACGGTGCGGATCGTCTCCCCAGTGGCGCGCCGGCTCGGAATCCACCCGGATGTCACTCCTGGCGACTTTTAGGTCGAGTTGAGGCGGGGTGGCCGGGCACCTCTCCCCTATCTGCGCTGGTCCGCTCCCTCCTCTCCCCTCGCAGGCTGTCAGTGGCTCCGGGAAAAGTCGCCAATCGTGACACTTCGGTGCCTCCTGCCTCGCGTGGGAGAGCTGCCGGTGGGGTGCGAACGCGTGGAAGAATCCACCCATGCGAGACCTCGCCACTCTTCCCAAGGCGCACCTGCACCTGCACTTCACGGGGTCGATGCGCCTGGAGACCCTCATTGAGCTCGCCTCCAGCGCGCGCACGCGCCTGCCCTCGAACTTCCTGGACGGCGACCCCCTGCGCGTGCCCGCTGACCGGCGCGGCTGGTTCCGCTTCCAGCGCGCCTATGACACGGCGCGGGCCCTGGTGCGCACGGAGGAGGTCATGCGCCGCATCGTCCTGGAGGCCGCTCTGGATGATGCCGCCGAGGGCTCGCGCCGCCTGGAGATCCAGGTCGACCCGACCAGCTACGCCCCCTTCGTCGGCGGGATCACCCCGGCCCTGGAGATCATCCTCGATGCCGCCAAGCAGGCCACGACTCTGAGCGGGGTGGAGGTGGCGGTCATCGTGGCGGCCTCCCGGATGCGTCACCCGTTGGACGCCCGCACGCTTGCGCGCCTGGCGGTACGCTACGCCGGGGATCAGCCGGGCGAGGTGATCGGCTTCGGCCTGTCCAACGATGAGCGCGCCGGGCAGACGTCCTCCTGGGAGCGGGCCTTCGCCATCGCCCGCCGGGGCGGATTGGCCTCCATGCCGCACGGAGGGGAGCTCTTAGGGCCCGACCACCTGCGTGAGGTCGTCTCCTGCCTCGGCCCCACACGCCTGGGCCACGGGGTTCGCGCCGGTGAGGACCCCGCACTGCTGGACGCGATCGTCGCTTCCGGCATCAGCCTCGAGGTCTGCCCCGCCTCCAACGTGAGCCTGGGCGTCTATCACAGCCCCGACGACGTCCCTCTACGTAGGCTCATGAGCCACGGTGCGCAGATCGCCCTGAGCGCCGATGACCCCCTGCTCTTCCAGTCCCGGCTCGTCGACCAGTACGAGATCGCCCGGACCCTGGGCTGCGGCGACGCCGAGCTGGCCGAACTGGCCCGCGGCTCGATCCGCGCCTGCCTGGCCTCCCCGACGGCGAAGCAGACCTGGCTGGCCGAGGTGGACGCCTGGCTGGCGGCGCCCGACCAGGCTCCAGGAGCGCAGTCCGACGGCCCGGAGGCCGGCGACCTCGAGTCTCGCGCGGCTGCGCGCTAGGGGCTAGAACCGGCAGCGAGCACGCCCGGATAAGGACTCTGAGACGCAGAACCACGCCCCAGGGACAGGGAAAGTGCCCGCAGCGACCGCTCCCCAGAGCCAGGGGCGCCCGCGACGGACCACATGCTCGCGCGGTGAACTACGGGGCTACCGGGGCTTTGGACAGGCAACCTAAATGCCGACCTGGACGGGCTCGGACACAAGGGGGACGCCATTGCGCTCATGCACGCCGGCCACCATCACATTGCACAGGCACCCCGGGACGCGCCGACACTTACCGGGGCCGCCGGGGCTTTGGACAGGCGGCCTAGAAGCCGACCTGGACGGGCTCGGGCACAAGGGTGACGCCGTAGCGCTCACGCACGCCGGCCACCACCGCGTCACGCAGGCGCGCCAGGTCCGCACCGGTCGCGCCGCCCCGGTTGGTCAGGGCCAGCACGTGCTTGGTGGACAGCCCGGCCGGTGCGCCGGTCTCCACGGCGAAGCCCTTGCTGAAGCCGGCGTGGTCGATGAGCCAGGCGGCGCTGGTCTTAACCAGCCCCTCGATGACGGGGGCGGCCTTGGTTCCGAGCACCACCTGCGAGTGGTCGGTGACCGGGAAGCGCGGCGCGTCCTCCGGCAGCTGCTCGGCCTGCTCCGTGGTCAGGATCGGGTTGGTGAAGAAGGACCCGGCCGACCAGGTGTCGTGGTCGGTGCCGTCCAGCACCATCCCCTTGGAGCGGCGCAGCTCGAGAACCGCCTCACGCAGCTCGCGCTCGGGCACACGCTCACCCAGCTCAACGCCGAGCGCCCCGGCCAGCTGGGAGTAGGCGATCCGGGAGGACAGGGAGCCCTGCCGCACGGCGAAGGTGGCGTCGAGGACCACCCAGCGCCCGGTCGGCCCCCACAGGCGCCCGCCCCCCACCTCGGTGTCGGTGAGGGACTGCTTGAGGCGCGAATCCCGGTAGGCCAGCCCCAGCTCACCCAGGGCCAGCCAGACCACCCGATTGCGCAGGCGGTCCCAGGCGCGCACGCTGGCGATGAGCTCGGCGACCTCGGCGCCGTAGGCCCCGATGTTCTGCACGGGGGCGGCGCCCACCGTGCCGGGAATCCCGGACAGGGGCGCGAACCCGGCCCACTGGCTGGCGATGGCCTCGCGCACCAGGTCGTCCCAGGTGGTTCCGGCGGTGGCGGTGACCTCGACGCCGCCGCACACCGAGTCCGAGACGAGCGAGACCTCGGCGCGGGCGTCCCGGATGACGAGACCGTCGAAGCCGGCGTCGGAGGCCATGATGTTGGAGCCGCCGCCGATGACGAGGACGGGCGTTCCGGCGGCGTCGGCCTCGCGGATCGCCTCGGTCAGCTCGCTCTGCGTGGTGGCCTCGACGTAGCTGCCCACCGGGCCGCCCACACGAAGCGTGGTCAGCTCGGCCAGGCTGGTCGGCCGGGCGCCGGAGCCGGGCGTGTGCGCCAGGGCCTGGACGGGTGCGGGCCAGGCGGACGGGTCGACGTCAACGCTCAGCGGGACGGTGCAGTCGCCTGCCACCAGCTGCGGCTCGATCGACGGCGCAGCCGGCACCGTCGAGGCCTCAGCGGGGGCAGCGGGGGCGCGGTCATCTGGGGTGGTGGTCAACGGAGGTCTCCGCTCTTTCTGATCGGTTCCTCGTGAGACAAGCAGGGCCCCGCTCACACCAGTAGTGTGCACGGAGCCCCGAGACGCGGACGGGCCGCTCGTCTCACTTCTTGTTGCGACGCTGGTGACGCGTCTTGCGAAGCAGCTTGCGGTGCTTCTTCTTGGCCATGCGCTTGCGGCGCTTCTTGATGACGGATCCCATGAGATCTCCTCGCAGTTCGCTTGTAGTGCCCGCAGACCCTCCCTGCGGGCCGAGGCAGGCCGGCGAGGGTTATGCCATGGGGCGGTTGGTCGGCGCGTGAGGCTCAGCGGCCGACCACGCAGGTGACCGCCTGAGTGTAGCGGCTCCTAGGACCCTGATGCCTCTGACGCGTCGTGGCCCCAGTCACCCAGCCCTGCGGACAGGTAGTCGTGAACGGCGCGCTCGGGGACGCGGAAGGATCGTCCGACCTGCATCGCGGGCAGGTCGCCGGAGTGCACCATCCGGTAGACGGTCATCTTGGACACGCGCAGCATCGCCGCCACCTCAGCCACGGTGAGGAACGAGGGGGCGCCGGAGGCGCTGGGGGATGTGGGAAGGCCCGGTGCCATGAGCTTGAGGTCCGTTCGTCGCGGGTGGCCCCGTCGGGGCAGGAACACAGCCAATATATCTCCGCACCAGCCTTCGCACAGGGTTTCTCGGGCCCCATTCGCCACAGGCGTCGCATTTCACACTCGGTCACCAATTGTCGCTGCGGCATCCTCACAGATCCGCCCCCGATCCGGCCGTCAGGACGGCGAGCACCGGAGCCCGCTCACCGGCCCCACTCGAACACACCCGACCCACGACGCCGGGAAACGTGACGAAGCCCCACCAGCGGGACCACAATGGCGACCGTGCCCCAGACAGACACCGCCCAGGACCCGGAGCCCGGCCGCGGATCCCGCGACGAGACCCCGACCGGGAAGCGCGGCGCCTCCCAGGCCGGCCGGCGCCGTCAGGCCCACTGGCACGCCCCACTCGTGGGCGTCGTCGGCCATGCGTGGAAGCGCCACAAGAAGCCCCCGAATTCCAGAGAGGGAGCCGGCCCCCTCGAGGAGCCGCTGCCCCGCCCCCCGCTGCCGGGTACGGAGCCCACCGGGATTCGCCGCCTGCTCAGGCACATCGAGCCCCTCGGCCAGATCGCGAGGGCCGCCCGCTTCTACCCGGCCCGGCTGGCCGTGATCGTCTTCGCGGCCATCATCGTGGTGGTGACCGGCCTCCTCAGCCTCCCCATCGCCACGACCAGTGGGGAGCACGCCGACTTCCTCGACGCCCTGTTCACCGCCACCTCGGCCGTGTGCGTCACCGGCCTGAGCACGGTGGACACGGCTGCCTACTGGTCCACCTTCGGACACGTCGTCATCATCCTGGCCGCGGCCGTGGGCGGTCTGGGCGTCATGACCCTGGCCTCCCTGCTGTCCCTGGCGGTGTCCCGGCACGTGGGACTGACTCAGCGGATGCTGGCGGCCTCGGAGAACCAGTCGCGCCTGGGCGAGGTGGGGCGGCTGCTACGCGCCGTCATCTACACGGCCGCCGGCTGCGAGCTCCTCCTGACGCTCATGCTGCTGCCACCCTTCCTCAGTCACGGCCTCGATGTGGGCCACGCCCTGTGGTACGCGGTCTTCATGGCGCTGTCGATCTTCAACAACGCCGGCTTCGTCATCATGCCCGAGGGCCTGGAGGCCTACTCCACCGACTGGTGGATCGGCTTGCCGATCATCGTGGGGACCTTCATGGGCGCCGTCGGCTTCCCCGTCATCCTGGACATCATGGGCCGACGCCGCCGCCCCCGTACATGGAGCCTGCACACCAAGCTGACCCTGACGACCTACCTGGCCCTCACGGTCGCCTCGACCATCGCCATCGCCACCTTCGAGTGGAACAATCCGCTCACCTACGGCTCCCTGCCCACGAGCGGGAAGATCATGACCGCGCTCGTCAACGGCGTCAACGCCCGCTCCTCAGGGCTGTCCACGATCCCGCCCGAGCACATGCACGAGGCGACCTGGTTCCTCCAGGACGCCCTCATGTTCGTCGGTGGCGGCTCGGCCTCGACAGCCGGCGGCATCAAGGTGACGACCTTCGCGGTCCTGCTGCTGGCGATCCTCGCCGAGGCCCGCGGCGACCAGGACATCGAGGCCTTCGGGCGGCGCATCACCCCCTCAACCGTTCGCCTGAGCGTGGCGGTGGCCTTCATCGGCTCCAGCATCATCGGACTGGCCACGCTCCTGCTGCTGCAGATGACCAACCTGTCCCTGGACCGAATCCTCTTCGAGGTCATCAGCGCCTTCGCCACCGTGGGCCTGTCCACGGGCATCACGCCCTCCCTGCCGGACGGCGCCAAGTACGTCATCGTGGCGCTCATGTTCGTCGGCCGCGTGGGCACGATGACGGCGGCCAGCGCCCTGGCGCTGCGCGAGCGGCGCCGCGTCATCCGGATGCCCGAGGCAAGCCCGATGATCGGCTAGCGCCCACCGCCCTGCTCTCCGCACTTGCTCACCCGAGAGCCTGCAAGCACCAGGGAGAACGATCAGCTCCCCTCGGGTTTCTGCCCATCCGGCGCGAGCAGGTGCCCAAGGGTCGCGGCCGCACTCTCCACGTCCGCGCGGCCGGTGATGAGCTGCTCGACGATGAGACCGAAGGAGACGCTCTGGATGAGGGAGGCCAGCTGCTCGGGACTCAGACGGCTGGAGATCGTCCCCACCCTCTGCCCGTTGCGGCACAGTCGGATCAGGCCGCTGCGGATGTCGTGGTAGTTCTCCTGGACCATGACAGACATCTCAGGATCGCGAGTCAGCTCACCCCAGGCGTGGTAGGCCAGCGGCGCCCAGGCACTCAGTCCGACATCGTCAGCATCCTTGCGGACCTCGCCTCGCCGAGCGGAGGTCCGCCGCGAGGTGGAGTCCGCCTCGCCAACGTGCTGCTCAGCGTCGTCGCGCTCGTAGTTGAGCAGGACGAGCGCCTCGATGAATCCCTGCTTGAAGTCCGGCAGCACCTCGGACTCGGCGAGCTGCTTGATCCGCTCGACGAGCGGTCCCATACGCCGAGTCAGGACCTCGCGCACAAGTGAGCGCTTGCCCTCGGGGAAGTAGCGGTAGACCGTCGATGACGACATTCCGGCCGCGGCAATGACCTCATCCATGGAGGCGGCCTGGAAGCCGCTGCGCGCGAAGCACTCCTCGGCGGCCTGCAGGATCCGGTCGGTCTGACGCTCCCGGTAGGCGGCGGTCACTCGTGGCATGAGTTCAGGATAAGCGACTCAGAGCACACTCCAAATCGAAACGATCGTTGTTGACTGACCGCCACACGCTCCCTAGACTTCCGAACACAAGCGAAAACGATCATTTTGATATGGAGGTCGCAATGACATCCCCAGTGGCATCCACCCTCAAGGAGCGGACCGAGTCGGCACAAGAGACACAGGAGGAGACGACCGTCATGACCGCGCGGCGCCCCAATCGCCGTGCGGTCATGGTCAGTGCCGTCCTCACCCAGCTGATGATCGTCCTGGACCTGACGATCATCGCCATCGCCCTGCCGCACATGCAGGAGGACCTGGGGATGACCGTGTCCCAGAGCCCGTGGACGGTCACCGGCTACAGCCTGGCCTTCGGCGGCCTCGTGCTCTTCGGGGGAAGGCTCTGCGCCGTGGTCGGCATCCGCCGCTCCTACCAGGTCGGTCTGATCGGATTCGGGATCGCCAGCCTCGCAGCCGGGATGGCGACCTCCTTCCCCGTCCTGCTGGCGGCCCGCGTGGCCCAGGGCTGCTTCGGCGCCCTGCTGGCCCCCACCTCACAGTCGCTGCTCAATGTCACCTTCACCGAGCGCACTGAGCGCGAACGGGTCTTCGCGATCTTCGGCGCCACTGGCGGCCTGGGAGCGGCCGTCGGACTGCTTGTCGGCGGAGCACTGACCGACTGGTTCAGCTGGCGCTGGGCCCTCTACATCAACATTCTCCTGGCTGCCGCCGCCCTGCTCATCGGGCAGCGCAGCCTTCCGCCGGCCGACCAGCGCGACCGCGGCTCACGCATCACTGATGACCTGAGCGGCCTGGTACTGGGCTGCGGAGCCTGCTTCAGCGCCGTCTACGGGCTCGACCGGGCCCAGCAGACCTCCTGGACCTCCACGTCGACCGTCAGCTGGCTGGCCCTGGGCGGCATCGCCGCGGTGCTGTTCGTGGTCCGTGAGCGCTTCGCGAGCCGCCCGGTGCTGCCCCTGTCGATGATGGCACTGCCAGTGCGGGCGGCCTCCTACGCCACGCAGTTCGTCGTCGGCGCCGCCCAGATGGGGGCGATCATCTACCTGACCTACTACATGCAGAACCACTTCGGTTACTCGCCCCTCAAGAGCGGGGTCGTCTTCCTCCCGATGGTCCTTGCGTTGATCGCCACCGCGATCCCGGCCGGGCGCATCATCGTGCCCAGGCTCGGGGCGCGCGGCACCCTGCCACTGGGGCTGGCAGTATTGGCGGGATCCTTCCTCATCTTCTCCCGTATGACCACGGAATCGACTTACGAGCACGTGGCACTGCCCGGCCTCATCGTCTTCGGGATGGGCCTGGGGCTGACGATGCCGGTCACCTTCAACTCCGGCACTCGCGGGGTGGATGCGAAGCGGACCGGACTGGCCTCGGCGATCCTGAGTGCCGCGCAGCAGATCGGCGGCTCCTTCGGGGTGGCGCTCATGACCTCCTACGCCACCCAGCACGCCCAGGATTACGTGACCGACCATGCCGCTGGGGTCAGGGCGGAAGCCATGGAGGCGATGATGCGCGCTCAGGCACTGCCGCAGTCGCCCACGGGCAAGCAGATCATCGAGACCCTCAAGGCCCAGCTCGTCGACCGCGCGCAGATCGAGGCCTACTCCGGCGGCTTCACGATGATGACGTGGCTCCTGGCCGGGGCGGCGACGGTCCTGGTGGCCTGCGGGATCGGCCTGAGCCTCCGTCGTCGCCGCAGGAGGTAGCGTAGGGGCCACTGCCTCACGGCCGACCTCAGGAGATCTCATGCCTGCCCCGCTCTCGCGCACCGACTCCACGCTCGTCATCGGGCTGGGACGCTTCGGCTCGGCCGTGGCCGCCACCCTGGACCGGCTGGGGCGCGAGGTGCTGGCCGTGGAGGCCAATCCCGCGACCGTGCGGCAGTGGACCGGCCGCATCCCCCTGGTGGAGGCCGATGCCACGGACGTGGAGGCCCTCGAGCAGCTGGGCGCCACCGAGTTCGGCACCGCGGTCGTGGGGGTGGCGACCTCCCTGGAGGCCTCCGTCCTCATCACCGGTAACCTCGTGGACCTCGAGACCCCCCAGATCTGGGCCAAGGCCATCTCCCGCGCCCATGGCCGCATCCTGCGCCGCATCGGCGCCCAGCACGTCGTCTACCCCGAGTTCGACGCCGGTCAGCGTGCCGCCCACCTCGTCTCAGGCCGCATGCTCGACTACATCGAGATGGAGAAGGGCGGCTTCACCATTGTCAAGATGCGTCCGCCCACGGAGCTGCACGGATTCACCATCGGGCAGTCCAAGGTGCGCTCGCGCTACGGGGTGACCGTCTTCGGCCTCATGAGCCCGGGCGAGCCCTTCGAGTACGCCACCCCGGACACCCTGGTCTCAGCCGAGGACGTGCTCGTCGTCGGTGGGGACGCCGCCCTCCTGGAGCGCTTCGCCAACCGCGCGTGAACCGGCCCGGCGGCCCCTGACGCGACGACGCGCGTCAGAAGCACGTCAGAAGGCGGCCACCTGGGAACGCTTGGCCTCGGCGGCGCCGTCGGCCTCAGCGGCCACGGCCTGAAGATCCTTGCCGATACCGGCTGCGCCGTAGGCGCCGAGCAACCCCTCGACGAAGGGCGCCGCCGACAGGCGCGTCCGCTCGGCGAGGGCCGGATCGAGCATCTCCAGAGCCATCTCGGCGCTCATGACTCCGCTGCCCAGGTCGGCCAGGACCAGGACGCCCTCGCAGTGCTCAGCCAGGCGCTCCACGGCCTCGACGACGGCCCCGGGGTCGGTACCCAGACCGCCGTCTGCCAGGCCCGCGGCCAGCTCGACGGGGACGTCGACGGCCACGATGAGCCGGCGCGCCAGGTCCATGGCGGCCTCGGCCAGGGCCCGGGAGTGGGAGACCAGGACGATGCCGACGCTCACGGCGCCACCGCTCGGCCGCTCCGGCTCAGGGACCGCTGGGGACTGGGGAAGGTTGGCGGGATTCTCAGGACTCACGGGGTTCACGGGGCTCACGACGCCCTTCCGGACACGACGTCGTCGAGGGCCGTCAGCAGCAGGACGGTGGAGGCGGCACCGGGGTCGATGTGCCCCACCGAGCGCTCCCCCAGGTAGGAGGCCCGTCCCTTGGTGGCCACCATGGGCTTGGTGGCCTCGCGCCCCTCGGCGGCGGCCTGCGCGGCGGCCGCGACGCCGGCGGCGAGGTCGCCGGGGTGGGCGCGCAGGGCCTCCAGGGCCGGGCTCCAGGCATCGAGCATGGTCTTCTCCCCCGTGGTGGCCCGCCCCCGTGCGGCGAGGCCGCCGACCCCGGCCTCCAGGGCGCCCGCGAGCGCCTGGGCGTCGAGCACCTCCAGGCCGGCCACGGCGCCCCCGGCGCGCAGGAAGAAGGTGCCGTACAGGGGCCCGGAGGCGCCGCCGACGGTGGAGACCAGGGTGGTGCCGACCTTCTTGAGCAGGGCATCGGCGCTGGCGAAGCTGCCGGCCTGCACCGCCTCGGCGGCAGCGGCCAGGCCGCGCTTCATGTTGGTGCCGTGATCGGCGTCGCCGATGGCGGCGTCCAGGTCGGTGAGCTCCTCGGCGTGCTCGGCGATGAGTGCGGCGCTACGGCGCACCCAAGTAGCCAAGTCCGCCACGCTCAGCGAGTGGCGGGCGGCTCCCACCTCTGCGGTCATGTCGCTTCTCCTTACAGTCTCCTTGGGGTGCCCGCAGGCGATCGGGCACCCCGATTGTGTCAGGTCCTCACGCTCCCCAGCGCAGGCCGGGCGTGTTGACTGGGGCGTCCCACAGGCTCAGCAGCTCGGCGTCAGCACGCACCAGGGTCAGGGAGCAGCCGGCCATGTCGAGGCTGGTGATGTAGTTGCCCACGAGGTTGCGGGCCACGGTGATCCCGGCACCCTCAAGGAGGCGGGCGATCTCCCCGTACATGAGGTAGAGCTCGAGCAGCGGGGTGGCACCCATGCCGTTAACCATGGCAATGACGCCCTCGTCGGCGCCGGCACTGTCCAGCTCGGTGAGCGCGGTGAGCTCAGCCAGGATGGGGGTGACGAGACGCTCAGCGATCTCTGCGGCGGGGGCGATCTTCTCGCGGCGGCGTCCGGGCTCGCCGTGGATGCCGATGCCGATCTCCATCTCGCCCTCGGGCAGGTCGAAGGAGGGCTTGCCGTTGGTCGGGACGGTGCAGGAGGTCAGGGCCATCCCCATGGACCTGCCGGCGGCGTTGACGCGCGCGGCGATACCGGCGACCTCGTCCAGCGGGCGTCCCTGCTCGGCGGCGGCGCCGGCGATCTTCTCCACCATGACGGTCACGCCCACGCCGCGGCGTCCGGCGGTGTAGAGGGAGTCCTCGACGGCGACGTCGTCGTTGGTGACGACGCTGGCCACCTGGATGCCGGACTCGGCCTCGACGATCTCGGCGGCCATCTCGAAGTTCATGACGTCGCCGGTGTAGTTCTTGACGATGTGCAGAACGCCGGCTCCACGGTCGACGGCGCTGGTGGCGGCCACCACCTGGTCGGGGACCGGGGAGGTGAAGATCTCTCCGGCGCAGGCGGCGTCGAGCATGCCGGTGCCCACGAAGCCGCCGTGGAGGGGCTCGTGCCCGCTGCCTCCCCCGGAGATGATGGCGACCTTGCCCTGCTCCTTGGGTCGGCGGCGGTAGACGATGTGCTGGTCGAGGTCGATGTCGAGCTCGTGGGGGTGGGCGGCGGCCATGCCCCGCAGGGTGTCCGTGACCACGTTGTCAACGGCGTTGATAAGTTTCTTCATGGCGCTGACGCTACCGCGCCACGGGCCCGCGTGGGGCGTCTCGGGCACTAAGGACCTCGCCCCGTGCACATCGGTGCAGGTTGCCGAGGCCTTGTCGGGGCGGATGCGCGCCGCAGCGGCCGGCGACCCCTCCCAACGCACCGCCCCAGCGACGTCACCCCCTCGCCCTCCTCAGCGTGAGCGCGGCCACCACCCGGCCTGGGCGTCACCCGCAGAGATTCTGGGGACTATCTGGGGAGGCCCTTTTTTCGCGGCACCATCGAGTCGATTACGGGCAGGATAGGGGTATGGATCTGTCCGTCGTCGCCGTCGTGGCCACTATCGCAGCCGGTGTCTCCATCCTGGTCGCCGTTGCCGCCGTCTTCGCCGCCCGGCGCTCGACGGCGCATGCGGACCTGGCCCTCAAGGAGGCCTCACGGATCTCCCGGGCGAGCATCTCGCGGATCAACGAGGTCCAGTCCGAGGCCAGCTCGGCCCGCCTGGCGGCGCGTCACGCCGCCGAGCGGCTGCGCTCGATGACCAAGGAGCGCACGACCCCTGACAGCGTCGCCGCCTACCGGGTCTTCCTGCGTGAGGTCGTCGAGGACTCCAAGCACCTGCTGGGCCCCGAGGGCACCGGGACGATGAAGAATGAGGCGCTGGACCGCCTGCGGGTGGGGGCCCTGGTGGGTGGCTCGGACGAGGTGCTGCGCGCCATGCGGAACTTCGCCCTCCTGCGCACCCAGCGGCCCGAGGCCCCGTGGCCGAGTGCCTACGCCATGGCCTACGCGCGCCTGGAGTCGGACCTGGTCACCGCGATCCGCAATGACCTGGGCTCCTCCGAGGAGTCCCTGACCGCCGACCAGATCTGGGGCGCGGTCAACGCCCGCTGTGTCGACCCCGCCTTCCGGCTGGCCCTGCTCAGCCCTCTGGAGGACGTGCTGCGCAACGCCGGACAGGACCCGACCCACTACGACCTGGACCACATCGCCAAGTTCGCCGACTACCCGAGCCCCGCCTCCCCCGCCGGGGCCATCCGGGCCAGTGGAGTCACTGGAACCACGAGGGCCGTGCCCTCCGCCGACGGCGCCCGCGCCTCCGGCTCCGAGCCCCGGCGGCGCTCACGGCGGGCGCGCAGCCGGGTGGAACGCAGGGCCTCGGAGGCGCCCTCCAGGCCGGCCGCCGCCCCGGTGTCCGACGCCGATGTCGTCTGGCCTCCGATCACCCCCGGGCGCCGGGGCGGGCGGGCAGCGGCTCCGGCACGCTCCATGACCATTCCCGAGCCGGCCCGGCCGGTGGTGCCAGCAGCGCCTGCGACGACGACCGCCACCACCGGCTCACATGCGCCGGTGCTCGAGCCATCCTTCTCAGCCGCCGCCCTGGGCGAGCGCCCCGGCGGCGCGGAGCCGTCGGACGCAGCGACTGCCGCCCCCATCCTGGAGCCGCGGACAGACGCGCCCTCGGGGCCGTCCACCGACTTGCTGCCCGAGGCCCCGCCCCAGGCCGCCGACGCCCAGTCGGCGCCACCGGAGCAGACCTCCGCACCCGAGGGCCAGCCCCAGCACTCCCCCGCGGGCCCGAGAAGTCACCGAGAGCCCCAGGCGCCCAGGAGAGTCTTCGAGGACCCGACCCCCAGTCGCATCTCCCGGCGTCGACGGACCCAGGCCGCCCTGTCTGGTTCGTCCATGCAGGCGGCCGCGGCCCCTGACGCCATCACGGTCACGGGGACGGTGACAACCTCGCCCCTGTCCGCCTCCGTGGCAGTGACCTCGGGAGCGTCGACGGCCTCGGCCAACACCGAGGAGACCGAGCCGGTTCTCGCCTCGACTCCCCCCGGGACGCAGACCAGGCGCCACACCACCGAGGCGCCCGCCTCACCGATCGCAGCGGCCGCTGCCGCCGGCGCCGCACCGGCAAGGCCCCAACCGGCCCAGCCGGCCCAGCCGCGCCCCAAGCACACCGGCGCCCAGGCGAACCCGCCGGCCGAGCGCCAGGTCGGGTCACCAGTGAGAGCCGTGGCTGTATCCGCGCAAACCGTCACCGTGCCCACCGGCCCCACCGGGCCCCAGCCCTCCTCGGCCGCGGCAGCCGGTGCGATTCCGGCCGCGGCCGCCGGCTACGGACTTCTCCCGCCCCAAGGAGGACCCCAGGCCTCCGCCCAGGCACCCGGGAGCGCCGGCCATCCCGTCCCCGACCCGTCGGGCCCGCCCATCCTGACCGCCTCCCAGCAGGCAGACCAGTCCTCAGCAGTGGCAGCCGCCGGCGCCGTCCCCGCCGACGCCGTCGGATCCCACCGGAAGGCAGCGGTCACAGTGAGCACGGCTGGCACAGCCGGCACAGGTAGGACCGCCGGCACCGCCGCCCCGGCCGGCCCCGAGCAGGGGACCGATCCGGCGATGCAGGAGACCATGACCATTCCCACCAACCCCTCTGCTGCGACAGCCATCCCGACGGCGACATCCTGGTCCTCGGCTGCGCCGCCCCTGCAGGACTCCGGTCGGCTGCCGCGCGCCCGCGGCGCCTGAGTCCAACCGGGTTGTTCTTCCCATCCCAACCCAGGCTTGCCGTGCCGGCCTGCGTGGCAGAATCCAGGTGTCGGAGGTCGAGGGGCCTGCGCGGAAGGGAGCTGGTGTGGGCGTCTTCGCCTGGTGCGCGATCATCGGCTGCACCGTCCTGGTGGCCGGCATCCTGTTCGACGGACTGCTGGACGCCCTCCTGCCCGACGGGCTCGTGCCGATCCTCGCTCTGCCTGTGGCCGTGTTCGGCGCCATCGGCATGGGGGTGACGGCGACGGGCTCGGCCACGGCGCAGGTGCCGGCGGCGGTGCTGTGGGGCGTTCCCACCGCAGCAGCCCTCGGATCCGGTGCACTCATGCGCTGGCTGTGGAACCGACTCAGGCGCTCCATGCCGTTGGACACGGCTCCGCCCACCGCCGCCGAGCTGGTCGGTGAGAAGGTCACCGTCCTGTGGTGGAAGGACGGCAGCGGTGAGGTTCGCGCCGTCACGCGCGGCCACCAGCTCACCTTGCCGGCGCACTCCGAGCAGCCGCTGCGCTCGGGGCAGAGCGCCTGGGTGCTCGACGCCGTCGACTCCACCCTGGCCATCGTCCCCTGGGAGCAGATCAGCGACTGAGCCCACCGGGAGCCGCTGACGGACCGCACCCCACCTGTTACTACGCCGTCTGCCCACCATTCTCCTTCATCCCATCTTCCCGCACAGAAAGGAACCCGCATGGGTGTATCACTCATCGGCCTGATCGCCATCGTCGCCATCATCGTGCTGGCGGCGGTCGCCTACCTGTTCAGCCGCATCGTCGTCGTCCCCTCCAACCTCACCGGTCTGATCTCCGGATCGAACCGGGGCACGGTCAAGATCGTCCACCCCGGTGGACGCGACTTCGTCCTGCCGGTCATCCAGACCATCCAGTACCTGCCCTTCACCCAGACCACGATCGGCTTCAAGGTCACCGCCGAGGACGAGAACAAGATCAACGTCAACGTCGCCGCCGTGGCCGCCGTCAAGGTGGGCGACTCCGACGAGCAGGTGCGCGCCGCGGCCAAGCGCTTCCTGGGCAAGCCCAACACGGACCAGGCCATCGCCGACTCCGCACGGGAGGCGCTCATCGGCTCCCTGCGCTCGATCATCGGCCACATGACGGTCACCGACCTCATCTCCGACCGCGACGCCCTGCAGCGCAACGTCTTCGACGACGCCAAGAGCATCATGGCCAACATGGGTCTGGAGATCGACATGCTCCAGGTCTCCGAGATCACCGACGCCGGCGGTTACATCGAGTCCCTGGGTGTGCCCGAGCAGCAGCGCGTCGAGAAGGACGCCCGCATCGCGCGGGCCAACGCCGAGCGTGAGGCCCGCGACGCCGAGGTCACCTCCCGTCAGCAGATCGCCGAGCGCGAGCGCGACCTGTCCCTGCGTCAGGCCCAGCTCAAGGCCGAGACGGACAAGGCCCAGGCCGACGCCGACTCCGCCGGCCCGATCGCCCGCGCCGCCAAGGAGCGCGAGATCGCCATCATCGGGCAGGAGGCGGCCGAGGCCAAGGCCGCCCTGACCGAGCGCGAGCTGGACTCCACCGTGCGCAAGCCCGCCGACGCCGCCCGCTACCAGCGCGAGCAGGAGGCTCAGGCCTCCAAGACCGAGGCGCTGCTGCGGGCCCAGGCCGACGCCGAGCGCACCCGTCTGGACGCCGAGGCCCAGGCCCAGGCCACCGTGGCCCGCGCCGAGGCCGAGGCCAAGGCGACCGCCGCCCGGGCCCGCGCCGAGGCCGAGGCCATCGCGGCCCGAGGCCAGGCCGAGGCCGACACGATCCGTGCCGCCGGTGAGGCCGAGGCCAAGGCCATGAGCGACAAGGCGGACGCCCTGGCCAAGTACGGCGAGGCCGCCACCCGCCAGATGCTGCTGGACAAGGCCCCCGAGATCGCCCGGGCCCTGAGCGAGCCGCTGGCCAGCGTGCGCGACCTGTCGATCATCTCCACCGAGGGCGCCTCCGCCCTGCCCAAGGCGGTGGCCAACAACGTCGAGCAGCTCGATCTCATCCTGCGCAGCCTCGTGGGCACCGGACTGACCGACATGGTGGGCAACCACCTGCCGGGCTCGGACACCTCCGCCGACCACGCCGGCTCCGCTGACCACGACGGCGCAGCCCCGGCCGCCGTCGTCGAACACTCGGAGCACTGACAACCGGTAGGTCTGAAACAAATCGAGATCATCCACGTGGCCGGGTGCGGAATATGTCCGCTCAACCGCACCCGGCCACGTAGCATGTCCCCGTCATTCCGCACAGTCAGTACCGGGCAGGTCATCATGCGTCGTCGCATCTTTCTCACCGCCGCACTCGGCGCCACCGCGGGCGCCGGCGCCCTGTCCCTGAGCGGCTGCGCGGACGTCCGCCAGCGCATCGCGCGCACCCTGACCCCTCAGCCCCCCCACCGTCCTTCACGCGTCACTGTCCACGCTCCCGAAGGCCCCCTCCATCCCGACCGACTTCGGCGGCGAGGCGGTGTGGCCCCTGCGCGTCAAGGAGAATCAGAACCACCCCTGGCCCACCAACGCGATGATCGAGACCGTCCACGGCTCCTTTCTCATCGCCTATGACGTCAACAGCGACGACGAGACCGCCGGTCTGTCCGGCGACCGCCCCATCCTCGTTGACCTCAAGGGGCCGACGACCTACGGCATCGTGCCGGAGGACTCCAAGCACGGGTATCGCATCGAGCCGATGACCGTTCCCCCCGTCGGCGGTGTTCCCGCAAGCAACCCCATCGCCCCCAGCCCCGGCACACTCGTCACCGAGCAGTTCACCTGCGCCGCCACCTGCGACGACGAGTTCGCCTACCTCATCACCGGCCGCGAGGACGTCCTCGACGAGCGCCCCGAGAACCGGGGACGAGTCAGTCTGCTCAAGATCCGCCTGGCCGACCGCCGCATCGTCGCCAGCGCACTGCTCGGGGAGAATCTCGCCCTCAAGGCGAGGGAGTCGACCTACCGCGCCGGCTCCTCGATCACGCTGACCTCCGACGGCGCCGACCTCCTGGTCACCACCAGCGTCCCGCACCGGGCCCTGCGGCTGTCTGCGAAGGACCTGTCCGTGCAGTTCGACCTGGCCTCCGTCACGTCCCAGAGCTTCTGCGCGGTGGCCGGCGGCGAGGCGGTAGCCCTGCTCGGTGACGACGCGAAGGTCCACACGGCCATCGTCACGCTCGCCGACGGCCTCACCCACCCCATCGAGAACCTGAGCGCACAGCTCGTGCACCAGGGCTACCTCTACGCCACCGACAGCCGCACGAAGGAGCCGCCCTACCCCGAGGTGAGCATCAACCTCACCACCGGTGAGCGCACCGAGCTGACGGACCTGCCGGTCGACAAGGAGGACAAGCACCCCACCCTGACCGCGAGCAACGGATACGTCATCAGGAGGACCGACCACATCCAGGTCCGCAAGAACGGCTCGGCGACCGCGCTGCTGACCCGGGAGTCCACCGAGGAGGAGTCCTACCAGAGTGCGGCGATCTACGGCTCCATCCTCTACCTCACCCTCAATGGAGGCCGCCTGCACCTCATCGACCTGGACACCGGCGAGGTGATCTCACAGTCCAGGACCGGCGGCCAGCACGAGATAGTGACGGTGACGCCCTACGGGTTCTGCAACGAGAGCGCCTTCTACCCGACCACCGCCTGGAAGTCCTGAGCCCGCCACCGCTGACGCCCCCGAAGCGCTCGGGCACTCAGATGTCCTCGAGGCTCTCGCCCTTGGTCTCGCGGGCCAGCAGGTAGATGAAGCCGCCCAGGACCAGCATGACCGCGAAGAAGAGGAAGGCCGGGAAGACGGCCGCCAGCGGGTGCGCCAGATCCTGAAGGCTGCCGGAGCCGATCATCACCCCCATGAGCAGGGGCCCGAGGATCTTGGCGCTCGCGCCGATGCCGTATCCCAGGCCCAGCCCCGTACCCCGGGCGCCGTTGGGGAACTGCTCGCCGCCGAAGGCGTTGAGGATCCCGAAGGCGCCGTCGCCGAAGCCCATCGTGATGCAGATGCCGGTGAAGAAGACGATCCACGAGGTCTCCCAGTGGGCGGAGAGGGCCACGATGACCGCTCCGAGCGCCCCGATGAGACCGAAGGAGAACACGGTCCAGCGCCGCCCGATCCGGTCGGCGAGCCAGGCCGAGGCCAGGCGGCCGAGCAGATCCACCAGGGAGACCCCCATGAACAGCGTCCCCACGGCGTCGGCGCCGATGTCGGTGAAGCCGACCTCCAGGAGCGTCTGCCCCCAGGACTGCACAGTGAAGGAGCCCAGGATGAAGCAGAAGGAGCCCACCGAGACGATGAGCAGGGGCCGCAGGTGCTTGCGCAGCAGCTCGCCGTAGGCGATGCGCGGCCCGGTCCGCACCGGCGGCAGGGCTCCGACGTCGTCGGGACTCAGCTCCAGGGCCCAGGCGATGGACTCGCGGGCCTCGCGCTCGCGCCCGTGGGAGAGCAGGAAGCGGGGCGACTCGGGGACGATCCGAATCCAGACCAGCAGGAGGATCGGGACGGCCCCCAGCGCGATGAGGCCGCGCCAGTTGTCGTGGAGGAGCCGCTGCGACAGAGAGCCCAGGAAGAGCCCCAGCGGGATGAACACCGAGCCCAGCCCGGCAAGCAGACCGCGCTGCCTGGTGGGCACGAACTCCTGGACGTAGGGGATGGAGACGATGTTGAGGCCCCCGACGCCCACTCCGACCAGCACCCGCAGCAGGGCCAGCATCACCCACCAGCCCGTGGGGGTGAACACCGAGGCCAGGGTGAAGACGGTGAAGATCAGGACGCACCAGAAGAAGGTGCGCCGTCGGCCCATCCGGTCGGCGGCCCAGCCCCACAGGACCGCGCCGAGCACCGTGCCCAGCCCGGAGCAGGCCAGGATGACACCGGTCTCGAAGCCGCCCAGGCTCCACTCCTTCTGAAGCTGGACGACGGCGAAGCCGATGAGGAACATGTCGAAGAACTCAGAGATGTTGGCGACGATCGCCAGAGCGATGATGCTTCGCTGATGGCCCGTCAGGGGCCGGGAGTCGATCTGCTCCAACGCGCTCCCGCGCTCCGCCGGCGGCGCCGCGCGCCCTCTTGCTGTACCCATATGCGGCCCAATCTACGGGCAAGAGCGCCCGCCTGCGGGAACAAGCCCCCGAGTGTGAAAGACACACGCGCTCACGCCTGTACTTGCCCGCCCCCGCGGAAGCGGGAAGGATCACCCTTGATGCCCGCCCGCGGATGCGCCACGATGCACCGACAATGCACCATCGTCACAGCGCCCGTGGCCGCGAGCAAGACCCACCCTCATGCACAAGGAGTCCTCAGTTATGAGCACTGAGCCGCTGCTCACCGACCTTGACCGTCAGACCATCGCGGTGTCCAAGGCCCTGGCCGCCGACGCCGTGGAGAAGGCGGGGTCGGGCCACCCCGGTACGCCGATCTCCCTGGCCGGGGTGGCGTGGCTGCTCTACCAGCGTGAGATGGTCCACGACCCGGCGGATCCGGGGTGGCTGGGACGGGACCGGTTCGTCCTGTCCATCGGGCACGCCTCGCTGGTGCAGTACATCCAGCTGTTCCTGGCCGGATACGACATCGACCTGGAGGGCTTCACGGCCTTCCGCTCTCCGGCCGGCCTGCCGGGCCACCCCGAGTTCGGCGAGGTTGTCGGGGTGGAGACCACCACGGGCCCGCTGGGGGCGGGCTTCGCCAACGCGGTGGGCCTGGCCATGGCGGCGCGCCGCGAGCACGGGCTGCTCGACGCCGGCACCCCGCTGGGCGAGTCGGTCTTCGACCACTTCGTCTACACGGTCCTGGGCGACGGCTGCATGCAGGAGGGCGTGTCCTCGGAGGCCGCCTCCCTGGCGGGCACCCAGCAGCTGGGCAACCTCATCGCCATCTACGACGACAACGACATCTCCATCGAGGGCAACACGGACATCGCCTTCACCGAGGACGTCTCGGCCCGCTTCGAGGCCTACGGCTGGCAGGTGCTCGACGTCGACTGGCGCACCGGCCCCGACGGCTACGCGGAGAACCTCGAGGAGCTGCACAAGGCCATCGTCGCGGCCCGCGCCGAGAGCGCGCGCCCGTCGCTGATCCGTCTGCACACCATCATCGCCTGGCCCTCCCCGACCAAGCAGGGCCAGGAGTCCTCCCACGGCTCCAAGCTCGGGGCCGAGGAGGTTGCCGGGCTCAAGCGGGCCCTGGGCCTGGACCCCGAGCAGAGCTTCATCCTGCCCGAGGACGTCGTCTCCCACGCCCGCAAGCAGGCCGCCGACAACGCCCGGGCCGCCCGAGCGGACTGGGACGCGCGCTTCGCGACCTGGCAGCAGGTCAACTCCGCCGGCGCCGCGCTGTTGGAGCGCCTTGAGGCCCACCGCCTGCCCGAGGGCCTTGAGGAGGCCCTGCCGACCTGGGAGGTGGGCGAGTCGCTGGCCACCCGTGCGGCGTCGGGCAAGGTGCTCTCCGCCCTGGCCGGCGTGGTGCCCGAGCTGTGGGGCGGGTCGGCGGACCTGGCCGGCTCGAACAACACGACCATGGCCGGGGAGCCCTCCTTCCTGCCCGCCGCCCTGGCGCAGTCCGAGGGCGACGGGCCCTTCGGGCGCACCCTCCACTTCGGTGTGCGCGAGCACGCCATGGGCTCGATCCTCAACGGGATCGCCCTGGACGGGCTCACCCGCCCCTACGGGGGCACCTTCATGGTGTTCTCCGACTACATGCGCCCGGCCGTGCGCCTGGCGGCACTCATGGGGATCGGCCCGGTCTTCGTGTGGTCCCACGACTCCATCGGGGTCGGCGAGGACGGCCCCACGCACCAGCCCATCGAGCACCTGGCGGCGCTGCGCGCCATCCCCGGACTGTCCGTGGTGCGCCCCGGGGACGCCAACGAGACCGCCGCGGCCTGGGCCGAGATCCTGCGCCGTCACGACGAGCCGGCCGGCATCGCCCTGTCGCGTCAGAACCTCACCGTGAGCGCCTCCACCACGGCCGCCGCCGAGGGCGTGCGCCGCGGCGCCTACATCCTGGCCGAGGCCACCGACGCCGATGGGCACCAGACGGCCCCCGAGGTCGTCCTGATCGCCACCGGCTCCGAGGTCGGCGTGGCCGTGGCCGCCCGGGAGATCCTCCAGGACGAGGGCACCCCCACCCGGGTGGTCTCCGCCCCCTGCCTGGAGTGGTTCGCCCAGCAGGACGCCGCCTACCGGGAGCAGGTGCTGCCGGCCGGCACCGCCAAGGTCGCCATCGAGGCGGGCATCGCCCTGGGCTGGCGCGAGATCGTCGGCGACGCCGGCGAGATCGTCTCCATCGACCACTACGGTTCCTCCGCCCCCGGCACCGCCCTGTTCGAGGAGTACGGCTTCACCGGGGACAACGTCGCCGAGCGGGCCCGCCAGGCCCTGGCCCGCACCCGCGGCTGACGCCCACCGGCCTTACCGCCACCGAGCCGGGCATCTTTCGAGTCGTCCTACGGTTTTTCTGTAGGGCCACGCGAGAGGTGCCCGGCTCGGCATGAGAGAAGCACATGTCACCGGGGTACCCCTCCCCATGAGGAGGGGGTGACCTGACGGTCAAATGCGGGCAGGCTGGGACCCGGTCGCGCCACCTGGCGCACTGCGACACCAATCCCCGAATACAGAAAAGGCCGTCTCTCATGAGCGCACAGCAACCCGCCCAGAACGACCCTCAGATCCCTGACAGCGAGGACTCCGGTAAGGACCAGCCCCTGCGCACGCGCTACTACTACCTCATCATGACCATCATGGTCGTGATCGGCGTCGTCATCGACATCGCGATCTTCATCGGGATCATCACGAACGCCGAGGGGAGGGTGCGCATCCCCTACCTGGTCTTCATTCTTCCCGTTGTCGGCGCTCTGGCGATCGGCAGGTTCGCCGACGCGGCCCTGGCCAAGAAGTCTCCCCACCTGGTGCCCGGTTACGCGGCCCCGTACTTCCAGGGAGGGCAGGTCCCGCAGCAGGGCCAGTACGGTCAGCCTCAGTACGGACAGCCGGCTGCCCAGCCGACGGCGCCGCAGAGCGCCGGCTACGGCCAGGTGCCCGGCCAGCAGGCGGCTCAGACCGCTCCGCAGCAGGCCCCGTACGGCCAGCCGCAGCAGCCGGGCCAGGTGCCGCCGTCGGGCCAGTACGGTCAGGATTCCCAGAACCAGCAGCCCTACGGTCAGGGAGGGCAGAGCGGCCCGGTCGGCTACTGAGGCCCGCAGGACGCCGATGTCTAGGTCTGAATAGATGTCGGTGGGGCCCGATACTCTCCGGTCATGCCCGCATCAAAGAGCCCCAAGGCCCCCAAGGTCTCCTACTGCTGCACCGAGTGCGGCTGGTCCAGCCCCAAGTGGATGGGCCAGTGCCGGGAGTGCCGCGAGTGGGGAACCCTGGAGGAGACTCAGGTCTCCGACTCCCCGGGTGGGAGCGCCGGCGGGGCCCTGGGCGCTGCCGGCGCCGTGCGACCGACCGTGGCCGCCCGCCCCATCGGGGAGGTCAGCGCCACGGAGGCCAGGGCCCGTCCCACCGGGGTGGGTGAACTGGACCGGGTCCTGGGCGGCGGGATCGTGCCGGGTGCCGTCGTGCTGCTGGCCGGTGAGCCCGGCGTCGGCAAGTCCACGCTGCTGCTCGACGTCGCCGCGAAGGCGGCCGCCGTGGCGCGCGAACGCGGGGACGGACCGGTCCTCTACGTCACCGGTGAGGAGTCGGCCTCGCAGGTGCGGCTGCGGGCCGAACGCATCGACGCCATGGATCCCGGGCTGCTCCTGGCCGCGGAGACCGAGCTGGGGGCCCTGCTGGGGCACGTGGAGGCAGCCGGTCCCTCCCTGCTGGTGGTGGACTCGGTTCAGACCATCGCCTCAGCGCAGGTCGAGGGCAGTGCCGGGGGCGTCACCCAGGTGCGGGCCGTGGCCGGTGCACTCATCGCGGTAGCCAAGGAGCGCAATATCCCGGTGCTGCTCGTGGGTCATGTGACCAAAGACGGCGGGATCGCCGGACCCCGCGTCCTGGAGCACCTGGTCGACGTCGTCACCCAGTTCGAGGGTGACCGCCACGCCCGCCTGCGGCTGCTGCGGGCCGTCAAGAACCGCTACGGCCCCACCGATGAGGTCGGCTGCTTCGACCTGGGCGAGCGGGGCATCGTGGGGCTGGCGGACCCCTCGGGCCTGTTCCTGTCCGCCGCCCGCTCCGAGGTGCCGGGAACCTGCGCCACCGTGACCCTCGAGGGGCGCCGCCCCATGCCGGTGGAGATCCAGGCGCTCGTGGCCCCCACCAACGCCGGCTCCCCGCGGCGCACTACCTCCGGGGTGGACCACTCGCGCACGGCCATGGCGCTGGCGGTCCTCAGCGCCCGGCTGCGGGTGGACACCTCCAGTGCGGACGTCTACGTCTCCACCGTGGGCGGGGCCCGCGCCGTCGAGCCGGCCACGGACCTGGCGGTGGCCATCTCCGTGGTCTCGGCCGCGCGCAACCTGCCCACACCTGCTGGCCTCGTGGCCTTCGGCGAGGTGGGGCTCACCGGTGAGGTGCGGGCCACCGTCGGCATTCAGCGGCGTCTGGCGGAGGCCTCCCGCCTCGGCTTCGACCGGGCGATCGTGCCGCTGGCGGGCTCGACCGAGCTGCGCGAGGTCGCCGGGATGCAGGTGCTGCCGGTCGCGCACGTGGGTGAGGCCATGGGGGCGGCACTCCCGCGTGGCTGACAGGACAGTACGGTCACCATGGGCAGCACATACAGCACAGGCAGTGGATGCATTACTGGCAAGCGCAGACAACGCCGGGACCAGGGGCGGCCACGGGAGCCGAGCAGGTGACGTGACCGTCATGGATCGGCCGGGCGCCGCCAACAGACCGACTGGTCCAGTGTGGGAAGGCCCTCGCCGAAGGTCGGCCCGGCTGCCGATACCATGGGAGCGTGAGCACCGGGGCGTGCGCTCACCTGGATGCCGCAAGACCGGAGGGTCCCGAGCGCGGTCCGCCCCGGCAAGTTCACTGTGCGATCCCTTCCCCAGGACACCGCGAGATCAGGAGAGATGATGATCGAGGCCGCTGGCCAGCTGCACGAGACGCTTGCGCTCGTTGCTCCCGGCACCGTCCTTCGTGACGGACTGGAGCGGATCCTGCGCGGACGTACCGGGGCGATCATCGTGCTGGGCTTCGACCCGGTGGTGGAGGCCATCTCCTCGGGCGGCTTCCACCTGGACGTCGAGCTCTCCGCCGCCCGCCTGCGCGAGCTGGCCAAGATGGACGGCGGCGTCGTCGTCGACATGGACACCGCCCGGATCCGGCGCGCCAACGTCCAGCTGCTGCCCAACGCCTCGATCCAGACCTCGGAGACGGGCATGCGTCACCGCACCGCCGAGCGCGTGGCCCGCCAGACCGGGTACCCGGTCATCTCCGTGAGTCAGTCGATGCGGATCATCTCCCTGTACGTGGACGGCAAGCGCCACGTCCTGGAGCCCAGTGAGTCGATCCTGGCCAGCGCCAACCAGGCCCTGTCCGCCCTGGAGCGCTACAAGGCCCGCCTCGACCAGACCTCCGCCGGCCTGGACTCCCTGGAGATCGAGGACCTCGTCACCGTCCGTGACGTCACCTCGGTGCTCCAGCTCATGGAGATGGTCCGCCGCATCTCCGCCGACATCGACTCCTACGTCCTGGAGCTCGGCACCGACGGGCGTCTCCTGGCCCTCCAGGTCGAGGAGCTCACCCGGGGCCTGCTCGCCGAGCACGGCTTCCTCCTGGAGGACTACCTGCCCGAGGGCCTGGACACGACCACCGTCGATGCGCGCCTGAAGTGGGTGGGCTCCCCCGCCCTCCTGGACCTGGCGATGGTGGCGCGCTCCATGGGTCTGGGCGGCATCGACGGCCAGGATCTGGACGCCCAGGTCTCCCCGCGCGGCCTGCGGATCCTGTCGAAGATCCCGCGCCTGCCCGTGGTGACGGCGCGCGCCGTCGTCGAGCAGTGGGGGTCCCTGCAGGGGGTCCTCGGAGCCACCATCGAGGAGCTCGAGGCCGTCGAGGGCGTGGGCGCCCAGCGGGCCCGGACCCTGCGCGACGGGCTGTCACGGCTGGCGGAGATCTCCGTCGTCGAGCGCTACTCCTGAGCTCGTCGGTCGCCAGGCCTTTCCGGCGGCCGCCCCGGCACCCGCCTGCAGAAGGCCGTCAGCCGACGACGAAGACCCGGTCCTCAGTGAGGTCCTTGTCCCCCATGACGAAGCGGAAACGGTAGGTTCCCGCGCCCGCGGTGCTGCCGGGGGCGGTCTGCGCCTGGCCCGCCGAGGGGCTCGCGGAGGAGGAGGCAGTGGCACTCGGCGTCGAGGAGGCCGATGCGCCTGCCGGAGAAGCCGGGGAGGCCGGTGCCGCGTTGGCCGCTGCGCAGTCGGAGGTGGCCGCGTTACCGTTCCAGGTCACGTTGACATCGGCGCCCTTGCCCGCAGGCAGGAGGAGGGCCTTCTCGGTCTGGCCCACGGGGCAGGTGACAGAGTCCCACACCTGCTGGGAGCCCGAGGAGACCCGCACCCCCAGGGCCTGGCTGCCGACGTCGATCAGGCAGGGTGCCTGGCCGCTGTTGACCAGGGAGATGGAGAAGGTCGCCCCGGCACCGACACTGACGGACTCGGGCCCCTGCACTGTGCTCTTCAAGGTCGAGGGGTCGCACTTCCCCGGAGTGGGGTAGACGGTGTGCACCTGGGCGGCTGCACGCTCCTCATCCTGGGTGCGGATGGTGTTACGGACCCAGAAGTAGCCGACGGCGATGGTCACGATGAGCAGCAAGAGGACCAGCAGGACCCCGCCCAGCACCAGGGCACGGCGCAGACCGTAGCGGGGCTGGGGCGGGACCGGCTTGCGCAGGCGCCCACTGCGAGGCTGGTCCGGGCCCTGCGGGATCGAGTCGGGGGCTCCGGTCAGCCGCCCGCCGCCGATATGGGTCCACTGGAGGCCCGCGCCCCAACTGTGTCGACGACGATCGGAGCGAGCGGCCTGAGTCGAGCTCGTCCGGGAGGAGCGAGCGGTTCCCGGAGCGGCCTGCCGCGAGCGCGACGTCGAGGTCCCTTGGCCGCCCTGGGGGGACCGGCGGTTCTTGCCTGCCTGGCCCGCCTGACCCGAGTGCCCGCCGGCGGGCCTACCCGTCTGTCCCGAGTGCAGGGGGCGTCCAGTGGACTTGGCGCCCGATGCGCGGCCGCCGCGTCCCTTGGCCTGGGAGGATCGGGGCACTCCACCGGAGCGGGCTGAGGAGGACTGCCCAGCGCCCGTCCGCGGGCCGCCACCGGAAGCGCCCTGCCGATGGGGCCGGGACTGGGAGCCCGAGGCGGAGCGCCCCGACGAGGAGCCTGCGCCGCGACGGGCCGAGCCTCGTCGTCCTGCGCTTTCCCCTTGGTTGCGTCCACGTCCTTTGGCCATGGTCACGACTTTACCGGCGTCACAAGCCCAGGCCCGTGAGCGCCCCGCCCCGGCGATGCGCCAGAGCGTGAGACCTTCGTCGTTGTCCGCACAGGCCCCAAGCGCGGCCTGCCGGCCGGCTACCGGGGCGGTCCGCGCGGCGGTGGGCGGTTAGGGAAGCCGGTAGGTGGCGCCGTCGTCGTCGGTGGCGATGAGCCCGTCGGCCAGGAGGGTGGACAGGGCGCGCACCGGCTGCTCGGGGTCGGGAGCTCCGCCGGGGGCTCGCGTCCCGGCCCTGGCGGCGCAGGCCCTGAGCTCGGCGGCCTTGACGCGCTGCCCGTCGGGGGCCGCGCGCAGGCGGGCCATGACTAGCCCGCGGGCCTGGCGGTCGGTGCCGTGCCAGGCCTGGGTGCGACGTCGGCCCGCGTGGATGTCCGCGGGGCGGCCGGCCGCCAGCCAGGCGCAGCCGGCCTGCCACGGGCAGGCCCCGCAGTCCGGCTCACGGGCGGTGCACACCAGGGCGCCGAGCTCCATGACGGCCACCGACCAGTGGGCGGCGGTGGCGTCGTCGTCGGGCAGCAGACCCAGTGCCCGCTCGCGCTCGGCCCGGTTGAGGCTGGAGGCAGGAAGGGCCTGACCGCCGACGGCGCGGGCCAGGACCCGTCTGACATTCGTGTCCAGCACGAGGGCGCGCCGACCGTGGGCGAAGGCCAGGACCGCACCGGCCGTGTACTCCCCCACCCCGGGCAGGGCCAGGAGGGCGTCCGGGGCATCGGGCAGGACGCCGCCGTGCTGCTCGACGACGCTGCGGGCGCACTCGATGAGCCGCAGGGCCCGGCGTGGGTAGCCCAGGCGACCCCAGACCCGCAGCACCGCAGCGGTGGGGGCTTGGGCGAGCTCGGCGGGACCGGGCCAGCGCCGCATCCACTCCTGCCAGGCGGGGACGACACGGGCCACCGGGGTCTGCTGGCTCATGACCTCCGAGACGAGGACCTCCCACGGCGTGGTACCGGGCCTGCGCCACGGCAGGTCGCGGGCATGGGCGTCGTACCAGGTCATGACGTCCTGCGCCGAGGTCGCAGCGGTAAGGGTGTCGTCAGGGGTGGGGCGGTCGGGCACGGGGGACACCGTAGCGGCAACGGCTTGGGCGAGGCCGGATGCCTTCGTCACCAGCCGGCTGAGAGTCGTCGCACTCCTCGCGATCGTAGGGTAGGCACCCGGTTCGTACCCTTACCCTACGAAGCCGAGGCTTAACCTACGATCACGCGGGCGTGCCCATCTCCCGGGTATAACCGCGAGCCACTGCCCAATCCCAGATCCGATCCAGCTCCGCCGCGCTTCTGCGCTCCGTGCCGGACCTGGACAATCCTCGGCGCGACAATCCTGCAAGCCAGACGGCCTCTCCCTCGGAGTCGAGGACGTAGGTCCGAGCGGCCAGACTCATGCCGGGGAACTCATCCGGGGTCAGGTTCCCATCACTCAGGAACACCAGAATCACGATGAAGAGCCCGGCGAAGGCCATGATGAGGAGTCCCAGGACCGGGTTCTTAGCCGGCCGCTGGATGACCAGCCCGCGGCGGGAGCGGGGCCACGGGGCATCATGCGCGCTCCACAGGCCCCGCACATGGATCCCATCCGCATCGAACTGCGTCCTCCTCGAGGCCGCCACCGCGACAGGGAGGAGGAGCAACAGCCCGATTATCAGCGCCGTGAAGAAAGCGCCACCCCATTCCCCCACGAAGAGTCGCGCAATGTTCAGCAGGTACAGCCCTGGGATGCCACAAAAAATGAACACGATCCAGCCGGAGCCGGTGAACGCGGTTCGGCGCACCAGCTTATCCGTGACCGGTGAGATCGGCGGCACCCGATGACGCCGTCCCGGATTCCACTGGGCGGGCCAACCATGGGAATCGTTAACCGGCGGCTGTCTCACGAGTATTTTCCTCAAGGGGTTCTTCGGACTTATGGGGGCTGACGACGCTTTGTCAGCCTATCGCTCCGGCTCTGTGCCGGCTTTTGGTACAACTCCCCATCGGCCCAGCCTGCGCTTGACGGTTATCTGTCGCCAGTGAGGCGGCGCAGCACGCGTACCCGCGGACTCCAGGACGCGGGCCGGGCCACCGAACCGGTCGCCTCCCGCTCGGCGTTGTCGAGGAGGTCCTCGACGACGGCGTCGTGCAGGGGCTCGACCACGGCCGGGAACAGAAGACGCATGGCGCCGCGGGTACGGCCGATGAGGATGTGGCGGATGCGGGTGCGCTCATCGTCAAGGGTGTCAAGGCTCAGTTCATGGGCGCCGATGATCCCTGTTCGCGGACGGAAGGTGAACCGCACTCGCCGGCCGGGCTCGTACTCGCTGACGTAGTAGCGGATGACGCCATGGCCGCCGTCGGCTCCCACCGCCAGGGGTCGGTCCAGGACCATCGGTGTCCAGGACTGCGAGGGCCAGAGCCGGTCGTCCTTCTGTCCCAGCCCGTCAAGCAGGGCCCCAAGGGACTCGATAGGGGCGTTGATGACGCGTTCGTGAACGTTGCGGATCATGAGTGCTCCTCCGCGGTTGTCGCACGGCTGTCACACAGCCGCCGGTCGTTTGTCCGACAGGATCGCGCCCGACCATGAGGTCGCACAGGACTGCGGCGCGCTGCAGCGAACCACCCCCGGCCCATCCAGGTCCGTCAGCTCACAGGTGCAGGAGCATGCGGGCGTTGCCCAGAGTGTTGGGCTTGACGCGGGCCAGGTCGAGGAACTCAGCCAGACCGTCGTCGTGGGAGCGCAGCATCTCGGAGAAGACGTCCGCACCCACTGGGGTGCCCTCGATCGGCTCGAAACCGTGGGCACCGAAGAAGGGCTCCTCGAATGTCATGCAGAACACCCGCTTGAGTCCCATCTCCCGGGCCTGCGCGATGAGCTCGCGCAGGATGGCTGAACCGAGCCCGGTCCCCACGGCGTCGGGATGAACGGCCAGGGTGCGTACCTCGGCGATGTCGTCCCACATGACGTGCAAAGCCCCGCAGCCCACGATCCTGGGCACGGCCGACACCTCTCCGCCGTCTGCTCCACCGGGCCCGGCGACGCCGGGAATCTCCTCGGCGACGGTGAACTCCTGGATGTCCTCGAAGTAGGAGATGAGGTCCTTGGCGATGAGGACGCGGCGCTCGGCGTAGGGCCGCACCAGCTCGGCGATGGCACGCACGTCCGCCGGGCGAGCCGGCCGCAGGACGCGTCGGGAGCCGTCGCCCCCGTAGACCTCGGCCCGGCGAGTTGCCCGCCCGGTGGGCAGGTGTTCATCTGTCCTGAGCGCAGTGCTGTTCATCGTCGTCCGTATTCAGTAGGGCTCAGTTCTGGTCGTGGGTCCCGCGAGCCGGCGCACCACCGGCGATGTCGGAGCCGTGAGCAGACCGCAGCGCGATCCGGGGCCACATCCTGCCACGTTCGCGACTCATCGAGAACCGCCTCCCTTCTGGCCGCGGACCTCGGCGAGCTCCAGGACGGCGCGGGCGGTGGCGTCGTCGACGACGAGATCGGTGGCCGTCCGGGCACGCAGCGCGGCCAGCAGGGCGCGGGCCTTGCCGGTTCCCGCCGCCACGCACAGGCGGCGCGGAATCCGGGCGAGCTGGGCGGGAGTCGGGCCGGTGGCCCGAGCATTGAGGGCGACGTCGCGCCAGGAGCCGTCGGCGCGCAGCAGGACGGTGCACACGTCCCCCACCACGTTCTGGCGGCGCAGGACGGCCTGGTCCCGCGCCGTGAGGTGGCCGCCCTCGTAGACCTGGGAGGGCAGGGCCCCGTTGAGGGCGTCGAGGGCGCCGACGCCGAAGACGGCCAGACTCGCGCGCCGCACCACCGACAGGACCCGCTTGACCGAGCGCTCCGACCACATGGCCTCGCGGGTGGCCACATGGTCGAAGAAGGCCGGCACCGGGAAGGAGATCGTGCGCGCCCCCAGCGACAGGCGCATCCGGGAGAGCACCTCGCCGGCGCTGGGCCCCTCACGCACCGGATCCGAGGCGCCGTTGAGCTGGACGACAGTCAGTCCCGGAACGGACCTCGAGGGCAGGGCGGCGCTGACCTCCGACATGGTGGTGCCCCAGGCGACGCCGACGACGACGCCTCCTGCGTCAGCATCCCGGCCCGCTCCGGCGGGCTCGCCGGCCGCGGCGGGCTTGTCATCCTCGGGACCACCGGACTCAGGCGCACCGGCACCTCGGCCCCGGCCCTGCTCGGCCAGGGCCTCGATGAGATCGACCATGTGCGCGGCGGCGACGGAGGCGACCTGCTGGAGGCGGTGGATCTCCGTGGTGCCCTCGCGCACCGGGACGATATGAGTGCGGACCCCGAAGACCTGGGCCATCCGCCCCTCCAGGGAGCCGGCACCCCCGGGCTGGACGAGGCTGACCCGTACGACACCCTCCTGGCGGGCACGCGCCAGGAGCCGGGAGACGGTCGAGCGCGACACCCCCAGGTGGTGGGCGATCACCTCCATCGTCTCGCCCTGGACGTAGTACATGGAGGCCGCCTCATAGGCGCGCAGGAGGCCGCCGGGGTCGGCAGCACTCACCGCGCCCCCGGCCGCGTCAGCAGCGGTTCTGCCAGTCACGTCTTCCTCCTTGCTCCACCCGGCTCCATCCTCCGATGACGGGGCCGTTCCACACGGCTGCTGCGCACCGCGGAAGGGAACGATCCTGCCGCCTGCGGCGTCGGATGTCCTGTTCAGGAGAACCGTCCACACAGATGTGCGGACATTCTTGTGGATACCTCGAAAGCCTACTGCACATTCGTGCACAGTCCTTGCGCATTCTCCCACGCGCGGCGGACAGTGTTGTCCACCACCACACAAGGGCCGTGCGAGCGCGACGGGACGCGGTGGGCCCCGGCACCGGAAGCCGGGACCTGAGCCGCTTCCCATCCGGCACCCCGGTCAACGCCGACCGGCCCCGCACAGCCCCACCAGTTTCGATCTCACGACACGTAGGAGCCCAGGAGCCATGACCTCCACCCGCAAGCCCTCGTCCAAGAAGACCCCCCGCAGCTCCGGCCCGGCTGGCCCCTCCTACCCCGCACCCATCCAGGACACCGCGCTCAACGCCACCCAGCGCGAGCGTGCCCTGGAGGAGATGTCGTCCGCCGAGGGCCTGGACGTGCTGGTCGTCGGCGGAGGCGTCACCGGCGCCGGCATCGCCCTGGACGCCGCGGCCCGCGGCCTGCGCACCGGCATCGTGGAGATGGGCGACTGGGCCTCGGGCACCTCCTCGTGGTCCTCCAAGCTCGTTCACGGCGGCCTGCGCTACCTCTACCAGCTCAACTTCGCCCTCGTGCACGAGGCCCTCACCGAGCGCGGCCGCCTGCTGAGCACCACCGCGCCGCACCTGGTCAAGGCCCAGCCCTTCCTGTGGCCGCTCAAGCACCACTATGAGCGCTCCTACTCCGCGGTCGGCGTGGGCATGTACGACGCCCTGGCCCTGGCCGGCTCCCGCGGCCGCAAGACCGTGCCGATCCAGCGCCACCTGGGCCGCAAGGGCACCTCCGCCCTGGCCCCCTCCCTGGACACCAGCGGCCTGGCCGGCTCCATACGCTTCTTCGACGCCCGCGTCGACGACGCCCGCCTGGTCATCGACCTGGTGCGCACCGCCGTCGGCCTGGGGGCGCTGGCCGCCAACCGCACGAAGGTCACCGGCTTCCTCACCGACGAGCGCGGCCATGTCCACGGCGCCCGCGTCACCGACCTGGCCACCGGCACCGACCACGAGATCCGGGCCAAGCGCACCATCAATGCTGCCGGCGTGTGGACCGAGGACGTCCAGGACCTAGCCACCGACGCCGGCGGCCTGAAGGTCCTGGCCTCCAAGGGCATCCACATCGTGGTCCCCAAGGAGGCCATCGACGCCGAGACCGGGGTCTTCCTGCGCACCGAGAAGTCCGTCCTGTTCATCATCCCCTGGCCCGAGTACTGGGTCATCGGCACCACCGATACCCCCTGGGACCTGGACGTCTCCAAGCCCGTGGCCACCGCCGCCGACGTCGACTACATCCTCGAGCACGCCAACTCCGTGCTGTCGCGGCCCATCACCCGCGAGGACATCATCGGCGTCTACGCGGGCCTGCGCCCCCTGCTCCAGCCCAAGCTCAAGCCGGGTGCCGAGGCCGCCTCCACGAAGGTCTCCCGGGAGCACACGGTCACCCGGATCGCCCCGGGGCTGACCGCCATCGCCGGCGGCAAGCTGACCACCTACCGGGTCATGGCCTCCGACGCCGTCGACCACGCCCTGGGCGAGGCCCTGTCCCACGCCCACCCCTGCGCCACGCAGGAGCTGCCCCTGGTGGGTGCGGCCGGCTACCACGCCCTGGCCAAGCGGGCCGGGCGGATCGCCGGTGAGCGCGGCTGGACCCTGGAACGGGTCACCCACCTGCTGGACCGCTACGGCGACGAGACCCCGGCCCTGTTGGAAGCCATCGACGCCGCCGGCCCCGAGGAGCGCCTGGGCGAGCCGCTGGCGGAGGCCCCCACCTACCTGCGCGCCGAGGTCGCCTGGGCCGTCACCCACGAGGGCGCCGAGAGCCTCGACGACGTCCTGCTGCGCCGGGTGCGCCTGGACCTCTCGCGCCGCGACCGGGGCCTGGCCGCCGCCGACGAGATCCTGGCGATCATGGCGCCGCTGCTGAACTGGTCCGAGAAGGACGTCGCCGCCCAGAAGGAGGCCTACGCCCAGCGCGTGGCCCAGATCGCCGCGGCCGAGTCCGAGCTGACTGACGCCGCCGCGGTGGCGCACATCACCGAGCCGATCTAGTCTCCTGCTGGCCGAGCGGACCGCTGCCGGTACCGCTCGGCCAGCAGGCTCCCCGTGGCGCCCGTCAGTTCCCGTAGAGGCGGGCACCGCGACCACCCACCACCCACACCCGGACCTCGCCGTCCCGACTACACCCGCACACCGTCGTGCAGAAAGAGAGCCGCACATGTCTGCGACCCTGACCCAGATCTTCGCCTCGGAGGCTCTGGGGACATTCCTTCTCATTCTTCTGGGCTGCGGCGTCGTCGCCGGTGTCGTGCTGCCCACCTCCAAGGCCAAGGACAGCGGCTGGATCGTCATCACCATGGCGTGGGGTCTGGCGGTCTTCGTGGGTGTCTACGCCGCCTACAAGACCGGCGCACACCTCAACCCGGCGGTGACCATCGGCCTGGCGGTCGCCGGACGTCCCCTGGCCGAGGGAATCTCGGCCACGCCGGTCAACATCCTCGTCTACTGCGCCGCCCAGATGGTGGGCGCCATGGCAGGCGCCGCCACCGTGTGGCTGTCCTACAAGAAGCAGTTCGACCAGGAGGCCGACGCCGCCTCCAAGCTCGGCGTGTTCGCCACCGGCCCGGCGGTGCGCTCCTACGGCTGGAACGTCGTGACCGAGGCCGTGGGCACCTTCGTCCTGCTGGCCTGGATCATCGCCTCGGGCAAGACCCCCTCCGGCCTGGGCCCACTGGCCGTGGCCATGGTCGTCGTCGTCATCGGCATGAGCCTGGGCGGCCCCACCGGCTCCGCCATCAACCCGGCCCGTGACCTGGGCCCGCGCATCACCCACGCCCTCCTGCCGATCCCCGGCAAGGGAGGCTCGGACTGGGCCTACTCCTGGGTCCCGATCGTCGGCCCGCTCATCGGCGCCGTCGCCGCCGGGCTCATCGTCCCCCACTTCGCCGGGCTGTTCTGAGCCCGCATAACCCTTGACCGCATCGACACCATCGCTGCCCAGCGCAGCCCTCACCACCGCCCCCTCACAACGCAGTGAAAGGACATTCCTTTGAGCCCCAACAGCACTGAGAAGAAGTACGTCCTGGCCATCGATCAGGGTACGACCTCCTCACGCGCCATCCTGTTCAACCACGACGGCGAGATCGTCGCCGTCGACCAGAAGGAGCACGAGCAGATCTTCCCGCGCGCCGGCTGGGTCGAGCACGACGCGAACGAGATCTGGGACAACATCCGCTTCGTCGTCGGAGGGGTGCTGGCCAAGGCGCAGATCAACCGCCACGAGATCGCCTCGGTGGGCATCACCAACCAGCGCGAGAGCGCCGTCGTGTGGGACAAGAACACCGGCGAGCCCGTCTACAACGTCATCGTCTGGCAGGACACCCGCACCCAGAAGATCTGCGACCGCCTGGCCGGCGAGGACGGCCCGGACAAGTACAAGGACCGCGTGGGCCTGGGGCTGGCCACCTACTTCGCCGGCCCCAAGGTGGCCTGGATCCTGGAGAACGTGGCGGGCGCCCGCGAGCGCGCCGAGGCCGGTGACCTCCTCATGGGCACCATGGACACCTGGACGCTGTGGAACCTCACCGGCGGGGTCAACGGCGGTGTGCACGCCACCGACGTCACCAACGCCTCGCGCACGATGCTCATGAACATCGACACCCTGGACTGGAACCCGGAGATCTGCGCGGACATGGGCATCCCCGTCTCCATGCTCCCCGAGATCCGGCCCTCCTCGGGCATCTTCGGCTACGGCCGCAAGAACGGTCTGCTGGTGGACACCCCCATCAGCGGCATCCTGGGTGACCAGCAGGCGGCCACCTTCGGGCAGGCCTGCTTCGAGAAGGGCCAGGCCAAGAACACCTACGGCACCGGCTGCTTCATGCTCATGAACACGGGCACCACCCCAGTGCGCAGTGAGAACGGGCTGCTGACCACCGTGTGCTACCAGATCGGTGACGAGCCGGCCGTCTACGCCCTGGAGGGCTCGATCGCCGTGGCCGGCTCGCTGGTGCAGTGGCTGCGCGACAACCTGGGCATCATCGCCGACTCCAAGGACATCGAGGCCCTGGCCTCCAGCGTCGAGGACAACGGCGGGGCCTACTTCGTGCCGGCCTTCTCCGGGCTGTTCGCCCCGCACTGGCGCCCCGATGCCCGCGGCGCCCTGGTGGGTCTGACCCGCTACGTCAACAAGGCGCACATCGCCCGGGCCGTGGAGGAGTCCACCGCCTACCAGACCCGCGAGGTCCTCGAGGCCATGAATGCCGACTCTGGGCAGGCCCTGACCGAGCTCAAGGTCGACGGCGGCATGACCCGTGACGAGCTGCTCATGCAGTTCCAGGCCGACCAGGTGGGTGTGCCCGTGGTGCGCCCGAAGGTCGCCGAGACCACGGCGCTGGGGGCCGCCTACGCCTCCGGTATCGCGGTGGGCTTCTGGTCAGGCACCCAGGATGTCATCGACAACTGGGCCGAGGACAAGCGCTGGGAGCCGTCCATGGAGGAGGCCGAGCGCGAGCGGCTCTTCCGCAACTGGAACAAGGCCGTCCAGCGCACGCTGGACTGGGTCGACGAGGACGTCGTCGAGTAGGGACGATGTCCGACAGCGCTCAGGCGACGCTCGCCGGCACCGCCTGAGTGCCCACTGCCCCGGACGCCGCCAACGGTTCCCGTCTCCCCACGGGCCCGTTGGCGGCGTCCTTATGCGCCACTAGTCCTCTCATACACTGTCGAGACCCGTGAATGGTCGGTAGATTCCTGGGTGGCGCTCCCCGGCCCGCCCGGGGAGTACTTCCTGTCCCCCTTGCGAGGAGTCCCTGCATGACGGCTCACCCACCCGCTGCCCACGTGTCCCCGCCCGCCTCGGCCCCGTCGGCCTCAACGCCGGCACTGCCCGTCGATGACTCCGACGAGCTCTCCGGTGCCGGCGCCGCCACCGGCTCAGCCGGTGCCTGCACGGGGGAGGGGATCCTCGAGCGGATCGAGTGGGCCGACGTCGTGCGCATCGCGGTGGTGGGCCTGGCGGCACTGGGCGCCTGGGTCGCGGAGGCGACCGGCACTCCCGGCTGGGCAGTGGGCGCCGTCGGGGCGGTGGTGCTGGCGGTGGGCTGCTGGCCGCTCCTGGTCGAGGCGGCCGGTGACCTGCGCGAGCGGCGCATGAGCATGGAGCTGTCGATGCTCCTGGCCATCGTGGCGGCCGCCGTCATTGGCGAGTGGGTGACCGCCCTGGCCGTGACGGTCTTCGCGCTGTGCGCCGAGGTCCTCGAGGAGCTGTCGATGGATCGGGGCCGCGACGCCCTGACCGATCTCATGTCCTTCCTGCCGCAGACCGCGCGGGTGGTGGGGGCCCCGGAGGCCACTGAGTCCGCCGAGTCGGCCGAGGCCGCTGAGGCCTCCGAGTCCTCGCAGTCCTCCGGAGTCACCGAGGTCCCCCTGGACGAGGTGCGCCCGGGGCAGGTCATCGCCCTGAGCCCCGGGGGCCGGGTGCCGGTCGACGGCGTCGTGCGCACCGGTAGGGCCGACGTCGATCAGTCCCGGATCACCGGGGAGGCACTGCCCGTGCAGGTCGGGCCGGGTGACCGGGTGCCGGCCGGCTCCATCACCCGTGGCGCCCTGGAGCTCGAGGTGGAGCGGGTCGGCGAGGAGTCCTCCTACGGGCGGATCGTGGCCGCGGTGCGCCACGCCCAGTCGTCGCGCGCGCCGGTCCAGCGCCTGGCCGACCGGCTGGCGGCCCGCATCGTCTATCTGGCCCTGGCGGCGGCCCTGGTCACCTTCCTGGTCACCCGGGACGTGCGCGCCACGATCTCGGTCATTATCGTGGCCGGGGCCTGCGGGGTGGCCGCGGGCACTCCCCTGGCGGTTCTGGCGGCCATCGCCCGCGCCGCCCGTTGCGGAGCCTTCGTCAAGGACGGCACCCACCTGGAGCAGCTCTCCGCGGTGGACACGGTGGTGATGGACAAGACCGGGACCCTCACCGTCGGCGAGCCCCGGGTCGTGAGCGTCCGCCCCACCGAGGCCGCCGCCGGGGAGGACGAGGTGCTGGCCCTGGCGGCTGCGGCGGAGTGGAACTCCGAGCACCCCATTGGCCGGGCCATCTACAACGAGGCCGCCGTGCGCGACCTGACGGTGCCGGTGCCCGGCGACGTCGCCTACTCCCCCGGAGCCGGCGTGAGCACCCACATCGAAGGGCGCCGGATCACCGTGGGGCGCTGCCGGGGGCAAGGGCACCAAGCGGAGCGGGACACCCCCGGCTGCGAGGATGAGGCCGCCCTGAGCGCCGAGTCCGACCCGGAGGCGCCGTCGGCCACCTCGGTGGTGGAGGTGCGGGCCAACGGACAGCTCCTGGGCACCATCGCCCTGGCCGACCGGCTGCGCCAGGGGGCGGCCACCGCTGTGCGCGACCTGGGTGACATGGGGCTGGAGGTCCTCATGCTCACCGGCGACTCGGCCGCCTCTGCGCGCCACGTGGCCGGCCTGCTCGGCCTGACCGAGGAGCAGGTGCGCGCCGACCTGCTGCCCACCGACAAGGAGGAGGTCATCGACTCGCTGCGCCGGGCGGGCAAGCGGGTGGCCATGGTGGGCGACGGCGTCAACGACGCGCCCGCCCTGGGCGCCGCCGACGTCGGCATCGCCATGGGCACCGGCACGGACGTGGCCCGCGAGGCCGGGGACGTGGTGCTCGTGGGCTCCGCCCCGGCCGACCTGGTCGAGACCGTGCGGGTAGCCCGCCGGGCTCGGCGCATCATCATGGTGAACTTCGTGGGCACAGTGGTGGTCGACGTCGTCGGCATGATCGCCGCCGGGCTGGGGCTGCTGGGGCCGGTGGCCGCGGCCCTCGTGCACGTCGTCTCCGAATCGGCCTTCATTCTCAACTCGGCCCGACTGGTGCCCCGGCGCACCCGCAGGCGCTGAGCCGGCCGGCCACCGACACCCACCGACACAGGCCGCAGCACCGGCGCCGGCCGGTCCTCGCCTCGGGCCGCCCTACTCCACGAGGGCCGGGATCCACTGGCCAAGGGTCGTGCCAACTGCACGAAGGCCCCACCTACCCGCAGTACACCCCACCCTCGTCCAGTAGCACCCCACCCTCGTGCATGACGTGCCGGCGAGACTGGGCGCCATGAGCTCCGGGCCGCCTCGACCGCCGCGCCCTGCGTCCCCACTTTTTCCTGGAAGAATGCGCGAAGACGGCGCACGGCCCCCGCATATAGTGCACAAGTCACCGTCTCCATGGCATGATCGTTGGGCCTTAGTACCCAGGACGCAGCAGCGCGGCTGCCAACCCAGCCCCGCTGACGACCTGGACGACCCATCAGTACTCACAGTGGAGTAGCCATGACGCCAGCCGTCCTGTCAGCCCTGCCGACGCATCCGGCACCGCTCGCCCCAGCCTTGGCGGGACTGCCCGCCGCCTTCACGCCGTCGACCACCGCCGTGGGCGGCAACGTCTACCTCACCGCCGCGGTGGGTCTGCTGCCGCTGGTGGTGTTCTTCGTCCTTATGGGCGTGTTCAAGGTGGCCACCCACTGGTGCGCCATCATCTCCCTGGTGATCGCGGCCATCACCGCAGTCGCCCTGTTCCACATGCCGGTGGGTATGACGGTCATGAGCGCCACCCAGGGCATGGCGCTGGGATTCGTCCCGATCATCTACATCATCATCGCGGCCGTGTGGCTCTACAACCTCACTGACGTCTCGGGTCGCTCCAAGGACCTCAAGGCCGTGTTCAACGTGATCGGCAAGGGCGACATGCGTGCCCAGGCCCTCATCGTGGCCTTCTCCTTCTGCGGCCTGCTCGAGGGTCTGGCCGGCTTCGGCGCCCCGGTGGCCATCGCCGCCGCCATGGTGGCGACCCTGGGCCTGCCCAAGCTCAAGGCGGCCGTCGTCGTCATGGTCGGTAACGCCATCAACGTGGGCTTCGGCGCCATGGCCATTCCCACCACGACCGCCGGCAAGCTCGGCGGCCAGGAGCCGGTGAGCGTGGCCACCGCCATGGGGCACCTGACCTGGGTGTTCTGCGCCTTCATCCCGCTCCTGCTGCTGTTCATCCTCGACGGCGCGCGCGGCGTCAAGCAGTTGTGGCCGCTGGCGATCGTGGCGGGGCTGGCCACCGGGGTGGGTCATTTCTTCACCCCCTCGATCTCCTACGAGCTCACCGCCGTGCTGGCCTCCCTGCTGGGCCTGGCCGCCTCCTACGTCTTCCTGCTGGTGTGGACCCCGACGACCCCTGAGGAGTACCGCTCCCAGGTGGCCGCCGACGACGCCCCCGACCGCGAGCGCGTCATCCTGGCCCTGCTGCCTTACATCCTGGTGGTGGTCATCATCGCCACGACCAAGCTGTGGACCCTGGGCGTCAATCTCGACAAGGCCTTCAAGGCCACTGACCTGCCCGTGAAGTGGCCCGGCGTGTACGGCCAGCTCCTGACCGCCAAGGGCGAGGCCTCCAAGAGCGCCATCTACAACCTTCAGACCCTGTCCAACCCGGGCACCTGGATCTTCCTGACCGCCATTATCGTCACCTTCATCTACGCGGCGCGCTCGGTGCCGGGCAAGTTCGAGATGAGCGTGGGCAAGGGCTTCGCCACGCTGGCCAAGACCTGCTACACGCTGCGCATGGCGATCCTGACGATCGCGGCCGTCATGGCCCTGGCCTACGTCATGAACTTCTCCGGCCAGACCTCCGCGATCGGTGCGGCCCTGGCCGCCACGGGCGCCGCCTACGCCTTCCTCTCCCCGGCTCTGGGCTGGGTGGGAACCGCCGTGGCCGGCTCGGCGACGAGCGCGGGCGCCCTGTTCGCCAACCTGCAGGCCACCGCCGCCCAGGGGGCCGGGCTCGACCCGAAGATCCTGCTGGCCGCCAACACCATCGGTGGCGGGCTGGGCAAGATCGTCTCCCCGCAGAACCTGGCCATCGCCTCCACTGCAGTGGACGCCCCCGGTACGGACGCCGAAATCCTCAAGAAGGCGGCCCCCTACTCCATCGGGCTGCTGTTGGTGCTGGGCGCTCTCGTGTTCCTGGCCTCCCAGGTGGGGCTGGGCGTCTGAGGCCGCCGGAGCCTGACTCCTACCTGCGGCGCCCCCGGATCCTTCGCGACTCCGGGGGCGCAGTGCGTGTGCTCAGCCTCCGACGTCGGTGGCAGCAACAGCCACAGACAGCTCGAGGCCGGGACCTGATCCCTCGCCTGAGCCTGGCACGGTCCACGGGCGTCGCGGGCAGTTCTCCGTGAGGCACCGGGCCTCCTCCGCGGGCGTTTCTGATGAGTCTCGTCGTCATGTGGACAGGGAGGAGCGGCGCCGACCATAATGGCAGGGAGCCACCCGGGTACTAGCCGGGCGACTCCCCTAGCAAGCAGTCAGCCTCAGCTGAACCACTTGCTCAGGGCATCCACCAGGACACCAACGGCCCGGATCAGGCGAGCGATAGAGGTCAAAACGTCGCTCACCTTCCGGGCCGTTACCTTGCCCCGGCGGACTTTCGCGTTCCGGCCTTTCGGCTTGGACACGGCCCTCACCTCCTTCCCAGCTCCTCTCCTCCCCGACCAGGACACTGCGCGTGTTCCGGGGGAAGGAGCCGAAGAGAGGCGCCCCAATCATGCCAGCCAGCACTGACATCCTGAGCTCGGCCCTCACGCAGTTGCGGGCCGAGCAGCTGCACATTCCCTCTGGGGCTTGTGCATCTCACGCAGTCGCCGACGGCACCGTCGCAGGTTCCGTGGGTCTCACATGCCTCGCAGGATCCGACTCGGCAACAAGCGCGGGGCTCTGTTCGCCAACCTGCAGGCCACCGCCGCCCAGAGGGCCGGGCGTCTGAGGCCGCTCGAGCCTGACTCCTACAGACGGCGCCCCCGGATCCTTCGCGACTCCGGGGGCGCAGTGCGTGTGCTCAGCCTCCGACGTCGGATCGGGGACGTACTTCCCAGCCGAGGACTGCGTTCTCCCACCGGCGACTGCGCCCCGGCACGCGCATTCTGGAGGCAAGCGCAGTCCTCGCCGCGAAAGTACGTCCTCGCAGCACAAGTGCGTTCTCGACGACGGCGTCGGTGGCGAAAGCGGGGCGGTTCTGCTGGGATGGGAACGAAGGAGGACTTCGTGATGACTCATGCTCCTTTGGCTGCTGGACGCAGGCACACCGTCCGATGTCTCCGCGACGGACGGGTGGTCGCCGTCGGAGCGGACGGTGCCGGAGAGTGCCGGGTCTCGCAGTGGCGAGGCGTCATCTCCGTGGCGGCGGGCAGTGTCCATGTGGCCGCCAACACCGGCCGGTCTCACACCCTGGGCCTGTGCGACGACGGAACAGTGCTGGCCTGCGGTTGGAACGCGCAGGGGCAGTGCGACGTCCGGGACTGGCGGGACGTCGTCGCCGTCGCCGCAGGATGGAGATCCAGCGCAGGACTGCGCATCGACGGGACGCTGGTGACCACCGGCCGCGACGTCGAGGGACAACGGCAGGTTGACCACTGGCGCGAGATCACCGGTATCAGCTGCGGCGACTGGCACACGGTGGCCGTTCGTGCCGACGGGAGCGTCTGCGCAGCCGGCAACAACGCCGCCGGCCAGTGCGAGGTGCAGGACTGGCACCGAGTGCGCGCGGTCTCCGCGGGCTACCTCCACACTCTGGGGCTGCTGGAGAACGGCACTGTTCTCGCGGCCGGACGTCCGGAGCTCTGGGCCGGGATCGAGCGCTGGTCCACTATCACCGCCGTGGCCGCGGGCAGCTATCACAGCGTCGGACTCAGGGCCGACGGGACGGTCGTCGCAGCGGGCAAATCGGAGGCCGGTCAGTGCGATGTGGGCCGTTGGCGCGACATCGTGGCCATTGCGGCGGGCGCGGCCCACACCGTGGGCCTACGCGCCGACGGCGGCGTCGTGGCCACTGGCTCCAACAGTCACGGCCAGCTCGAGGTCGGGGCCTGGTCCGCCGGCTGAGCCCGTCGCCGCCACCGCACTGACACACGTGAGGTTGAAGGGCTAAGCCCGAGCCCCGACGTCGGATCGGGGACGTACTTCCCAGCCGAGGACTGCGTTCTCCCACCGACGACTGCGCGCCGGCACTCGCATTCTGGAGGCAAGCGCAGTCCTCGCCGCGAAAGTACGTTCTCGCAGCACAAGTGCGTTCTCGACGGCGTCGGCCACACTCCTACCGAGGGCTGTTCGAAGCCCATCGCAGATAAGGGCAGTAATGCATGACGCAATCCGCTTCTAGGACTTACCTCCCACACGCCGCGGCCATCCCCTGCTCAGCCCACCCTCACCCCTCACAGATCGGCGCCACCTCAACGGAAAACCTGTCTCAGAGAGCGGAACCAACCGACCGGGAGTCCGTCGTTGTCAGACGAGCACCACCTCCGGGCCGTAGCCTGAGACGCAGCCGAGGCCGCATCACATCCTGCTTCGAGGCAGGTGAGTCCGGGCGGTCCTCGTGAAGTCTCAGCTACGACGTCGTGGAGGCATATCGTGCGAATCGCCCTTTTCGCCACCTGTCTTGCGGACACCATGTTCCCGCAGGCAGCGCAGGCAACCGTCACCATCCTGGAGCGGCTCGGCCACCAGGTCTGCTTCCCCGAGGGACAGGTCTGCTGCGGCCAGATGCACGCCAACACCGGCTACTTCAAGCAGGCCGCCAAGATCACCCGCAACCACGTGGAGACCTTCTCCCCCGTGCTCGACGGCGAGTGGGACGCCATCGTCATCCCCTCGGGCTCGTGCACCGGCGCGGCCCGCCACGAGCAGGGCCTCGTGGCCGAGCACGTGGGCGACACGGCCCTGGCCAAGCGGGTCGAGCAGATCGCCGCGCACACCTACGACCTGACCGAGCTGCTCATCGATGTCCTGGGCACCGAGGACGTGGGCGCCTACTTCCCGCACACGGTCACCTACCACCCCACCTGCCACTCGCTGCGCGTCGCCAAGGTCGCCGACCGCCCCTACCGCCTCCTCAAGGCCGTCGAGGCCCTCACCCTCATCGACCTGCCCGACGCCGAGGTCTGCTGCGGGTTCGGCGGCACCTTCTCCATGAAGAACTCCGAGACCTCCACCGCGATGCTCGCCGACAAGATGAGCAACGTGATGTCCACGCGCGCCGAGGTCCTGTGCGCCGGTGACTACTCCTGCCTCATGCACATCGGCGGTGGCCTGTCCCGTGTCAACTCCGGGGTGCGCATCATGCACCTGGCCGAGATTCTGGCCTCCACCAAGGACGCGCCCTTCGAGGGCAACATCTCCTTCGCCCCCAAGCACGTCCAGCACACCGGTAACTCTCAGCACACACAGGCGGTGGCACGATGACACAGGTATTTCTCGGTATGCCCCACACGGGCGGGTGGCGCACCGAGGTCGAGCAGCCCGAGGACACGCTGCGCTGGGGACACACCTTCCCCGAGGGCGCGCACAAGACGCTGGCCAACACCCAGATGCGCCGCAACCTGGGCCACGCCACGCGCACCATCCGCTCCAAGCGCGCCGACCGCGTATCCGAGATGCCCGACTGGGAGGACCTGCGCAACGCCGCCGAGGCCGTCAAGTTCGAGGTGGCCTCGCGCCTGCCCGAGCTGCTGGAGCAGTTCGAGGCCAACGTGACCGCCCGCGGCGGCATCGTCCACTGGGCGCGTGACGCCGCCGAGGCCAACCGGATCATCACCGACATCATCGCCTCCAAGGGCGTCGACGACATCGTCAAGGTCAAGTCGATGGCCACCCAGGAGACGAACCTCAACGAGTACCTGGCCGACCGGGGCATCACCGCCCACGAGACGGACCTGGCCGAGATGATCGTCCAGCTGGCCGACGACATGCCCTCGCACATCGTGGTGCCCGCCATCCACCGCAACCGCTCCGAGGTGCGAGGCATCTTCCTGGACCGCATGGAGGACGCCCCGGAGGACCTCTCCGACGACCCCAAGGAGCTCACGGCCGCGGCCCGCTCGCACCTGCGCAACAAGTTCCTGCACGCCTCGGTGGCCGTCTCCGGCACGAACATGGGTGTGGCCGAGACCGGCACGGTCTCGATCTACGAGTCCGAGGGCAACGGGCGCATGTGCCTGACCCTGCCGGACACGCTCATCACCCTCATGGGCATCGAGAAGCTGGTGCCCCGCTTCCAGGACGTGGAGATCTTCTCCCAGCTCCTGCCGCGCTCGGCCACCGGTGAGCGCATGAACCCCTACACCTCCATGTGGACCGGTGTCACCGAGGGCGACGGCCCCAAGGAGTTCCACCTGGTGCTCATGGACAACGGGCGTACCAAGACCCTGGCCGACCCGGTGGGCCGCCAGGCCCTGGCCTGCATCCGCTGCGGATCGTGCATGAACATCTGCCCCGTCTACCAGCACACCGGTGGGCACGCCTACGGCTCGGTCTACCCCGGCCCGATCGGCTCGATCATCACGCCTCAGCTCACTCAGGGGCTGGCCGACGACGACCCGGTCCACACCCTGCCCTTCGCCTCCTCCCTGTGCGGGGCCTGCGGCGAGGTGTGCCCGGTCAAGATCGACATCCCCACGATCCTCATCCACCTGCGGGCCCGCTCCGTGGACGTCAAGCGCCGCGCGGTGCCGGACGTGTGGGATGTGGCCATGAACGTCTCGGCCCCGGTGATGTCGAAGAGCTCGCTGTGGGCCGCCGCCTCGCAGACGGTCAAGGCCTCGGCGCTGCTGGGCGGCAAGGAAGGCAAGATCGGTGCCCTGCCCTTCCCGGCCTCGCTGTGGACCGGGGCGCGCGACCTGCCGGTGGCTCCTTCGGAGACCTTCCGCCAGTGGTGGAAGCGCACTCACCCCGAGGGTGAGACTCCGCTGAGCCAGGTCGCCGGCGCCCAGAGCGGCCGTGGTCACGCGGACGGCTTCCCGGCCGACCCGCCCCCGCTTTCTGGCAAGCCGGTGTCCGGCAGCGCGAGCGCCGACGGCGAGCCCACCCCGGCCGCGCTGGACGCACGCTCGGCCATCAACAACCCTGAGCCGATCGCCCCGGAGGCATCCGCCTCCCAGGCCCCGGCCGGCTCGACCAGCGAGGAGGAGCTGTGATGGATGCGAAGTCCGCGATCCTGGCCCGCGCCCGCGACGCGATCTCGCGGTCCCAGACCCGACCGGTGGGGCCGATCCCGCGCAACTACATCCGCTCCGGGGAGAATCCCCCCGGCTCCAAGCCCGTGGTTGATGAGATGATCGAGAAGCTTGAGGACTACTCGGCCGAGGTCATCGTCGCCCCTAAGGACGCGGCGATCCTGGATGCCATCGACGAGATGCTCGGTGAGGCGCGCTCCGTCGTCGTCCCCGCCGGGCTGCCCGAGGACTACAAGAAGGCGGCGGCCCGGGGCGGCCGCGCCGTGGTGGAGGACTCCCGCGAGGAGGCCATCGCCACCCTCGACCTCAATGAGATCGACGCCGTGCTGACCTGCTCGCGTGTGGGCATCTCGATCTCGGGGACGATCGTCCTCGACGGCGAGCCGGACCAGGGCCGCCGGGCCATCTCGCTGGTGCCGGACAAGCACGTCGTGGTTCTGGAGCGCGAGACGATCATGCCGACGGTGCCGCAGGCCGTCGACGTCCTGGGCAAGCACCCCACGCGCCCGATGACGTGGATCGCCGGCGGCTCGGCCACCAGCGACATCGAGCTGGTGCGTGTCAACGGCGTGCACGGCCCGCGCAACCTGCGCGTCGTCATCGCCCACTGAGGTTCATCAAGACCGCTCTCACTCCGCGTCGCCCGATTGCTCACTGCTCGGGCGGCGCGGAGTCTTGTCGTCTCTTCCCTGCTCCCGCAAGAGTTTCACAGGGATCAGGGCGAGGGGCGGACCGTTCCGCTGAGGCCTCCCGGAGTGGACGCCCACCGGATTTCCAAGGAGGCCCGGTTGACTGAGGGCGACTGGCGGCAGCGCGGAAAGGACCTCTTCTTGACCATCTCACTGACTGAGTCGCCCCTGGCCCCCGCCTACGACCGCTCCGCCATGACCACCGGGATCGTCCACATCGGCGTGGGCGGCTTTCACCGCGCCCACGAGGCCGCCTACCTCGACAGGCTCATGCGCCGGCGCGCCGGGTCCGGGCCCGGCGGTGGAGCAGCCGCCGCAGCGGGCGGATCCTGCCTGGAGTGGGGGATCTGCGGCGTCGGCCTACTGCCCGGGGACGCCCGGATGCGTGACGTGCTGGAGAGCCAGGACCACCTCTACACCCTGGTGCTCAAGCATCCCGGTGGGCTGCGCGATCCAGCGGTCATCGGCTCCATTCACGACTACCGTCTCGCCCCCGACGACCCGGAGGCGGTCCTGGCCCTCCTGAGCGCGCCGACCACCCGGATCGTCTCGCTGACGGTCACCGAGGGCGGCTACAACGTTGACGATGCCACCGGCGAGTTCCGCACCTTCAGCCCCGGGGCCGTCCACGACGCCGAGCACCCGGGCGAGCCGACGACGGCCTTCGGCTACATCGTTGAGGCGCTGAGGCGTCGTCGGGAGGCGGGGATCGCTCCACTGACGATCATGAGCTGCGACAACCTGCCCGGTAACGGGAAGGCGGCCCGCACGGCGGTGGTCTCCCAGGCCGCGATGAGCGACCCTGAGCTGGCGGACTGGATCGACGGGAACGTCGCCTTCCCCAGCTGCATGGTGGACCGCATCACCCCGCGCACCACGCGGGCCGACATCGCCGAGCTGCAACGGGCACTCGGTGTCGAGGACGCCTGGCCGGTGGTCTGCGAACCCTTCACCCAGTGGGTGATCGAGGACGACTTCCCCGCCGGGCGGCCCCCGTGGGAGGAGGTCGGGGTGCAGATGGTCGACGACGTCGTCCCCTACGAGCTCATGAAGCTGCGTCTGCTCAACGCCTCCCACCAGGGGCTGGCCCACTGGGGGCGGCTGCTGGGGATCAAGTACGCGCACGAGGCCGCAGCCGATGCGGACATCGCCACCTGGGTGAGGGCCTATCTTGAGCGCGAGGCGCGGGCCACCCTGCGCTCGGTGCCGGGGATCGACCTGGACGACTACATCAGCACGCTCTTCAAGCGCTTCACCAACGAGGCGATCGCAGACACGCTCTCCCGCCTGGCACAGGACGCCTCCAGCCGGATGCCGAAGTTCGTCCTGGGCACAGTGCGCGACAACCTCACCGCCGGCGGGCCGATCCGTCTGGGCACCGCGATGGTGGCGGCCTGGGCGCTGGGATTGGAGGGCCACGACGAGAACGGCGGGGCGATCGTCGTCGACGACCCTCTGGCCGAGGAGCTGAGGCACCTGATGGCCGCGCAGCGGGCCGGCCACGGCACCGCCTTCATCTGCCACGAGGGGATCTTCGGAGGCCTGGCGACCAACGAGCGCTTCCGACGCACCTTCGTCGAGGAGCTCGAGGCCCTGCGACGCCAAGGGGCGCGGGCGCGTCTGCGCGCCCTGGCCGGCCACACCCGGGCGGCCTAGCCCGGGCTGTCGGCCCCGTCATCGTCCTGCGCTGTCGTCCCCGCCGTCGAGCAGACGCCACCGCGACGGAGAGACTGGCCCCGCACAGAAATTGCAAATCTCTCCCTCCCGTTAGACGGCTTGCTTAGGCTAACCTTGCTTCGGTGACCTTTGTCCCATAGCATGAGGTGGTTCGTAGGCCTCAGTGCCGGCCATGGGGGCCGGCCGCCTCCACGAGCACTCCGCGCCGCGCGGAGCGTCCAGAATCCGACTCACCGATGAGGTTCCTATGGTCAAGCGCCAGCTGCCCAACCCGAGCGAGATCTTCGAGCTGCTCCACTTCAAGACGCCCGAGCTCAACCCCAGGCGTCGCCGCCTCGACGCCGCACTGACCACCTGGGACCTGCGCAAGATCGCCAAGCGCCGCACTCCGGCCGCGGCCTTCGACTACACCGACGGCGCCGCCGAGGGTGAGGTCTCCCTGCGCCGCGCCCGCCAGGCCTTCCGCGACATCGAGTTCCACCCCGACATCCTGCGCCCGGCCATCGACGTCGACACCTCCTGCGAAATCCTGGGCGGGCGCTCGTCCATGCCCTTCGGCATCGCGCCCACCGGTTTCACCCGCCTCATGCAGACCGAGGGCGAGGTCGCCGGGGCCGGGGCCGCCGGCGCCGCCGGGATCCCCTTCACCCTGTCCACGCTGGGCACCACCTCCATCGAGGACGTCAAGGCCGCCAACCCCCACGGGCGCAACTGGTTCCAGCTCTACGTCATGCGCCAGCGCGAGATCTCCTACGGGCTGGTCGAGCGCGCCGCGGCCGCCGGCTTCGACACCCTCATGTTCACCGTGGACACCCCCGTGGCCGGGGCCCGCCTGCGCGACAAGCGCAACGGCTTCTCCATCCCGCCCCAGATCACCGCCGGCACCGTCCTCAACGCGATCCCCCGCCCGTGGTGGTGGTTCGACTTCCTGACCACGCCCAAGCTGGAGTTCGCCTCCCTGAAGTCCACCGGCGGCACCGTGGGCGAGCTGCTCGACAACGCCATGGACCCCACCATCAGCGACGAGGACCTCAAGGTCATCCGCTCCATGTGGCCGGGCAAGATCGTCATCAAGGGTGTCCAGACGGTGGAGGACTCCAAGCGCCTCATCGACCTGGGCGTCGACGGCGTCCTGCTGTCCAACCACGGCGGGCGTCAGCTCGACCGCGCCCCCATCCCCTTCCGCCTCCTGCCCGAGGTGGTCCGAGAGGTCGGCAAGGACGCCACGATCATGGTGGACACCGGCATCATGAACGGCGCCGACGTCGTGGCCGCCGTCGCCCTGGGCGCCAAGTTCGGGCTCGTGGGCCGCGCCTACCTCTACGGCCTCATGGCCGGCGGGCGCGAGGGCGTGGACCGTATGATCGAGATCCTCTCCGACGAGGTCATCCGCACCATGAAGCTCCTGGGGGTCTCCAGCCTGGACGAGCTCGAGCCGCGCCACGTCACCCAGCTGACCCGCCTGACCCCGGTGCGCCCGAACGTCAAGGCCGCAGCCGACGCCCTGGCCCGCTGAGGGCCCCGGCCCGCGCAGTCCTGCCGGCCTGCCCCTCCGCGCGTCGTCGGAGGAGTACCCGTCATCCGCCCAGTGCGGCGGCACCCGGCGGCCCCGGAGAAGAGACCCCCTGCGGTCCTCTCCGGGGCCGCCGCCGTCTGGCCAAGAACCGGAAGCATGCCGGAAACAGCCCGGGCGCTATGGTCTGGGCACCATCACTTCTGACCTCGGCGACAGGTCTGTGCCCCTCGTGTCAGACGGAGCACCCGGCGCCCTGGATCACCCCTGCGGCCGGCCCCGAGTGGCCACCGCCCCGAGGAAGGGACAGCGCCATGGCACAGTCCGAGTCCGATTCGACGTCAGGCCCGATGTCAGACTCGACATCCGGCCCGATGTCAGCCGCCACGACGGCGGTCAACGAGCGCGAGGACGAGCTCACCGAGCCCGGCCGCCTCATCTCCAGCCGGTGGCGGCCCCGCAGCCTGCGCACGACGCCGTCGAGGCAGGACCGGGGGCTGTTCGGCCACCCCCGCGGACTGCCCTGGATGCTCAACGTGGAGATGTGGGAACGCTTCTCCTACTACGGCATGCGCGCCATCCTGCTGTACTTCATCACCGACACGGTCGCCCGCGGCGGCCTGGGCCTGAGCGAGACCAGCGGACAGGTCGTCATCGCGCTCTACGGCATGGCCGTCTACTTCCTGGCCATCCCCGGAGGCATCTTCGCCGACCGCATCATCGGGCCCTGGCTGTCCACCCTCTACGGCGGCGTGGTCATCATGGCCGGGCACATCTGCCTGACCATCCCCAGCACCGTGACCTCCTGGACGGGGATCGTGCTGGTGGCCGTGGGCACCGGCTTCATCAAACCGAACCTGACGACCATCGTCGGCGGCCTCTACGACGACGATGACATCCGGCGCGACGCCGGATTCCAGCTGTTCTACATGTCCATCAACGTCGGCGCCTTCGCCTCTCCCCTGCTGACCGGCTGGCTGCGCGAGCACTACGGCTACCACGCCGGCTTCTCCTCGGCCGCCATCGGCATGGCCTTCGCCCTGGGCGCCTTCATCTACGGTCGCCACAAGCTCTCCGCCTTCGCCTTCACCGTCCCCAGCCCCATCCGCCCCGAGGAACGCCGGCGACTGCTGCTGGGCTCCCTCGGCGTCCTGGTCGCCGTCGGCGCTGTCGTGGCCACTCTGAAGGCGATCACCGGAAACCTGGTGACCACCGTCGCCACGGCGGGCCTGCTCGTGCCGGTCGGTGCGGCCGTGGCCTACTTCGTGGTCATGTTCCGTTCCCCGAAGGTCTCCGCCCCCGAGCGCACGCACCTGCGTGCCTACATCCCCCTGTGGATCGGCGCGGTCCTGTTCTTCATGATCACCGAGCAGGCGGCCGGCAAGATGGCCACCTTCGCCGACTCCAACACGGATCTGCGGCTGCCCCTGTTCGGCTGGTCGATCACCGCGGAGGCCTACCAGTCGGTCAACCCCGCGGCGATCGTGATCCTGGCCCCGATGGTCGGCATGCTGTTCACCCGGAGGGCGGGCCGGTTCCCCTCCACCATCATGAAGTTCGTCATCGCGGTGCTCATCGTGGGGCTCTCGGCGCTCATGTTGGGCTACGGCTTCCAGATCTGGCCGGGTGGGGAGCACCTGTCCCCCTGGTGGTTCCTGGCGCTGGTCTACGTCATCCAGACCGTCGCCGAGCTCTTCCTGACCCCGGTCGGCCTGGCCACGACGACCGCCCTGGCCCCCAAGAGCTTCGCCTCCCAGGCGATGGGGCTGTGGTGGCTCAGTGTCGCCACCGGGCAGGGCGTGGCCGGCTTCGTCATCGCCCAGACCGAGGACGCCTCCGACGCCACCTACTACTACGGCCTGGGCGTGGCCACGCTGCTCATGGCCCTGGTGCTGTTCGCCGTCGCCCCGTGGACGCAGCGGCAGATGGCCGACGTCGAGGTCGCCGCGCAGGACTAGGAGCGCCTGGACGAGCCGCACCTGGAGCGCCGCGAGTTCGTAGGTTGGCCCTCGGAGTCGTAGGTTCAGCGCACGATCCCGCGGACTAACCTACGACCGCGAGGCGCGGCTGCCGCCGATGGGTCCCAGAGGGGGCATTGAGCGTCCCCGACTCGCCGACCTCATGGGCCGCTTCGCTCAGCCGCCTTCACGTTCTCCCAAAATCACCTCACGGTCGGGGTAGGGTGCATGGGTACCTGTGGTTCATGCCGGACACTGACGGTCCGGCAGCACGCCTCACCTGACCACAGGAAGGGAGAGTCTCATGTCAACGACCCCGACTCCCGTCGAGGACGATCTCGATACTGGTCGGATGATCGCCAGTCGGTGGCGACCCGCCACCCTGCGCACGACGCCGTCGAAGGAGGACCGGGGGCTGTTCGGCCACCCCCGCGGGCTGCCCTGGATGCTCAACGTGGAGATGTGGGAACGCTTCTCCTACTACGGCATGCGCGCCATCCTGCTGTACTTCATCACCGACACCGTGGCCCGCGGCGGCCTGGGCCTGAGCGCCAACTCCGGGCAGGTCATCCTGGCCTCCTACAGTGCGGCCGTCTACCTGCTGGCCATCCCCGGGGGCATCTTCGCCGACCGCATCATCGGACCGTGGCTGTCCACCCTCTACGGCGGCGTCGTCATCATGGCCGGCCACATCTGCCTGTCCATCCCCACGCCCGCCCTCGCCTGGACGGGGATCGTGCTGGTGGCCGTCGGAACCGGCTTCATCAAGCCGAACCTGTCCACGATCGTCGGGGGTCTCTACGATGACGACGACCCTCGGCGCGACGCCGGCTTCCAGCTGTTCTACATGTCGGTCAACCTCGGATCACTGGCGTCTCCGCTGGTGACCGGCTGGCTGCGTGAGCACTACGGCTACCACGCCGGCTTCTTCTCAGCCGCCGTCGGCATGGGGGTGGCCCTGATCGCCTTCATCTACGGCCGACACAAGCTCTCCGCCTTCGCCTTCACCGTTCCCAACCCCATCCGCCCCCAGGAGCGCCGGAGCTTCGTACTCGCCTCGCTCCTGACCGTGGTGGCCGCGGCCGCACTCGTCTCGGTCCTCAACGCCCTGACCGGCAGCCTGCTCGACGCCATCTCCGCGACCATGCTCATCATCCCGGCCGGTGCCGCCCTGGGCTACTTCGTCCTCATGTTCCGCTCCCCCAAGGTCACGGCCCGCGAGCGCACGCACCTGCGCGCCTACATCCCCCTGTGGATCGGGGCGGTCCTGTTCTTCATGATCTCCGAGCAGGCGGCCGGCAAGATGGCCACCTTCGCCAAGGACAACACCGACGGCACTATCCCGTGGCTCGGCTGGGCCATCACCCCCGAGACCTACCAGTCCATCAACCCCGCCACGATCGTCATCCTGGCACCATTCATCGGCTGGCTCTTCACCCGGCGGGCGGGCAGGTTTCCCTCCACCATCATGAAGTTCGCGATCTCGGTGCTCATCATCGGGGGATCGGCCTTCATCCTGGGCTACGGCTTCCAGATCTGGCCGGGCGGCGCAAAGCTGTCCCCCTGGTGGTTCCTGGCGGTGGTCTTCATCATCCAGACCGTCGCCGAGCTCTTCCTGTCCCCAGTGGGCCTGTCCACGACGTCGGCGCTGGCACCCAAGAACTTCGCCTCCCAGACAATGAGTCTGTGGCTGCTGACGACGGCCACTGGTCAGGGGCTGGCCGGCTTCATCATCTCCAGGACGGAGAACATCGCAAACTCCACCTACTACTACGGCCTGGGGGCCGTGACGGTCGCCGTGGCCATCATCCTGTTCATCGTCGCCCCGTGGACGGAGCGGAAGATGGCCGACGTCGGGGTCACGGCGCAGGACTAGGCGGGGCTGGGGGCCGCGAGTTCGTAGGTTAAGTCTCGGGTTCGTAGGTTAAGGGCACGACCGCGAGGGTTAACCTACGATCGCACGCCTCCGACTGCCACCGGCGGGCCAGCGAGGACGAAGAAGGAGACCGCCGTGAAGGACTACGCCTCCGGTGAGGAGCTCATCGCGGAGATCCGCAAGCGCGCTGAGCTGTTCATCGCCGAGTTCGACGACGTCCCCGCCTCCGAACTCCACACGCTCAAGGACGGGGTGGACCGCACGCCGGCGCAGATGCTCGCCTACCAGCTGGGGTGGATGGCACTGCTGCTGGGCTGGGAACGCGATGAGCAGGCCGGATGCGAGGTGGTCACGCCCGCACCCGGCTACCGGTGGAACCGGCTCGGCGACCTCTACAGCACCTTCTACGAGCGATGGCACGATGCCCCACTGCCCCGGCTTCAGGAGGCCTTTCGGGACAGGGTCGACGGCGTCGTCGCCCTCGTGGCATCGCTGAGTCGGGAGGAGCTCTTCACCTCCGGGCAGCGGGCGTGGGCCTCCTCGACGCCGTCGGCCTGGCCGGTGGCCAAGTGGATCCACATCAACACGGTGGCGCCCTTCACCTCCTTCCGCACGAGGATCCGCGCCTGGAAACGCCGCTGAGTGCCACCGAGCGCCACCGCGGGCAGGACACGATTCATGGGGGCCACCGACGTCTTCGGTGGCCCCCATGAGATCAGAGAGTGCTGACGTCACTTGGAGGTGATCGCCTCGGCAAGCTCCTCGAAGCAGCTGACGTAGGCGTCGATCGCCTCATCCGTGTGGGTCACTGACAGGGTCCACTCCTCCTCGCGGCCCGGAGTCATGAAGATCCCCCGGTTCATGTTGAACAGCCACGCGAGCTCGGACAGCTCCGCGTTCTGGTGCTCCTTGAAGGACTCGTAGTCGACGACCTTCTTGGGGGAGAAGGTGACGCACCCCTTGCCGCCGACGCCCACCGCGTAGCCCGGAAGGTTGTAGCGCTCAATGACCTCCGTGCAACCCGCGAGAATGCGATCGTTGAGGTGGTCGAGGTGGGCGTAGGCCTCCGGGGTGAGGACCTTCTCGAGGTTGGCCCGAACGGCGGCCATCGCCAGGGGGTTGCCGTTGTAGGTGCCGACCTGGAAGACGGTGTGGTCCTCCACGACGGACATGACCTCCTCGGTGCCTCCGATGGCGCCCGAGGGCAGACCGGCACCGAGGGCCTTGGCCATGGTCACCATGTCGGGAGTCACTCCGAAGCGCTTGGTGGCGCCACCCGGACCGATGCACAGGCCGGTCTTGACCTCGTCGAAGATCAGGACGACGCCGTGTCGCCGGGTGATATCACGAACCTTCTCCAGGTAACCCGGTTCCGGCAGCACGACACCCAGGTTCATCATGGCCGGCTCCATGATGACGCAGGCGGGTTTACGACCCTCATCGGTCAGCCGGACGATGCGGCGTTCCATGGCCTCGGCATCGTTGAAGGGAACCGGCACCGTCATCTGGACGGTGGCGTCGGGGATGCCGCCTCCGTAGGGCAGGGAGGCCAGGTTGTCGCGGTCACCGATCTTGTCGTACTCGACGCCGATCGAGACCATGACGGTGTCGTGGTGCCCGTGGTAGGAGCCGAAGATCTTCATGACCGTGTCGCGACCGGTGTAGGCGCGTGCGATGCGGATGGCATCCATCGTGGACTCCGAGCCCGAGTTCGTGTAGCGCCACTTCGGCAGCCCCCACCTGCTCGAGAGGTTCTCCGCCACCGCCAGAGCGTCCTCGGTCGGGGCGGCGAAGTGGGTACCCTTGCCGTACCGCTCCAGAACGGCCTCACCGATCACCGGGTGGGCATGCCCCTGAAGCATCGACCCGAAGCCGTTGTGGAAGTCCCACATCTCGTTGCCGTCAACATCCCAGACCTTCGGCCCCTGCCCCCGTTCGAGGTAAATGGGCCAGGGCTCGCGCAGCTGGTATGAGGAGGCGACTCCGCCGGAGAGACTGTTCCTCGCGCGGTTGTACATGTCGCCGGATCCCTTGGTCCGTTCGTTGAGGCGCTTGGACTCGATCTCCGTCAGCTCAGCGACTCGCTCCATGTTGATGCTCATTGCTCACTCCTTCGTGGTCCGGCCTGGCGTCCACATATCGTGTGTTTGATTACCGGCGCATCGATCAGCTGTGTCCGTCGATGCGATGACAATGTGTTTCCTCTCAGTTCCTTCCGCCGGCCTGGCGCGGAGGGAGCTGTTTTCATGTGTGCGCGTTCACTCCGGTTCACCGGCGGTCACGACGCAGCACGGAGCGGGTAGGCGTCGTCGCCGTCTTCATAGACAGTCGCCACCTTCATCTCCTCAGTGACAGCGTCGGATCGTGCGATCACCTCCCCACGGAAGAAGGCCGGTGCTCGGACGTACTGCACAAGCATCAGTACCACGCCCAGGAGAATGAGGGCGAGGGTGAGGACGAAGACGAGACCGACGCCGAAGACCTGCGATCCCGACCCATACTCCGGGTCGAGGGAGTCCTTCAGGGTCAGGCCGAGGAGCGAGAAGAGGATGAGACCTCCCAGTCCCGGCGAGACCAGCGTGAAGAAGAAGTTCCTCACTGAGGAGAACCATTTCCCTCGAAAGTACCATACCGCGGCGAAGGCGGTGAGCCCGTAATAGAAGGCGATCATCGCCCCCAGGGTCTGAACCGTGTCCCACAGGACGGAGGTGGATACAAAGCGCAGCAGGGTATAAAAGGTCGAGGCGGCGATCGCCGAGACGACTGTTGCGCGACCAGGGGTGAGGAAGCGCGGAGAGATCTCACCGAGTTTCTCCGGCATCGCCCCGTAGTATCCCATCGACAGCAAGGTGCGGGCGGGAGAGACGAAGGTGGACTGCAAGGACGCCGCGGACGAGACCAGCACCGCCGTCGACAGGAGGATCGCGAACGGCCCCAGAACCGGTCTGGCCAAGGCGAAGAAGACATTGTCCTGGATCGCAGGATTGCCCAGTCCTATCCCATCCTCCCCCAGGCCGGCGAACATCATGGATCCGATCGTGACGAACATGTACACCGAGACAATTGTCATGACAGTGAGCACGGCGGCGCGCCCTGGAGTGGAGCTGGCGTCGTCGGCCTCCTCATTGACCGTCAGCGACACGTCCCAGCCCCAGTAGATGAACAAGGACAGGGACACGCCCGCCACGAAAGTCCCCAGCGAGTCGACGGCGAAGGGATTGAACCATTCGAGCTTCACGGGTGTCGGATTGACGGCGGTTCCGGTGAAGTAGCGGTAAATGGCCACCGCGCCGAAGCCGAGGAACACCGTCAGCTGAAACCCCACCAACCAGTACTGGAGCTTCTGGGTGGTCTGCATATCGCGGTACGCGATCCAGGTCGCCAGCGTGATGAAGACCAGGCAGGTGAGGGTATTGACCCATACGTTGTCGGAGAGATCCGCAATGGCGGAATTGCGAGTCACCTGTGCGAGCAACAGATAGAAGAAGTCGACGGCGATGGCCGCAAGGTTCGACAGGACGACGACGGTCGCCACAATCAGCCCCCATCCGTTCATCCACCCGATCCACGGACCGAAGGCACGCGTCCCCCAGGTGAAGGATGTGCCCGAGTCGGGCATCGCCGCATTGAGCTCTCGGTACCCGAAGGCGACCAGGAGCATCGGGATGAATCCGACGAGGAAGATCGCCGGTACCTGCTCGCCCACCTCTGAGGCGGTCGGCCCCAGCGCGCCGGTGAGGGTGTACGGGGGCGCGATGCAGGACACCCCGATGATGATGGCGCCGAGCAGACCGACAGAGCCCTCGGCCAGTCCCTTCTTCGACAGCCCGCCTCCAGAGCTGGTGGTCGCGGCGCTCATGTTCCACCTCCGACGTCGGCCGGATCAGCCGGGACGGCGACGAGCGGCACCGGCAGGACCCGCAGGATCTTGTTGGCGTCCGGCCCCAGGAACAGGCGCCCGCTCTGGGCCAGGCGCGCCGACCCCAGGAAGGCCAGCTCATTCCTATTCCACTCCATGGCCAGCACGGCGGCGCTCATGGAGTGGGCGTGAACGATCTGGACACGCTGATCATCCAGTCCGGTGAGATCCAGGCGCACCTCGGCGAGCAGGGCCTCGGTCCGCTTCTCGATCTCCGCGGTGTCCTGTGAGTCCCCGGTGGCCACCGTGACGAGACGCAACGGGACACCGGCTCTGTCTGCGAAGGTCCTGGCCTTACTGAGCACTCCCCTCCACCTGCCGGACTCGCCCAGCATGACCGTGATGCGTGAGAGCCCGTCGAGAGGGGCGTGCCTCATGCCGCGCGGGGACAGGGCGACCGGAACTGTCGAGGAGTTGAGCAGGGTCTGCCCCACGGAGCCGAGGGACACTCGTCCCAGGACCCCGTGACGGCCCCCGCCGGCTACGAGCAGGTCGGCTTTGAGCTCCTCGGCCGAGGCAATGATGCCCTCGGGGAAGGAGAGGCTGTACCGCAGGTACTTGCTCACCGGCACACGGGGCCGATGCTCCTCCATGATCTCCGTCATCCAGTCGTCGACCTGCGTGGCAACGACGTCCTGGAAGGCGTGATCGGTGACATCAAGGACGTAGCGCCCTCCGCCGCCCTTGACGACGGTGACGAGATCGAGTGGGCACGAGAACGCTTCAGCGAGAGATACCCCCAGGTGGTAGGAGTCTCTGCCGCCGAGCGAATTGGTGAAAGCCGTCAGAATGCGCATGGGGGTGATCTCCTGTTAGCTTCCGGGAGGTCACAGAGCACTCATGACGTGCTTGATACGCGTGTAGTCCTCCACGCCGTAGACGGAGAGGTCCTTGCCGTAGCCGGACCGTTTGAAGCCGCCGTGCGGCATCTCCGCGACGAGGGGGATGTGGCAGTTCACCCACACGCAGCCGAAGTCCAGGTCCCTGCTGAATCGCAGGACACGCTGGTGGTCGGTCGTCCAGATGGACGAGGACAGGGCGTAGTCCACACCGTTGGCCAGGGCCAGGGCCTCGTCGTCGGAGGAGAACTCCTGAACGGTCAGGACCGGCCCGAAGACCTCCTGCTGCACGAGCGCGTCGTCCTGCTTGAGCCCCGAGATGACAGTGGGCGCGTAGTAGTACCCGCTCTCGCCGACGCGGTGACCACCGGTCAGCAGGTGGGAGTGTGCGGGCCGCTCCTCAACGATCTTCTGCACGGAGGCAAAGTGACGGGCGTTGTTCAGAGGGCCGTAGAACGCCTCCTCCTCCGGAATCGGACCGGTCCGCAAGGACTCGACGTGACGCACCAGCGCATCGGTGAACTCCTTGGCCACCGAGGCCTCGACCAGCACGCGGGTGGCGGCGGTGCAGTCCTGCCCGGCGTTGAACGTCCCTGCGGCGGCGATGCCCTCGGCAGCCGCCTCGATGTCGGCATCGGCGAAGACGACGGCAGGGGCCTTGCCTCCCAGCTCGAGGTGAACACGAGTCACGTTTCCGGCCGCCTGTTCAGCGAGATCCGAGCCGGCGCGCACTGAACCTGTGAGCGCGACCAGCCCGGGCACCGGGTGGGAGCTCATGAGCCGCCCGGTCTCCCCGGTGCCGAGCACCAGGTTGAAGACCCCTGGCGGGAGGATCTCACTGGCGATCTCAGCGAAGACGATGGCGCTCTCGGGCGTGTTGGCACTCGGCTTGAGCACCACCGTGTTGCCTGCGGCCAGAGCGGGCCCGACCTTCCAGATGAGCATCATGAAGGGGTAGTTCCACGGGACGATCTGCCCGACGACGCCGATGGGCTCGCGGCGAATCTGCGAGTTCAGACCCTCGGCGTACTCCCCCGAGGCGACACCCGACTGGAGACGGGCGGCCCCGGCGAAGAACCGCAGCTGAGAGGCCCCTGTCACGACTTCCTCCGCCCGGATCATCTCGGCGAGCTGACCGGTGTTGCGGCGCTGAGCCTCGACGAGACGGTCGGCGTTGGCCTCCAGGGCGTCGGCGAGCCGGAGCAGGAGCATCTGCCGTTCCGCCGGCGTTGTCAGCCGCCAGCTCTCGAATGCCTTGAGGGCGGCGTCGTAGGCGGCGTCGACATCGGCGGAACCCGAGACCGGGCACTGCGCCACGACTTGTTCCGTTCGAGGATCCACGACGTCGAACGTGGTATCGGTGGTTGCCGGAACAAATCGTCCGTCAATAAAATTCTGGAGGAGAGGAAGGCTCATGTGAATCACTCTGCTTCTTGGCTTTGGCGGGACGTCGGTGTCGAGATGAGAGTCGAGACGAGAGGTGTCGAGAGTCGAAAAAATGAGACGGCTCAGGCATCTGCTGCCCAAGCTCACGCCGGACCGGCGCAGGCCACATCGCCGCTGGAGCCCGACGCGGCACAAGTCCTGTAACAACAACGCGGGCTAAGGTCCTAGGTGACGGCGTAATAGTAAACACACACCACCAGGTATGTCGAACATCACGTTCCACACTTCAAGGAATCGCATCAAAACGCGGAAAAGTCACCCTTGTGCGAGATGACAAACCGTCACTCCGCCCAAAAATGTAACGCAAACCACAAATTCGCCCGCTGCTCGGCATCCTCGATGTCGACGCCGAGTGCCCTCCTCAGGCGCACAAGACGTGCGGGGACGGAGTTGCGATGCACCCCCAGACGCTCGGCGATGCGCTGCACCGCCCCGGCCTCGCTGAGGTAGATCCTCAACAGCTCGAGCAGCTCGGGCTGATCGGCGACGCCCCCGAGGCGAGCGCGGGCGAAGGCTTGGGCCCGATCCTCGTCCAGGAGGTCCGTGACCGACGGCAGTCCCGAGGTCTCCCAGCGCACCGCCTGTCCGAGCTGCCGAGTTCCGGTGCAGACGGACAGCGCCTGCTGTGCGCCCCGCGGCAGATCAGTGACGCCGACAGGACCGCTGACGCCGATCCGCATCCGCTCCGTCCAGGGCGTGACACTGCCGTCCTCAAGAAGGGAGGGAACGCGCTCGACCTCACCGAGGATCATCAGGCGGGTCCCGCCCCGGTCCGTGCGCCACAGAAGCCGCTCCCCCACCGGAGCCCCCCGACTCTCGACGAGCAGGCGGGCCAGCACTGTGGAGAGCCCGGCAACGTCAGCACTGCCACCCTCGAGGCAGACAACCCGCCACTGATGACCACCACCGGTAGCGGGCACCGATCGCCGCTCCGGAGACGGCAGGCGGGTGAGGACGAGCTCCTGAACCTGGTCCGCCAGCGCCAGCCCCTGCGCGATGTCACCCGCCAGGAGATGCCGGGTGGAGGCCCCCACGAGCTGGAGGAGCCATCCGGTGAAGGCCTTGGAGGACTCGGCGATGAGATTCAGAAACGACCAGGCGAGATCGACCCCCAGGGTCTGAGCGCGCGTGAGCGTCTCGCGCTGAACGGTCGCCAGGTAGCGCTCGGGCTCGCCGGTGATGCCGACCGGGCGGACGACCAGCCGCATGTCGCCGAGGCCGACCGCCCCGGCTCCTCGCATCCCTGCCGGACGGATCCTGGCGATGCACTCGGCGACCTCGTCGTCGATTCCCGTCGCCTCCGGCCCGAAGGGACCGACCACGGTGCGTCCCGTGGCATCCCGCAGGGACACCTCGCCCCGGAGGATCGAGGCCAGGGCGCGCATGATCGCGCTCTGGTTGTCCTTGGCGGCTGCACGCGTCAGCTGTTGCAGGACCAGGGTCTCCTCGTCTCCCGCCCCCTCGGCACCGATCTCAGGTTCGGTGGCCTGAAGCATGGCCCCGACCTCGCGGCTGATGGAGGCGAAGGAGACCTCGAGGGGGACCTCGATGAGATTGAGACGCCCGGCCCTGCAGGCCTCGCGCAGGTCCTCGGGCACGGTGTCGAAGGCGATGCCGGTCCCCAGTCCGAGAGCCGCGACTCCTGCCTCGACCAGTGATGCCACGTACTCCCGCCACGTGGCCGCCTCCGCATCGGCCATGACGAGACCCGTGGTGAGAACGAGCTCGCCGCCCTCGAGGTAGGAGGCCGGTTGGAGGAGCTCGGTCGCGACAACCCAGGTGACCGCGGCGTGCGGTGCGGGCAGAAGCACCGCGCGAACCCCCAGGTCCGCTCCATCGATGAGATCCGACACCAACACCATGCCTGGATTCAAACACTGTTCTATGCATCACGCACAGGATTCGCGAGATTTTGTGCATTGGGCTTAGGTGATCAGGCCTAGAGGCGGGCATAACCTGAGACGGAACTCATAGCCGAGCTCGTTTCTACGACATCCCCGGAGCGCTCTGTTCCACTGCAGCTCTCCGCCCGTCACGACACACTGTGAGGTCCATATGGCAACGCTGCCCCAGACCATTCATCTCGCCACTCCTCTGCCCGGTCCCGAGGCCCGCGCCCTCGACGAACGCGCAGGTACCGCACTCCCACGCGCCCTGACCGCAGCCATGCCGACCTTCGCACGGCGCACGGACCGAGGCGTCCTGGAGGACGTGGACGGCAACCGTCTCATCGACTTCGGATCCGGCATCGCGGTGACAACCGTGGGCGGTGCGGCGGCGCCCGTCGTCGCTGCGATCCAGGAGCAGGCCGAGAACCTGACGCACACCTCCTTCGCCGTCACGAGGTACGCCGGATACGTCGAGGTCGCCGAACGCCTGAACGCCCTGACCCCGGGCAGCTTCCCGAAGAAGACCGCGCTGTTCAACTCCGGGGCGGAGGCCGTCGAGAACGCCATCAAGCTCGCACGCAAGCACACCGGCCGCCAGGCAGTGGTCTGCTTCGACCACGCCTTCCACGGACGCACCTCCCTGACCATGGGACTGACGGCCAAGGTCGCCCCCTACAAGGGCGGCTTCGGCCCCTTCTCCCCTGAGCTCTACCGGGTCCCCGGCTCCTACCCGTACCGCGACGGACTGGACGGCGAGGCCGCCGCCGAGCGCACGATCAGTCAGATCGAGAAGCAGGTGGGGGCATCCTCCGTCGCCGCCGTCATCATCGAGCCCATTCAGGGCGAAGGCGGGTTCATCGTGCCGGCGCCCGGCTTCCTCACCGCGCTCCAGCGCTGGTGCCATGACAACGGCGCGGTCTTCATCGCCGATGAGATCCAGTCGGGAATCGCCCGCACCGGGGCGTGGTTCGCCTGCGACCACGAGGGAGTCGTTCCCGACCTGGTGACGACCGCCAAGGGCCTAGCCGGAGGCACCCCCTTGTCGGCGGTCACCGGTTCGGCCGAGATCATGGACTCCGCCGAACCGGGCGCCCTTGGCGGCACCTACTGCGGTAACCCCCTGGCCTGTGCCGCCGCCCTGGCGACCCTGGACATGATCGAGGAGCACGATCTCCTGGGACGGGCCCGCACGATCGGCGAGACCGGCATCCGCCTGATGGAGCAGTGGAAGGCGAAGGACCCCCGCATCGGCGAGGTCCGGGGCAAGGGCGCCATGATGGCTCTCGAGCTCGTCGACCCCGACTCGCAGAAGCCCGATGCCGCACTGACCGCCGCCGTCGCGCAGGCCGCGCGCTCACGCGGTCTGATCCTGCTCACCTGCGGCACCTACGGCAATGTCATCCGCCTCCTGCCACCGGTGACCATGCCGGACGAGCTGTTCGCCGAAGGCATGGAGATCCTCGAGCAGGCGCTCCGAGACCAGCCCTGATCCCCTCTTCCACCCACGTCTTAAGGCCGCACCGGCCCCGGATCACGCTGATCCACCCGACCGACCCAGGAGGTAGCTCCATGCCCTCGACCCCTCACCCCCTCACCGATGCACGGGCGCAGCTCGCCGAGGCGATCCAGTTCCTCGGCTTCGACGACGGAATGCGCCGCATGCTTGAGACCGCCCGTAAAGAGGTGACGGTCGCCATCCCACTGCGACGCGACGACGGCACGATGGAGCTGCATATCGGCCACCGCGTCCAGCACAACATCTCTCGCGGCCCCGCGAAGGGAGGGATCCGTTACTCCCCCAACGTGGACCTCGACGAGGTCCGAGCGCTGGCCATGTGGATGACATGGAAGTGCTCTCTTCTCGATCTGCCCTACGGCGGCGCGAAGGGAGGGGTCCAGGTGGACCCCCGGGCCCACTCGGAACGAGAGCTCGAGCGACTGACCCGCCGCTACACCTCGGAGCTGATCCCCCTGATCGGCCCCGACAAGGACATCCCGGCTCCCGATATGGGGACCGACGAGCAGACCATGGCCTGGATGATGGACACCTACTCGGTGGCCACCGGGCACACGGTTCTGGGAACCGTCACGGGCAAGCCGGTCAACCTCGGCGGGTCACAGGGGCGGGCCGCCGCCACCTCCCGCGGCGTCGTCTACTCCGTCCTCAACGCGATGGAGAGCATCGGAGTGAATCCCTCGCAGGCCACCGCGATCGTTCAGGGCTTCGGCAAAGTCGGTCGCGGCGCTGCCCGCTTCCTCCACGAGGCGGGCGTGAAGGTTCTGGCCGTGGCGGACGTCTACAGCACGATTCGCAACGACAAGGGCATCGACATCCCCGCACTCGAGGCCTTCGTGGATGAGACCGGCACCGTCGACGGGTTCCCCGGCGCGGACCCGATCCCTGCGAGCGAGCTGTTCGCCGTCGCCTGCGACGTCGTTGTTCCTGCAGCGGTCGAAGGGGTCATCACCGAGCAGACCGCGCCATTGATCGACGCCAAGCTGGTCGTTGAGGGCGCCAACGGCCCGACAACGCCCGCGGCCGACGCGATCCTGGCCGACAAGGGGATCCTGGTCGTACCGGATATCCTCGCCAACGCCGGTGGCGTCATCGTGTCCTACTTCGAGTGGGTACAGGCCAACCAGTCCTACTGGTGGACCGAGAAGGAGGTCAATGAGCGCCTGCGCACCAGGATGGACAAGGCCTGGAACGAGGTCACAGACTTCTCCAGGGAGCACGGACTCTCGCTGCGCACCGCCGCGACGACGATGGCCGTCAAGCGCGTCGCCGAGGCCCACGTCTCCCGCGGTCTCTACCCGTGATGCGTGGCAGGCGACAGTCGATACTCAGGGAGCACAACCATGGCTGACACACGACCCGGCGCGGCAACTGACACAGCGGCGTACACCACCCTCGGAGCCCACCCGGCTCTGGCCGACTACCTGCACAGGATCCGCCCCGAGGAGGGGATGCTCCTGGGCGGGCGGATGACGGCAGCCTCCGACGGCGGAACCTTCGACGTCGTCGACCCCGCCAGCAACGCCGTATTCGCACGCTGCACGGATGCGACTCCGGCGGATGCCGCACGCGCCGTCGACGCGGCCTCCGAGGCGCTGCCTGCCTGGAGCGCCACCCCGCCCCGGCAGCGCGCGGAGCTGTTGCGGACCCTGTTCGACCTCATGGTGGGACAGGTCGAGGAGCTCGCGGTACTCATCAGCGCCGAGAACGGTAAGTCCCTGGATGACGCCAGGGCGGAGGTTCTCTACGCAGCGGAGTTCTTCCGATGGTTCTCCGAGGAGGCGGTGCGCACCGAGGGCGGTTTCGGCACCTCCCCGGCGGGCGGTACCCGAACGATCGTCACGCACCGGCCGATCGGGGTGGTCGCCATGATTACCCCCTGGAACTTCCCGGCGGCGATGGGGACCCGCAAGATCGCCCCGGCCCTGGCCGCCGGATGCACGGTGGTACTCCGCCCCGCATCCCTCACACCTCTGACAGCGGTGGCACTGAGCCATCTGATCCTGCAGGCCGGCGTGCCCGCGGGCGTGGTGAACATCGTGCCCTCGAGCCGTTCCGCGGAGGTGTCGACGACGTGGCTGGAGGACCCCCGGGTCCGAGCGGTCTCCTTCACCGGGTCGACTCAGGTCGGCCGTGTGCTCATGAAGCAGGCGGCGGAGAAGGTGCTGGTGTCGTCCATGGAGCTCGGGGGCAACGCGCCCTTCGTGGTGGCGGCCGACGCCGATGTCGACGCCGCGGTGACGGGCGCTGTTCAGGCCAAGCTCAGGGGTGGTGGCGAGGCCTGCACCGCCGCCAACCGCTTCTACGTCCACCAGGACGTCGCCCAGGAGTTCACCGAGAAGTTCTCCGCCGTCGTCCGCGACCTGAGGGTGGGGCCGGCCCTGGCGGACGAGGCGAACCAGATCGGCCCCCTGGTGACACCGGTTGCCCGCGACAAGATCAACGCCCTGGTGGACGGGGCGGTGGCCGGGGGCGCCGTCGTCCACGCCGAGTCCTCCTGGCCCCAGGAGTCTCCGGGGTCGTTCGTCCCGGTGCGGGTCCTGACGAATGTCGCCCCCGACGCGGAGATCGTGCGCACCGAGATCTTCGGCCCCGTCGCCCCGATCGTCACCTGGGACGACGAGGACGAGCTGCTGACGTGGATCAACGATACGGACTACGGGCTGTCGGGCTACGTCTTCTCCCGCGACCTCGGGTGGGCGCTGCGCCTGGCCGAGCGCATGGAGGTTGGGATGGTCGGCATCAACCGTGGGCTCGTATCCGATCCCGCCGCCCCCTTCGGCGGCGTCAAGCAGTCCGGCATCGGGCGTGAGGGCGCGCGTGAAGGGATCCGCGAGTTCCAGGAGACTCAGTACTACTCGGTCGCCTGGAGCTGAGGGGTCTGCTCCCCAGCAGTGCTCGGCTGCGGGAGTCGATGCCATCGATATGTGCTGGTGCCCCGGGCCGAGAGCCCGGGGCACCAGCACGTTGACGCTCAGGTCGTCAGCGGTTCAGGAGGCCTTGGGGTAGGCCTTCTGGACGGCGTCGAGCATCTCGAGGGCCGAGTAGTAGTCCAACCGGAAGGACGAGGGCGGCATGTACTGCACCTTGCCTCCGGTCACCGGGGCCGCCGAGCTGAAGGTCTCGTTGGTGGTGATGGCGTTCTTCGCGGTCTCGTCTGCGGCAATGACGACCCAGTTCTCACCGGTCAGTCCCGCCTGGACGTTCTCGGGCGAGAGCTGGACGATGTCCTTGCGCTCACCCATGGACTGGTCACCCTTGACGCTGTCAGGGACGGCAGCAATGGTGAAGCCCAGGTCCTTGAGGAGCTGGGCCTGCGGGGCCTCCTCGGTGAAGGCGTTGGCGCCCTTGGTGCCGTCCCCGGGGACGGTGAAGACCGAGGTCGCCCCCTTCGGGACGGAGATGGCGCCCTTGGCCTTCTCGGCCTTGGTGGTGTAGTCCTTGACGACGGCGTCGGCCTTAGTCTGGCGGCCGGTGGCCTGCCCCAGGGTCTTGGTGACGTCCTGCCAGGAGTGCGAGCCGTAGTCGATGACGAGGACGGGCACCTCGAGCTGGCGCAGGCTCTCGACGACCTTGGCAGCCGAGTCCTGTCCCGTCTTGGCCACGATGATGAGGTCAGGGTCGCTGCCCGCGACCGTCTGGGCGAGGTTGTCCTCGGTGCCGTCGATGGCCTTGACGCCCTTGTCGGTGGCCTGCTTGGACCACTGGGTGAAGAAGCCGTTGTCGTCGGTCTTCTCATCCTTCTTCTTGGCCGGCGTCGAGGCGACCACCGGGGCGTCGAGGGCCAGCAGCGATCCGGTCAGGGTCACGGAGGTGGACACGATGCTCTTGGGCTCGGCCTTGATCTCGACGTCGACGCCGTCGTCCCCCTTGATGGTGACCGGCCAGGTGACCTTGGGGGAGGCCGCGGCCGAGGCGGCACCGGAGGCCCCGGCTGAAGCCGCCCCGGAGGCCCCGGCGGAGCCGGCGGAGGATGCGGAGGTCGAGCTGTTGGAGGAGCCGCAGGCCACCAGGCCGGTGCTCAGCACCATGGCCGCCACGGCGAGGAGGCCCTGCCTCAGGCGGCTGGAGCGCCGCGAGGATGCGTTCATCTATCTGTGTTCCTTTCTTGTCCGTCCTGCTGGGAACGAGCAGTCGGGCTGGTTCCTGCCGAGGCGGGATCGGCAGAAGACTGTGGGGCCGGACCTCCGGTGGAGTCGGTGGGAGCGGAGCGGGCCCCGGCAGGGTCAGGGCCGGCCGGCACGACCGCGCCCAGGTGACGGGGCACCACCATGGGGGTGCCGGCCACCGGGTCGGGGGCGATGACGGCCGCCAGGCCGAAGACCTCCTCGATGAGGTCCTCAGTGAGGATCTCGCGCGGGGAGCCGGTGGTGCGGATGCGGCCCTCGTGCATGACGATCATGTGCTCGGCGCAGCGCGCCGCCTGGTTGAGGTCGTGCAGGACGGCCACCACCGTGCGGCCGTCGGCATTGAGACGCCGGCACAGCTGGAGGATGTCGACCTGGTGGGCCAGGTCGAGGAAGGTGGTGGGCTCATCGAGCAGGATCGTCTCGGTGCCCTGGGCCAGGGCCAGGGCGATCCACACGCGCTGGCGCTGGCCACCGCTGAGCTCGTCGACGGGGCGGGCGGCCAGCTCGGTGACCCCCACCATCTCCATGGCCTCCTCGACGGCCTGCCTGTCCTGCTGCGACCACTGGCGGAACAGGCCCTGGTGGGGGAAGCGACCGCGGGCCACGAGGTCGCGCACCAGCATGCCGCCGGGCACGGTGGCGCTCTGAGGCAGCAGGCCGACCCGGCGGGCGACCTCCTTGGTGCCCAGGCGGACGATGTCTGCGCCGTCGAGGAGTACCGCTCCTCGGGCGGGCCGGTGCAATCGGGCCAGGGCGCGCAGCAGCGTGGACTTCCCGCAGGCGTTGGGCCCCACGATGGCGGTGAAGACACCGGCGGGGATGTCGACGTCGAGGTTGCGGGAGACCACGTGGCGCTCGTAGGCGATGGTCGCACCCCGGGCGGCCAGGCGAGCCCTGGGGGCGGCCGGTCCGGCGGCGGTGTTCGCCTCGGTGGAGGGCAGGTCGGTCACAGGGATCTCCTTCCGCGCGCTGCCACGGTCAGCGCCACCATGAGGTAGAGGCCGCCGACGGCGTTGGTCACCACGCTCACGGGCATCGACTCGAGCACGAGCTGGCTGAGCAGGTCGGAGCCCACCATCAGAAGGCTCCCGGTCAGGCCGCTCACGAGCAGCGGGGAGTGCGGGGAGCCGGTGAGGAGGCGGGCCAGGTGGGGCGCCACGAGGGCCACGAAGCCGATGGGGCCGGCCGCCATCGTCACCACCGCCACCAGCACGGTGCCCAGCAGGATGAGGGCGGCGCTGGCTCGGCGGGTGGGGCTGCCCAGGATGGTGGCCACCTGCTCCCCCAGGGACAGGACCTGCAGGTGGCGGGAGGCCAGCAGGATGAGGGCGACGGTGACCCCGATGGCCAGGCAGGTCGGGGCCACCACCGGCCACCGGGCGGCCCCGAGGGTGCCGGTGATGGCCTTGAGGGCGCCCAGGCCCTCGTCGTCGTCGACCCGTACCAGCAGCCAGCGGTTGACGGAGACGAGCATGGAGCTGATGGCGATCCCCACGAGGATGAAGCGCAGGCCGGTGAATCCGCCGCGCAGGGAGACGAGGTAGGTCACCGTGCCGACGGCGGCCCCGCCGATGAAGGAGGCCAGGGAGGCCGAGAGCATGGAGCCGGGCAGGAGGAGGATGCTGACGAGGATCCCGGTCTGCGCGCCCGTGCTGAAGCCAATGAGGTCGGGCGAGCCCAGGGGGTTGCGGGTGATGGTCTGGAAGAGGGCGCCGGCCACGCCCAGGGCCAGGCCCGCCACGAGCCCCAGCACGATCCGGGGCAGCTTCCACTTCACGACGACGACCTGGACGATCTTGCGCCCCTGCCCCTGGAGCGCATCGATGACCTCCTGGGTGGTGACGGGGAACTTCCCTAACCGCAGGGAGACCACAGCCACGGCGAGGCTGAGCACCAGCAGCATGAGGCCGACGATGACGTGGCGCGGGGTGATGAGCACCGACCGGCGGCCGACGACGATCCACAGGCGTCCAGCGTCAGCCCCCACGTGGAGGCTGCGGCGCGGGCCGGTGGTGGCGGGGAGACGCGGTGGAGAGACGGCGCGGCCCGGTCTGATTCCCCTCATGAGGCCCGGTCCTTCATCCGCAGGACCATGAGCAGCAGGACGGGTGAGCCGACGAAGGCCGTCAGCAGACCGACCTGCATCTCACCGGGACGGGCCAGGACGCGGCCCAGGACGTCGGCGGCCAGGACGACGACGGGGCCGCCCAAGGCACACAGAGCCACGATCCAGCCCCGGTGGGGTCCCATGAGCCAGGAGGCCGTCAGCGGCGCCATGAGGCCGACGAACCCGATGGGGCCGGCCACCGTTGTGGCGGTGGCGCACAGGAGTGTGACGACCACCAGGCTCAGGCTCCGTACGAGGGCGACCCGGGTGCCCAGCGCGGCTGCGACGTCGTCACCCAGGGCGATGTTGTCCAGGGCGCCGGCCAGCAGGATGGCCGCCCCGGTCCCCGCCACCACGAGGGCCGCCACGGGTAGCAGGGGGATGTCGGTGCGGGTCAGGGAGCCGACCTCCCAGTCGATGAAGGTGCGGAACAGGTTCGGCATCGTCAGGACGACGCCCCGGATGACCGCCCCGGCGAAGGCCGAGAAGGCGACACCGATGAGCACCAGGCGCACCGGCGAGGAGCTCGAGGCGCCAATCATGCCGATGACCTGGACGAGTGCGGTCGCCACCAGGGCTCCTCCAGCGGCCAGGGCCAGCTGGTTGGGGACCGGGAGCACGCCGAGCACGGCGGTTCCCAGGACGATGCCCAGCGAGGCGCCGGCGTTGACACCGAGCAGCCCGGGCTCGGCCAGGGGGTTGCGGGTGACGGCCTGCATCACCGCGCCGGCCACCGCCAGAGCGGCGCCCACGAGCACGCCCATGATGGTGCGCTGCACGCGCAGGACGTTGATGTTGTAGCTGACGTTGGAGGCGTCGGGGTGGAGCAGGTAGTGGGCGACCTGGCCGGCGGGGATCCGGGAGGAGCCGACGAACAGGGAGGCCAGGACGCACAGGGCCAGCAGGATGGCCGCGGTCAGGAGGATGGCCGGGCGGCGTGCGATCACGCGAGCACTCACCTCCGCCACTGTCTGAGAACGGGGGCGACAACGGCCCTGAGGACCCCGATCGGCATCTACTCTCCCCACACCTGAAGTACAAAGGTCAACCTAACCTAACCTAAGATGCCGGCCAGGGTCTGTCAAACACAGGCTGGCCTGTTGGTTTATTCGCCGCGACACCCCCACCCAACAGCAAGGACATGCTCGTGCATATCCTCCTCACGGAGTATGTCGCGCGCGTATACACTCAGCGTATAGTCGCGGCCATGGAATCGAAACTCACTCTTCTTGGGCTGCTCAGCGCCGGGCCTGGGCACGGATACGACCTCAAACGCTTCTGGGACCACTGGTTCGCCGCCTCCAAGCCGCTGGCCTACGGCCAGGTCTACGCCACGCTCGCCCGCCTGGTGCGCGACGGGCTCATCACTCAGATCGAGACCGAGCCCGGAGCCGGTCCGGAGCGCAAGCGCTACGAGGTCACCGACGCCGGGCGCCAGAGCGTCGAGCAGTGGCTGCTGACCCCGGTCACCCCGGCCGGCGACGTCCAGGCCGACATCTTCGCCAAGACCGTCATCGCCCTCATGCTCGACGACGACGCCGGACGCCTCCTCGACCTTCAGCGCGCCGAGCACATGGCGCGTATGCGCGAGCTGACCCGCCTCAAGCAGGACGGAGACCTGCGCACGGTGCTGCTGGCCGACCACGCCCTGTTCCACATCGAGGCCGACCTGCGCTGGATGGAGACCACCGCGGCCCGCCTGAGCGAGCTGCGTGAGGAGGTGCGCTCATGAACGCCACCCCTGTCACCACCGCCGCCACCACTGGCGTCACCACCGCACCCGGTCAGGGCCAGGCAGGCCTGCCGGGCGAGGTCATCATGCGCGCCCGCGGCCTGGAGATGAGCTTCGGGCAGACCCACGCGCTGCGCGGCGTCGACCTGGACGTCGCGGCCGGTGAGGTCCTGGCCGTCACCGGCCCATCGGGCTCGGGCAAGTCCACCCTCCTGCACGTCATGGCCGGGGTGCTCGTGCCCGACGCCGGGCGCGTCGACTACCACGGAGCCGACACGACCCAGGACATCGCGGCCCTCGACGAGGCGGCCCGCAGCCGCCTGCGCCTGAAAGAGTTCGGCTTCATCTTCCAGTTCGGTCAGCTCCTGCCGGACCTCTCCGCCCTGGACAACGTCACCATCCCCCTGCTCCTGGCGGGCACCCCGCGCCGGCGGGCGCTGGCCCAGGCCCGCGAAACCCTGGGCGAGCTGGGGCTCAGCGAGCACCTGGACAAACGCCCCACCCAGCTCTCGGGCGGGCAGGCGCAGCGGGCCGCCGTCGCGCGAGCGCTGGTGACCAACCCACGTCTGCTCTTCGCCGACGAGCCCACCGGCTCCCTGGACTCCCTGGCCGCCGAGCGGACCATGGAGGTGCTGCTGAACTCGGTGCACTCCCGAGGCGCCGCCCTGGTCATCATCACCCATGACGCGCGCGTCGCCGCCTACGCCGACCGGGAGGTCACCGTGCGCGACGGTCGCATCAGTCCCGGGGCCACACACACCGCAGCCGGCCCGAGCCAGCCGGGGCACGCCGAGCCGGGAAGCCCGGGCAGTGAGAGGAACCAGTCATGAGCCGCATCGCCCTGACCCGGCTGCTCGTCGCCAACGACCGCTCCGCCCGGCGCCGCCTGGCCGGGATCGTCGCCGGCGTCATGGTGGGAGTGACCCTGTTCCTCATGCTGCTGGCCGCCGCCCAGGCCTTCCCCGAGCGCAGCATGCGCTCGAGCTGGGCGTCCACCGCCCTCATACCCGGCATCCCCGGACAGTCGAACCACACCGACCTCCGGCCCGACCACACCCTCACCGCCGGCGAGCTGGCCGTCGCCACCAACTTCGACGTCGTCGGAAACCAGTCGATCACCGTCCTGAGGGTGGCCCTGCCGGAGTCGGGCACCACCTCGGTGAGGATCCCGGGCTCCGACATCGTCCCCAAGCGGGGCGAGTACCTGGCCTCCCCCGCCCTGGCCAAGCGCATCGCATCCCTTCCCGCCGACCAGCTCGGCGACCGCTACGGCAAGCAGGTAGGGGTCCTGTCCCCCGAGGCCGTCGAGGGACCGGACTCGCTGGTGGCCGTCGTCGGGACGGACCTGGGGACCGTGGCCGCCTCCGAGTTCTACATCCCACCCCAGGTGGTCACCTCCTTCCAGGGCATCCCCTACGAGAACGAGGCGTATCGGATCGCCACGATCGTCGGCGCCATCGCGGTGCTCGTGCCCGCGCTGCTGCTCGTCGGGATCGTCACGGATCTGGGGGCGGCGCAGCGGGCCGAGCGCTTCGCCACGCTGCGCCTCATCGGGGCCACGCCCCAGCAGGTCGCCCGCACCGCGGCCCTGGAGATCGGGGCCACCACCTTCGTCGGCGCCTTGGCGGGCGTGGCCCTCTACCTGGCCCTGATCCCACTGGCCGCGCAGATCACGCTGAAGTCGAGTCGTTTCTACTACTCCGACCTGCTGCGCTCACCGGTCAACGCGGTCCTCGCCGTCGTCGTGACCACGGCGGGGGCGGCGGCCGTGGCCTGGTGGCGCACACGACGGGCCGACCTCGGGCCGCTGGGCGGTTCGCGTGAGCGCGCTGAGCGCCGCCCCCGCCTCATCTCGCTGGCGCCCGTGATCCTGGGGACCGTGGGGCTGGTCAGCACCCCGACGGTGGCCCGCCAGAACTCCGATCTGACCATCTACCTACTGCCGGTCTCCTTCCTGTGCACGATGCTGGGGCTGCTGTGGGCCGGGCCGGTCCTGACCTGGTGGGTAGCGCGAGGCGGCAGGGCCCTGGCCCATTCCGCGGCGCAGGTCATCGGCTTCAACCGGATCACTCAGCACCCCCGGGCGGTCTTCCGGGCGGTGGCGGGCGTGGTCGTCGCCGTCTACGCCATGACGGTGTTCGCCGTCGCCATCACCGTTGCTGCCGGGACCCGTGATGTCAGCCAGGGCGGCGGGCACCTGAGCCCCACGTCGCTCGAGGCGACACCGGCGGTCAGCGACGAGGGCGCCCTGAACAGCGCCGTCGACCAGCTCGCCGCCGTGCCCGGGGTGACGACGGTCGCCGTGGGGAGGATCAGCGGAGACGGCAAGCAAGACAGCCGGGTCATCCTCGAGGCCGACAAGGCCGAGGCCCTCGGGGCGCCGCACATAGCGTCCCCGGATGGCGCGGTGAGCATCAGCACCCGCTGGCTGTACGAGAACGCGGCGGCCTCGCCGTCGCCGGTCAGCGCCGAGGAGCTGGCGAGTGCCCGTGAGCACGGCGCGCCCATCATCCTGGTGGGCACCGACCCGGCCAGCCCCGGGGCCGTCGAGCGAGCCCGCACCGCTCTGGCCACCTCGGGCCTGGCCCTGGGGACCGCCCCAACCTCACCCAGCTCGATCCAGGCCCTCCAGGACACCGCCATGGAGAACCAGTTCGCCCAGCTGGGCTACATCGGCATCCTCATCGCCGCGGGCATCTCCGCGGTCTCGCTGGGGGTCTCGACGGTGGCGGCGCTGCTGGGGCGCCGGCGGGTCCTGGGTCTGCTACGGCTGGTCGGCATGCCTGCGGCGACGCTGCGCTCCATGGTGTCCTACGAGACGATGCTGCCGGCGGTCACCGCCCTGGCCATGAGCATCGGTCTGGGATGGCTGACCGCATGGGCACTGGTCGGCGGGGTGTCGGGGCGCCACATCAACTGGCCGGGCGGCGGCTACTGGCTGGCGCTGGGGGCGTGCCTGGCGCTGGTGGTGGTGGCGACCCTGGCCAGCACCCGCTACGGCCGGCGCATGCTGGCCGGCACCACCGTCCGATTCGAGTAGGAACGCACCGACGTGTCCAAATCGGTGACAAAGGCCGCAATCAGCCTCAGTCGCAGACAAAGAAACCGCATGATTCCGCGGTTCTTCTCGACGGAGTGACGGTCTGCGAGCTCCTTTGTGTCCGATATGGACACCTACCCCTCCTGCGCGCCCGGGCACCGGGGAGAACAACCCCCGGTGCCCGGAGCCGATCTGCGATAGAACAGGACCATGACCGCAGGACCGACCGACACGGCCGCAGGCTCCTCCGCCGCGGCCTGCCCGAGGCCGCCCGCCCTCACGGCACCGGACCTCAGTCGCCTGCGCAACGGCGAGGCCGATGAGCTCACCGCCGGCGAGATGGTCGAGGACCTGGAGCTGGTCGAAGCAGACCTGAGCGGCGGCGACCTGTCGGCACTCACGCTGCTCAGCTGCCGGTTCTCGGAGGTCTTCGCCAATGACACCGACCTGGCCGCGGCCCGGCTGGTCGACTGCCGCCTGGAACGCCTGAGCGCCACCTACCTTCACAGCCCGCGCTCCACCTGGCGCACGGTGGAGCTGGTCGACTCCCGTATCGGGGCCTGGGAGCTCTACGACGCCGATGTCGAGTCGCTCCTCATGGAGAACTGCCGCCTGGGCTTCACGAACCTCGCCGGAACCACTGTGCGCGACCTCCTCATCCGGGCCACCCGGATCGACGAGCTGGACCTGAGCGGCATCGACGCCCAGCGGGTCCGCTTCGAGGACTGCCAGGTGGGCACGCTGCGCCTGCACGGCGGGAGCCTGAGCGACGTTGACCTGCGCGGACTGGAGATGAGAACAGTCAGCGGTGTCGGTTCCCTGGCCGGAGCGACCGTCAGCAGCGGGCAGCTCAGCGAGCTCGCGCCGCTCCTGGCGCAGCACCTGGGGCTGAGGGTCACGGATCAGGATCACGCACAGAATGCGACAACAAGGAGTAAACGCGCATGACGCTGCTGACAGCCGACGACGTTCTCACCGTGAAGTTCGAGGTCTCCTCATTCAAGGAGGGCTACAAACAGGATGAGGTCGACGTCTTCCTCGACGACGTGACGACCACGATACGGGAGTTCGAGGAGCGGCTCGGCACGTCACAGGAATCCTCGGGCCCCTCGCACCGGAAGGCCGAGATCCTCCTGACCTCCGAGGGCGTCAGGAACATCCGGTTCTCGACCACCCGGTGGTCGGGGTATCACATCGACCAGGTTGATGCCTTCCTCGCCCAGGTGGTCTCGACGATGGAGGCCCTTGAGGCACAGGTGAGCGCCGGCTCCTTCGCCGCCCAGCCCGGTGCCGGAGCCGGCGCTGCCTATGGCGGCGGAGCCTATGGCATGAGCCCGGCCCAGACCGACTACGCCCAGGGCGGCACCGACGGAACCGGTGATGCCCAGTACGCCGAGGCGATTGCGCAACGCGACCAGTACATCGCCCAGCTCCAGCAGGAGAACGCCTACCTTCGCGCCGAGCTCGAGTCCGCCCAGCGCCGCCTCGGGACGACCGGGTTCTAGGCCTGCCGAGACCCGCCGGGCTGCTATGACGAAGCGCCGGTCGGTTACTGCCTGCTCGGAGGCAGTGACCGGCCGGCGCTATGGCCGCGGAGGCGGAGTACGGTTCAGCCCCGCTTGACCAGCGGGAAGGTGATGGTCTCGCGGATGCCCTGGCCGGTGAGCACCATGAGGAGACGGTCGATGCCCATGCCCATGCCGCCGCTGGGCGGGAAGCCCTGCTCCATGGCCACCAGGAAGTCCTCGTCCAGGATCATGGCCTCGGGGTCGCCCTTGGCGGCCGCCAGGGCCTGGGCCTCGAAGCGCTCGCGCTGAACCACGGGGTCGGCGAGCTCGGAGTAGGCGGTGGCGGTCTCGAAGCCGCGCACGTAGAGGTCCCACTTCTCGGTCAGGCCCGGCTTGCTGCGGTGGTAGCGGGTCAGCGGCGAGGTGTCCTCGGGGAAGTCGTAGACGAAGGTGGGCGCCCACAGCTTGTTGCCGACGAGCTCCTCGAAGATGTCCTCGACGACCTTGCCGGCCACGGCGTAGTCGTCGATCTCCAGGCCGATCTTCTCGGCGTAGGCGACCAGCTGCTCGCGCGGGGTCTCCACGGTGATCTCCTCACCGAGGGCCTCGGAGACGGAGGTGTAGAGGTCGATCTTGTCCCACTCGCCCGACAGGTCGTACTCGGTGCCGTCGGCCAGCGTGACGACCTCCCCACCCTCGGGCAGGTCGAAGGCGTCCCGGGCCGCCTGCTGGACGAGGTTGCGGGTCAACTCGGCCATGCCGTCGTAGTCGGAGTAGGCCTCGTAGGCCTCCAAGGCCGTGAACTCCGGGGAGTGGGAGGAGTCGGCGCCCTCGTTGCGGAAGTTGCGGTTGATCTCGAAGACGCGGTCGACGCCGCCGACCACGGCGCGCTTGAGGTAGATCTCCGTGGCGATGCGCAGGTAGAGATCCATGTCGAAAGCGTTCATGTGGGTGATGAACGGGCGCGCGGCCGCCCCGCCGTGAATGACCTGCAGCATGGGCGTCTCCAGCTCCAGGTAGTCGCGGCGGAAGAAGTTCTCGCGGATGGAGCGCACGACGGCGGCGCGGGTGCGCACCATGTCGCGGGCGGCGGGCCGAGTGAGCAGGTCGAGCTCACGACGGCGCACGCGCTGCTCCTCCGAGAGCGTCACCGCCTCGCCGGCCTCGTTGGTCCAGGTCTTGGGCAGGGGACGCAGCGCCTTGGAGGCGATCCGCCAAGCGGGGATCTCGACGTCGTCGTCCCCGGCGGAGGCGGCCTCGGCGCCCTCGCGCAGGACCGGCTCGGCCATGACGGACAGCTCGCCGCGGCGCGAGGAGATGACGCGGCCGTGGACGAAGAGGTGGTCGCCCAGGTCGACGTCGGCCTTGAAGGCCGCGAGCGCGGTGTGGCCCTCGGCGGGCAGGGCCTTGGCCGAGAGCATGGCCTGCAGGGTGGTGCCGGCACCGTCCTGCAGGGTGACGAAGCACAGGCGGCCGGTGTTGCGCAGGAAGACGACGCGGCCGGCCACACCGACGACGTCGTCGGTCTCCTGCCCGGCCTCGAGGTGGGCGTAGCCCTCGCGCACGGCGGCGATGGTGGTGGTGACGGGCACGGAGACCGGGTAGGGGTCCCAGCCCTCGCTGCGCAGGCGCTCGCGCTTGCCGGCGCGGACCTCGAACTGCTCGCCCGGGCCCGGGTCGGCCTTGGGCTGCTTGGGCTGGTCCGCCTTCGGCGACTGGGCGCCGGTGGCGTCGGTGGCGGTCGGGTCGGGGCTGGGGGTGCTCTCGTCTGTCACGTGAAGGAGTCTAACGGCGCCGGCCCTCCCCAGACGCTCCCTGGGTCCCGACGATGCCCGATCCACATCCGATCCTGGTCACACCGGGCGGCGGTTCCTCCGGTCAGATCCAGGTGGGCACGACGGCGGCCCCGGTCACGGCTTCCTCTCCCTTCCGGCTGCGGCGCACGGACACGCAGTACTCGGCCGGGAACCAGGTGGGGCCCAGGGCCTCGCCCCTGACCGGCACCCGGCTCAGGCGCGGGCCTCGGCCAGGGGGATGCCGGTGGGCCGCAGGCCCTGGAGGCGGGCGACGTCGGAGTCGGCCGGGATCTGGCCGGGGTCGGTGCCCCGCTCCACGATCCGGTTGGCCTCGTCGACGAAGACGACCCGGGGCAGGTAGGTGCGGGCCTCGGCGTCGGACATCTGGGAGTAGGCGATGAGGATGACGACATCTCCGGGGCTGACCAGGTGGGCGGCGGCACCGTTGACGCAGATCTCGCCTGCGCCGCGCTCGCCGGGGATGACGTAGGTGGACAGGCGGTTGCCGTTGGAGCAGTTGCAGATGTCGACGCGCTCACCGGGCAGCAGGTCGGCGGCCTCGAGCAGGTCGATGTCCACCGTGATGGAGCCGACGTAGTCGAGGTCGGCCTGGGTCACGGTGGCGCGGTGAATCTTGGACGTCATCATCGTCCGGGTGCGGGAACTCATCGCCGCACAGCGTAGACGGCGCCGGGCCCGGCGCACTGTACGGTGCGGCACAGGGTGAGCGACCTGACAGGTTGGGATCATCGGCGCGCTCAGGGCAGGCACGCGCGAGACGCTCAGGGCTGTGCGGAGCGCGCCGGCCCGCCAGCTGCCGAGAACACGCCATAGGGCGCCGGGTCTGTCGCGCGAGGGTGCGTCCTGGGGGACGCGTGTGCGTCCTCGCGCGGGGCTGCGCGGCTCGCGACGCCCGGCTCGCGCAAACACCCGGGCGTTCAGGGCGAGCGGCCCTGCTCAGGGGCGCAGGTCGATGAGGGTGTTGTCGATGAGGCGGGTGGTGCCCACGCGCGCGGCAACAGCCAGCAGCCCCACGGCGGGCAGCCCCTCCCCCTTGTCCTCCCCCGCAGGCTCACTGCGCGGCAGGCCGAGGCCGGCGCCCGCCAGGTCCTCGAAGCTGTCCGGGGCGACGAGGGCCACGTAGTCGACCTCGACGCCGTCGGCCGCCTCCAGGGAGGCCAGGGCGGCCTGGCGGATGGCGGCGGGGTCGGGCCGGGAGCCGGTGGCCTGCGCGGCGGCGTCCCGGCCGGCCTGGAGTGCACGGGACAGGGCCAGGGCCTGGTGGCGCTGCTCGGGGCTGAGGTAGGCATTGCGCGAGCTCATGGCCAGGCCGTCGCTCTCGCGGCGGATGTCAACCGGCACGATCTCCAGCGGGACGGCGAGGTCGCGCACCATGGACTCGATGATCGCCAGCTGTTGGGCGTCCTTGCGGCCGAACAGCGCCCAGCGCGGGGCGGTCAGGTGCATAAGGGTGAGCACCACCTGGCACACGCCGGCGAAGTGGGTGGGGCGGGTGCGGCCCTCCAGGACGGTGGCGATGGGGCCGGGGTCGATGCGCACCGCCGGCTGCCCGGCGGGGTAGATGACCTCCGGGGTGGGGGCGAAGACGATGAGGCGTCCCACGCCGAGGGTGCCGTCGGCGCCGGTGAGGGTGCGGGCGAGGCCATCCAGGTCGCCCTCGAGATCGCGCGGGTAGGCGTCGAGGTCCTCGGTGGGGGCGAACTGCAGGGGGTTGACGAAGATGGTGACCACGACGGTGCCGGTCGGCCCGACGCGCCGGGCGGCCTCGCGCACGAGGTCGAAGTGGCCCTCGTGGAGGGCGCCCATCGTCATGACGACCGCCCGCGGGTCCGAGGCCTCGGCCAGGGCGGCGGCGAGGTCGGCGCGGCTGCGGGCGAGGACGGTTGCGGCGCCGGCGGATCGGGGGGCGGGAACGGGCGTCGGTGCGGGTTCAGTGCTCACGTGCCCCACGCTAGTCGCCCCACCCGGGCCGGTGACCCGCGCGGAAGGTGAAAGTGTCCACGGTGGCGACTTTTCCGAGCCGAATCCGAGCGCCGAAGTCCTCTCGATTCACGTTTCCGCAGGTCACAGGGGTCGCCTTGAACGACGGGTCGCCTGCGGCCGGCGGAAAAGTCGCCAAAATTGACAGAATCGCCCTGATGGCCCACTCCAGGCCGGAGCAGGCGCAGGCATGAGAGCATCGGGGCATGAGCGACATCGATGGCACGGGCCCAGGTACAGGCGGCGAGCACGCAGGCCGGGCCCCGGCCGCCCCTGCCAGCCCGAGCAGGCCGGGACGGCTGGGCGTCGGCATCATCTCCGCTGGGCGCGTCGGGGCGGTCCTGGGCTGCGCGCTGCGGGCGGTGGAGCACCAGGTCGTCGGCGTCCACGCGGTCTCGGAGGAGTCGCGCGAGCGCGCCGATATGCTGTTGCCCGGCGTACCGGTCCTGGAGGTCGAGGAGATTGTCGAGCGCGCCGAGCTGGTCCTGCTGGCCGTGCCCGACGACGCCCTCGAGCCGCTCGTCCAAGGCCTGGCGGACCTGGGGCGCTGGCAGCCGGGACAGCTGGTGGCCCACACCTCGGGGCGCTACGGCGCCGCCGTGCTCGCGCCGGCTCAGCGCTGCGGGGCGATCCCGCTGGCGATCCACCCGGCGATGACCTTCTCCGGGTTCTCCACGGATGTGGCCCGGCTCGTCGGCTGCCCGATGGCTGTGACTGCGCCCGCGGCGGTGCTGCCGATCGCGCAGGCGCTGGTGGTCGAGCTCGGCGGGGAGCCCTTCGTCCTGGAGGAGTCGGCACGCCCGATCTACCACGCGGCCCTCGCCCACGGCGCCAACCACCTGCTGACCGTGGTGACGCAGGCCGTGCGGGTGCTGGCGGCCGCCGGGGTCGAGGACGGTGCGGCCACGCTCGGCCCCCTGCTCACGGCGGCCCTGGACCGGGCCCTGCGCGAGGGCGAGGCGGGCCTGACCGGCCCGGTCTCGAGGGGCGACGCCGGGACGGTGGCCGCCCACCTGGAGGCGCTCTCCGCGCTGCGTGACAGCCAGGGACGGCGCCTCGACGACGTGGTCTCCTCCTACCGGCAGCTGGCCGCCGCCGCCACTGAGCGCTGCGAGGCCACCGGGCGCTTGACCGCCGAGCAGGCCCTGCGCCTGCGCGACACCCTGCGCAGCTAGGGCCTGTTGCGAAAGTGGGGTGAAGCGTCCGCGTGTTCGTACCTTAGGACGCGCGTTCGTACCCTCTACCCCTCGAACACAAGCCCTAAGGTACGACCGCGATGTCGGCCACTGGCGAGAACCGGCCTCCGCCCGGACATACGCAACAGGACCTAGCGCACTGAGGGCCCGGCAGGCTGCGTGGCGGCGACGGCGCGCGCGAGCCACCGGTCGAGCTGCTCGGCGCGGGCCCGGTGCAGCGCCCGCCGGCTGATTCGCGCCGCCAGGGCCTTGGCGTCGGCGGCATCGAGGTTGGTGATCGAGGCAGGGACCTCCTGGGCGACCATGTCGAGTCGGAGGGAGGCCAGGCCCCGCCGGCGCGCCAGCGGCCCCTGGCGCACGCGCAGGGACTGGATGCGCTCGTAGGGGAAGATGGCCACTCGCCGCCGCCAGCGGCCGTGGCGGATGATGACGCAGGTGTCGGTGAGGGCGATGGCTGCGCGCCGCCAGGTCAAGGGGCGGAAGAGCCGTCCGCGGCGGCTGAGGCGCACGAAGCCGCGCTCGGCCGAGCCCGCCGGGGCCTGCGGGTCACCGACACCGTCATCGTCGCGGCCGATGAGGGCCTGGGCGAGCAGTCTGTCGGGGTCGGGAACGCCCAGGTCGGGGACCACGAGCCACAGCGCGCGCAGGGCGGTGTCCCGGCTGCCCACGGGCAGCAGCAGGTTGCCGAACTGCCGGTTCTGGCCGTCCTGGGACCGGTCCTCGCGGCCGGCCACAGTGACGTCCACCTTCCACCAGTCCTTGCCGCGCCACAGGATCGGCTGAGCGATCCCGACGCCGTGGACCCGTCCGGGAGGCAGCGTGCGGGAGGTGTCGGAGGTGAGCCCATAACGCATGCGGATACCGCTGGGGGTGGCGGCCGCCTGGAAGTTCCAGGCGCTGTTGAACTGGCTCCACACGACGGTCGCCGTCCCGATGACGATCGTGATGTAGGACGAGATGACCGTCAGCGCTTCGCCTCCGGTCATGGAGTCCAAGATGATGAGGATCCCTACCGACAGCATGCCGATGACCGTCAGCCCGAGCACATAGACCGAGGAGCTGCGCAGCAGGGACCCCAGGAGGGTGGCACCATCGACGCTGTAGAGCGGGTACTCCTGGAAGTGGGAGGCCCGCATCGGCACGGCGCGCTGCTCGGGGGCGGTCTGAGAGCCGGCGGCCCCTCCCGGCGCGAGGCCCTCGGGCCTGACGGCGGACGTGGCGTTATCGATGCCGCCGGTGTCGCGGCCCTCTGCGCCCGCCCCGACGGCGCCACCCTCTACAGCGGGGCCGGGCAGGTCGATCTGTCCGGCGGCCAGGTCGAGGATGCAGTCGCGCAGGGTCTGAAGCTCGCGGGTGGTGAGGAATCCGATGACGACCCGTGAGTCCCGGCCCCCGGCGACCTCGACGGTCAGCTGCCCCAGACCGAAGATGCGCCCGAGCAGGGGGTGAACGACGTCGACCGACTGGATGCGCGGCAGACGGGCCGTGCGCAGCTTGCGGCTGAGGATGCCCGAGCGCAGGTAGACGCCGTCGGCGTCCACGGCGTAGGCGCGCCGCCACCAGCTGAGCAGCCCGAGCCCCACCCACAGGGCGATGAACGCGATCAGGCCGAGCAGGTAGTAGCCGATCCCCCCGCCCAGGGTGAAGCCGTGCTTGGAGATGAAGCGGTAGGCGCGCACCAGCTCGTCGAGGTTCTGGACCGTGACGAAGGCGAGGACACCGGTGACGATCTTCCAGCCCTCCAACACCGGCGTGACGAGGCTGACCCGGTGCCAGGTGACGTTCTCGGGCAGGGGCAGATCCCGAGAGGCGGCGGGCCCGCTCTCCCCCGGCGCCTCCGTCCTCGCCTTACGGGCGGCCTCCAGCCGGCTCTCCCAGCTGGGGCTCACAGCCCGGCCATCCTCTCCTCACCGCGCTGGGACAGGACCTGGCGCAGGCGCTCGGCCTCGGCCACCGGCAGCCCGTTGATCGTGGCGTCGGTGCTGGCCGAGGCCGTGTGGAGCTTGACCTCGGCGATGCCCAGCCAGCGGGCCAGCGGCCCCTGGGAGGTGTCCACGAACTGCATGCGCCCGTAGGGGGTGACGGTGATGGAGCGGAACATGACACCGTGGCGCCACAGGAGGTGGTTGTCGGCCAGGGCGTAGCCCATGGCCCGCACCTGGCGCGGAATGAGCCAGAGCTGCCAGAGGAACAGCACTGCGAAGACCCCCGCCGGGATGAAGTATCCGGAGGAGACGAGCACCCCGGGGATGGCGAAGCCGATGATGACGACGGCGCAGAGGAGACCGACCCCCAGGATGCGGGCGGTGATGAGGCGGTGGGAGACCGGGTGGAAGACGACGCCGTCGGGGGCGAAGGGGTCGGCGCCGGCGGGTGGTCGCGTGGCCGGCTCACCGGCGCGGACGGGTGCCGGGGCTGGGCCAGCGGGTGCAGCAGGGGCGGCGGGGCTGGTACCGGGCATCGCGCCGGGACCTGTTCCGGGACTGGTCATGCGGGGGCTCCTGGTCCTTCGGGGGCCCGCCCGGCGGGACCGGCCGAGCCGTCGTCGTCGCCGTCACCGGAGATGGAGCACCACTGCTCGACGACGAAGCCGACGACGCACCACACGAGGCAGGCGATCAGGCAGCCGGTCGAGGTCCAGGCCAGGTGGGTCATGGCCGGCGAGCGCGGCGTCACCAGCGCCAGGATGATCCCGCCGCCGTAGACGCCGCCGAGCACCGCCCCCACGATGGCGGAGGCCTGGGCGGCGGCCGCCGTCGTGGCGGCACCGGTCGGGGTGATCCAGGTGCGCTCGCGCGCACGCAGCCGCCTGACCGCCAGACCCGCCACCAGGACGATGCCCGCAATGACCAGCGCAGTCACCGCCCCCCAGGGGGAGAGGACCGGGACCCAGCCGACGTGGCGCAGCAGGAGGTCACCGACCACCCAGGAGGTCACCGCGGCGGCGATGAACCAGGTGACGGCGCTGGTCCAGCGGGTGCGCCGCATCAGACGTCCTGACGGGGACCTGTCCCCTGGGCGCCACCACCGATGACGTCATTCCACTGGAGCGGAGACCTCCAGGCGTCCCCGGCGGCCTCATCCTGCTGGCCGTGGGAGACCCCGTCCGGCCCGGCTGAGAGACCGGGGGCGTAGGAGCCCTGCGGTCCGGCCGCCTCGGGGGCCGAGGCTGCCTGGTAGGGCGAGTCGACCTGCGGGGCCTGCTCGGCCCAGGAGCCCGCCCCGTTGGAGGTGTCGAAAGGCAGCTGCCCGAAGGGGGAGGACTCGGCCTGCCCCTGGTCACCGAGGGGCTGCGCGGGGGCCGGTTCCGGGGCGGCCGATGAGGCCTCGGCGATGCTGCCGGCGTAGTCGGCGGCCAGGGAGGCGTCGGCCACGGAGGACTCATCCCGGGTGGCGTCGTAGACCAGGCCCGGCTCGGAGCCTGCGGCATCCTGCTCCACCGGCGGCTCCACGTAGGGGCCGGTGGGCTTGTCCGGCAGGGACTCGGAGTCGAGCCAGTCGAAGGCCAGCCAGCGCAGACCACCGCGGTCGGGGGCGTTCTCGGCGAGCTCGGACACGGAGCGCCCGGCCAGCTCGGCGAAGGGGTCGGCCTGGCTCCACGGCACGAGGACGAAGGCGCGCTCGGCGGCACGCGGGTGCGGCAGGGACAGGGCCGGGTCGGAGGAGGTGACACCCTCGACCTCGATGAGGTCGACGTCCAGGGTGCGCACGCCCCACGGCTCGGTGCGCACGCGCCCGGCCGCGATCTCCAGGGTCTGGCAGACCTCGAGCAGCTCGCGCGGGGCGAGGGTCGTCATGGCCGTGACCACCGTGTTGAGGTAGTCGGGCTGGGGCTCGGCGCCCTCGGCGACGACGGCGATCGTGCGGGCCAGCGGCGCCACCTGCGTGACCTCGATGCCCTCGGTGGCCTTGAGGCTCTGGACGGCCGTGCGCAGGGAGTCCACGACTCCACCGACGTTGGCGCCCAGGCCGAAGACGACGCCCACGGGGCGGGTGGGCCGCTCGGAGAGTGGGTCGACCGGAGCGGCGGGAGCCGCCGGGGCCTCAGGTGCGGCTGGAGCCGGTGCTGCGCCGGGGGCGCCCAGGAAGTCGGGCTGCGCCGACGGCGCGGCGTACGAGCCCTCAGCGGGCTGAGAGAAGTCCTCAGAGGCGGAGGGCTGGGAGTAGGAGGGCTCGGAGGAGGCCGGTGCCACACCCTCCTGGCCCGCGGCCCCGGGGAGCTCACCGGGGCCGGCGAAGGGGCTGGGCCCGGGCTCTCCCAGGGGCTGGGAGGCCGGGACGGAGGAGGCTCCCATGAGGCCGTCGGCGCCGGCGGTCCCGGAGGCGGTGGCGTCCCCGCCCAGTGCGGGGAAGGCGAAGCCGGACGCGTCGGCGCCCGCCGCCTCGGGGGCGGCCCCGGCATCACTGGCCTGGCTGGAGGCGGCGCCACTGTAGGAGCCGGACTCGTCGAAGGCGACGGGGCCGCCCAGAAGGTCCGCGGAGCCCTCGACGGCGGGAGCGGACTGGTCCTCGCCCTCCTCGGAGGAGGCGACGTGGCGTCCTTCGTGGGGCAGCTGGACAGCAAGGCCGTCGGCGGCGGGAGCCGGTTCGGACGAGGCCGCTGCGGCTGCGTCAGCAGCCACCTCCTCGGCATAGCTGAGGGCACTGGGCTCCGGCTCGCTGGAGGCGGGCGCCGCACCCAGCGCCTCGGCCGCCAGGCTCACGAACCCGTCAGCGCCGGCGGTCCTGCCGGCGGAGGCCGCGGTGGGGGCGCTGGTCGAGGGGGCGTCCAGCGCGCTCGACGCGGAGTAGGAAACGGCAGACTCACCGGAGGGCAGGCCGGTGGCCTCCGGGGCCTCGGGAGCCTCCGGGGTCCAGGCGGGGGCCGATGAGGCGGAGGAGTCCGCGCTCTCGGTGGCCCAGTCCGGCACCCACGGCTGGGTCGACTCGGCGCTCCCGCCGGGAGTACCGGGCTCGGTCGGCATCGGCGTGGGGACCGAGGGCGCGGCGGCGGCGAAGGGCGAGCGGGCCGGCGCCTCCATCGGCGAGGCCGGCGAGGGAGTCGGGGTGATGGGGGCCTCGGAGGCCAACGCGGCCGGAGCGGCGTCGCCGCCCGTGAAGGAGACGCCCGAGAAGTCGGGGACCTCCGAGACGATGGGTGCCGCGGGGGCGGCAGGGGGCTCGTAGGCGGGCGCCGCCGGGGAGGCTGCGGCCACCGGGGAGGCCGAGGAGGAGGGAGAGGCGTAGGACTGGGCGGAGACGGCCACCGGCGCCTCGGCCTGCGCGGCCCAGGCGGCCTGGCTGGTGGCGGGGGCTCCGCCGTGGCCGGCTGCGGCGTCGGCCACCCGGTGGATGGTCACCGAGACGTCCTCGAAGGCGACGTCGAGGGGCGCCTCGGGCTTGTGGACGGTGACCTCGGCGGCCACGACGCGGGGGAAGGACAGGACCCGCTCGGCGATCCGGTCCGCCAGGGACTCGATGAGGTTGACCGGCTCCCCCTCGATGATGCTCACGATGCCGTTGGCCACGCGGGAGTAGTCGACGGCGTCGGTCACCGAGTCGGTGACGGCGGCCACGGCGGTGCCGCGCTGCCCCAGGTCGAGGATGACATCGACCGTGAAGAGCTGGCCCTCCTCGCGTTCGAAGGGCAGGACGCCGTGGTGGCCACGGGCGGACAGGCCGATGAGGCTGATCCGGTCGGTGGTCGCGGAGACGGTGGTGCTCACTGGTGTTCCTTCCAGAGGGAGGCGGTGCGGACGGCGGCCCGGTTGACCGGGACCTCGTGGACTCTGACGGCCCAGGCGCCGGCGGCGGCGGCCAGGGCGGTGGTGGCGGCGGTGACGGCGTCGCGCTGGACGGGGGTGGCCTCGGCCTCGGCGGCCTGGGCGAGAAAGCGCTTGCGGGAGGAGCCGACCAGGAGGGGCCGGCCCAGGTCGGCGATGAGGCGGGAGGTGGCCGCCAGCAGCTCCCAGGACTGGGCGTGGGTCTTGGCGAAGCCGAGGCCGGGGTCCAGGACCACCTGGGAGCGGTCCACCCCGGCGGCGTCCAGCTCGGCCAGGCGCTCGCGCAGCTCGGCCTCGACCCCGGCGACGACGCCGCCGGGGTAGTCGGTGAGCCGGTCCATGGTCTCGGGGTCGCCGCGCCAGTGCTGGCAGACGTAGACGACGCCGGTGCGGGCGATGAGGCTGTGCATGGCAGAGTCGGCCAGGCCCCCGGAGACGTCGTTGATGATGTGGGCGCCGGCGTCGATGGCGGCCTCGGCGGTGGCGGCGTGGATGGTGTCCACCGAGACGATGGCGCTGCCGGCGACGCCGGTCCCGTCGGCACTGCCTGCCCCGTCGGCGAGGAGGGCGCGCACCACGGGCAGGACCCGGGAGATCTCGGTGTCGACGTCGACCCTCTGGGCGCCGGGGCGGGTGGACTCCCCGCCGACGTCGATGATGTCGGCGCCCTGGGCGATGAGCTCGCGAGCATGGGCGACGGCCGCCTCGGGGTCGGCCCAGCGGCCGCCGTCGGAGAAGGAGTCGGGGGTGACGTTGAGGACGCCCATGAGGAGCGTCCGGTCGCGGGGCACGAACCCCGGCAGGGGGGCCGGGGCGGCGGCGGGAAGATTCGTCACGGGGTCAGGCTAACGGTTGGCCCGCCGCAGCGGGAGGACCGAAACATCTTCAGCCCACCTCACACTGAGAGCCGGGACACGATCCGGCGGGGTCAGGGCACCTCACTTCGACCAAAACTTCATAGAAGACACGGAGCCGGGTCGATTATGAAGTTTTGGTCGAAGTGAGTGGGGGTCACGGCTGGAAGTGGGTGGGGGCTGCCGCTGACCGGCATCAGCGGGCCTCCATCGAAAGGCGGAGACGCCACTGCAGTCCGTTCCTTCGACGCATTCCGGTTCTTCTCCGCGATTCCTAGCCTCAAGGTATCCACCGATCTATCACGGGGACCGTGCGTCACACCGGCCGCGGCCCCGCCCGGAAGGAAGAGAAGCACCATGCCGCACCAGATTCCACACATCAGTCCCACCGTCAACAAGGTGGTTGAGGCCCGCGCGCTAAGCAAGATCTATGGCGAGGGCGAAGCCCAGGTCGTCGCCCTGGACACAGTCAGCCTCACCATCACCGAAGGAGAGTTCGCGGCCATCATGGGCCCCTCCGGCTCAGGCAAGTCCACCCTCCTGCACTGCCTGGCGGGCCTGGACACCCCCACCTCCGGCAGCGTCTTCATCGCCGGACAGGACCTATCAGGTATGAAGGACAAGCAGCTCACCGCCGTACGCCGCGACCAGCTCGGCTTCATCTTCCAATCCTTCAACCTGCTGCCCACCCTGACCGCCGAGGAGAACATCCTCCTACCCCAGCGCCTGGCCCGCCGCAAGCCGGACCGGGACTGGTACGACGCCGTCATCTCAGTCCTCGGCCTGACCGAGCGCCTGTCCCACCGCCCCAACGAGCTCTCCGGCGGACAGCAGCAACGCGTAGCCGTGGCCCGAGCCCTCGTGGGACGTCCCAAAGTCATCTTCGCCGACGAGCCCACCGGCGCCCTGGACACCGCCTCAGCCGCCAACCTGCTTCAGACCCTCGCCCACATGTGCCAGACCCTGGGCCAGACCGTCGTCATGGTCACCCACGACGAACAAGCCGCAGCCACCACCAACCGCATCATCCGCCTACGCGACGGACGCATCACCAACGACGACACCGTCCACCACACCCCCGGCACCCACACCGCACCGACCGCCCGCCCAGCCCAGCAGGCACCCGTCACCCCCACTCAGCCGGCCCCTCCCGCACCACCGATGATGGCACCGGCGACCCCGGCCGGCCCCACGCCGGCGCGCCGGGCTATCACCCCAGCGGCCGCACCGGAACCCCGCCACATCTCCAGGGCAAGCACCGCCCCCGTCACCCCCACCCCTGGTCCCGCCGCGGTCTACAGCGCCCGCCACGCCGCGCCTCCCAGCGCGACCCAGATGTTCGGCTTCGGCAGCCCCTACGCCACTGGAATGGAGGCCCGCTGATGCCTTCCCTCCTCGACCTGCGGCGAACAGTCGCGGCGTTCGTGGCCGTGGCCATGAGCGCCGCCCTCATCGCCTTCGCCTTCATCATCTCCGACTCCTTCCGCACCCAGACGCAAACCAGCGCGCGGGTGTCCGTAGGCGACGCCGCTGTCGTCGTCCAAGACGGTCGTAGAGCCAACAGCACGGAAGGCGCCCTGGACGACTCCCTCCTCAACCGGGTCTCCGCCCTTGACGGTGTCAGCTCTGTCCGTGGTGCCCACTGGGACATGCTGTGGCTCGACCTGCCCAAGCAGCTAAGCGCCGTCGGAGCCCAGGTCGCCGTCCAGGACGTCCCGGCGCTCACCAAGTTCACCACCCTGAGCAGCGGCCGGCTCCCCACCGCCACCGGTGAGGTGGCCATCGACTCCGACCTCGCCGAGCAGCAGGGCCTGAGCGTCGGCGACACCATCCGCCTCACAACCAAGGACAAAGACAACGCTAAGGCCGTCCACTCAGCTCCCACGGTGGTCGGCATCATCTCCGCCGGGGCCGACAGCAAGGACATCGGCACCGGCACCCTCTACGCCACCGCCGAGCAGCTCCAAGCGATGGGAGCCAGAATCAATTACTACAGGCTCTACGTCACCGCCAAACCTGGAACTGACACCAGTTCATTGATGAGGAATGTGTCCGAAATCATTCACCCTACCCAGCCCTCCGCCGTCATCCAGAGCGCGAACGAGGCCATCTCTCAGCGAGCTAAAGCAGAATTAGGAGGGACGACCATCTCAACCATCCTCAACCTCCTGTCCCCGGTCTGCGCGGCGGTCGCCATCATCGTCATCGCCACCACCTTCAGCACCCTGGTGGCGCGCCAGACACGCATGGTCGGACTCATGCGCTGCATCGGCACAACCCGCCGTCAGGTGATGCTCGCCGTCCTGCGCACCGGGCTCATGACAGGTCTGGTCGGCTCCGTCCTGGGCGCGGCACTCGGGACCGGTCTCGGCGCCATCGCGGTGTCCTCGGGAACCTTTGCGGACCTCAAGGCCGATCAGCTCACCATCTCTCCGGTGTCGCTCGGGCTCACCGTCGCCCTGGGGACACTAGTCACCCTCATCGCTGTACTCCACCCCGCCCGCTCCGCCACCCGCATCTCACCGCTCGTGGCACTCACAGGACAAGTCGCAAGCACCAAGCAGGCCGGACGCAGAAGGATGTGGGTCGCTGTCGCAGGAGTCATCATCGCCGCCATCGGCGCGGCCATCGTCGCCCTCGGCGTTCAGGCATCCGATATCTACATCACAGCATGTGGGAGCGCCGTCGTCGTCGTTGGGACCGTCCTCAGCCTTCCTCTGCTCGTCACCGCCATCATCGGATTCATCGGCAGAATCAGTGGTGACGCGCGATTCCCGGTCCTGGGCCTGGCTACCCGGAACCTGGCCCGTAACTCCGGACGGTCCGCCGCGACCGCAGCCACACTCTTCGTCTGCGTCCTGGTGGGGTCAGCGCTCTTCGTCGGCCTGTCCTCCTTGAACGCCTCCTTCGACGCCATCCTCGGCCACGGCTCACCCGTGGACGCCAGGATCTTCGGGGTCACGCCGCAGACCGATACCGCGCAGCTGACGAAGCAGGTCAAAGCAGTCGACGGGGTCAAGGATGTCACCTATGTTCCCTCCCTCGGCCTGACCCAGACCATCGATGGAAAGCCGAAGGACATTACTGTCGACGTCATTGATACCGGTAGTATCGCGCCTATTGTACGGTCCACCAGCGGCTTGGAGGGCCTCGATGACAAGACCCTCATTGTGGGCGGCATCTATGACATTCCAGATGGCGCCACAGTCACCCTGACCGGCGCAACCGGAAGTGTTGAGCTGAAGGCTCGCGTCCAGGAAGGCTGGGGCGCCGCCATCAGCCCGGCAGTGGCTCAGCGCATCAACAGCAATACCCCTACCAACACCACCATGTGGGTTCGGTCCACCGGCAATTCCATGACCTCCGATACCGAGCACGCCCTCAATGCGGCTGTCCGAGGTCAGGCTCTGATGGTGGCCGGTAGCGCCGCCGCCAGTGAGCAGATGTCATCCCTCATCACGAGGATGGCCCTCATCGTCTGCCTAGTCCTGGGGGCCGCCCTGGTCATCGCCCTGTCCGGGCTGGCCAACACCACGGACGTCTCGGTCCTGGAGCGCATTCGAGAGATCGGGGTGCTGCGCGCCACCGGCAGCTCACGCAAGGAGATCCGCCGCCTCATCGTCACCGAGGGGACCCTCCTGGCGGCCGTGGGTGGGGGCCTGGGGCTCCTCGTGGGGATGGCGCTGGGCGTTTCCGAAACGCTCGCGATGGCCAAGTCCGCCGAAGGCATGACGGTGCACGTCCCCTACTTCGCACTGATCGGCATGTTCGCCGCGACCCTGGCCGTGGGCCTGGCGGCCTCGCTACGCCCGGCCGGCCGGGCCGCCTCGGTGCCGCCGGTCAGGGCCCTGTCCGAGGAGTGAGGAGACCGGCGGTGAGGGTTGCTCCAGTGACCGGGACGGCGGACTCAGGCCCCCTGGGTCTTGTGGACGGCGACGACGAGCTTGAGCCGGGACGGGACGTCGTACTTCTTCATGAGGTGGGAGACGTGGGTCTTGACCGTGGACTCGGCGACGACGAGCTGCTCGGCGATCTCGGCATTGGAGTAGCCCTCGCACAGAAGGGTGAGGACCGCCTGCTCGGCCTCGGTGACGTCGGGGGCCTGGGCCGTCTGCGGGGAGCGCAGGTGGCGGGTGACGAGCCGGGAGGTGGCGGCCGGGGAGATCGTGGTCCCGCCCGCGCTGGCGGCGATGACGGCGCGGATGATCTCCTCGGGCGAGGCGTCCTTGAGCAGGAAGCCGTTGGCGTGCTGGGCGAGCGCAGCCACCATCGCCTCGTCGTCGTCGAAGGAGGTCAGCACGACGACGGCCGTGCGGGGCCACTGGCGGCGCACCCGGGTGAGCAGCTCCAGGCCGTCCATCTCGGGCATGCGCACGTCGGTGAGCAGGACGTCCACGCGGATCTTGTGGAGGAAGGCCAGGGCGTCGGCGGCGCGGGAGAAGGTGCTGGTCACCTCAATGCGCTCGTCGGAGCTGAGGTAGGCCCGCAGTGCCTGGAGGACGAAGGGGTCGTCATCGACGATGGCCACGCGCAGGACCTGCAAGGGAGCAGCCGGAGCATCAGTCACGTTGGGAACCGTCATGGAGGGATATTATCCGGATCAGCTCAGGGGAAGGTGGTGAGATGGTGTCAGCTGTTGCGGCGAATCTGATGCAGCCCACGCGGTACACGACGTGGCGGCCGACCTGGCGGCTGCACCTGGCGCACGCCTTCCTGGCCGCGCTGATTACTCTGTTCTCGGTCACGGCGGCATGGCCGCTGTATACGTCCATGATCGTCTTCGAGGTCGTCGGGGGCCTGGCGCTGGCTCTGTGCAGCCGCTTCCCCTGGCCGGGGGCCCTGTTGGGCAGCGCGATGGCGTGGGCCGGCACATTGATGATGACTGATGTGCCCATCTCCCCGGGCATCATTCCCTGGCTGTGCACGGCGGTCCTCGTGGCGCGCGGTTTTCCGCGGATGCCCGCCTACAGCCTGGTGGTCTTCTCGCTCGTGCTCTCGATCGCCGACGCCCGGTGGGGCGAGACCAGTGAGGGCTGGGTCTCGCTGCTGGCGTGGTGGGTTGTGGTCGGGGGCGGGGCCATCACTCTGGCCGAGCTCATCCGCAGCCCGCGCGACCAGGCCGAACACTCCTTGCACACCTACCGCGAGAGCATGGAGCGCCAGCGTCTCCTGGTGGTCACCGAGCTGCATGACACGGTGGTGCGGGACCTGACCCACGCGGTGATGACGGCAGAGCAGGCCCGGCTCGCGCACTCCCAGGACGCGGCGCTGGCACCCGAGCTGGACGCGATGACGACGGCGGTGCGCGCGGCGGTGGAGCAGATGCGGCACGCGCTGCGCGCCATGAGTGATATCCGCGGGGGCGAGCGGCTGGACATCGAGGCGACCTCCGCGCCGCGCCCCCTGGAGGCGGTCATCGCCGATGCCGCGGCCATCCTGGGGCAGCGAGGGTCGCGCCTGGAGGTCCAGGGCCTGGAGCTGCTCGGGATCCCCATGATTCCGCCGGGCGTGCGCCTCCAGCTGCTGCGGGTGCTGGGCGAGCTGGTGTCGAACATGTCCAAATACACGGCTCCGCAGGGGCGAGCGAGGCTGATCATCGAGTCCGACGGACGCTCCCTGGAGGCGATGGCGAGCAACGACATCGGTCTCCCGGGGCAGGTCGGCGGCGTATGGGCGGGCGCCGGCGCGCCGGGCAGTGGCGTACCAGGCTATGACGCCTTCTCCTCGGGCCTGGGCCTGGAGGGAGCCCGGCGCCGCGTGGAGGCCCTGGGCGGCAGCCTGAGCGTGAGCCAGGGCGAGGGCCGCTGGACCACCATCTTCAGTGTCCCCTTCCAGGCGGTCTCTTGAAAGGACGCTCAGCGACGCAAGCCCTGGGTGCGCGATCTGCCCGGATATGTCGTATCAGGTTGCTTAACCGGCGCTTGCATCCTGCCACCTGAGATGGCACCGATTGAGCCCAGCACGACGCGACCAGCCGTCGGCACCGTCAACACCGTCGACGGCAGGCCTCCATCATCCATCCGGTAGCCCTCCGTCTCAGAACCCATCTCCCAACATCCCGGCAACACGAGAGTGGTCAACATGCCTTTTCCCGCCTTCGACACTCAGACATCCTTCACATGGCACCCCACGCGACGCACTCACCTGCTCCATGCAGGAGTTGCCATCTTGCTTCTCAGCACCTCACCGGTGACCATAGGTGTCCCTCTTACTCCTTCCGCCTTCCTGGTCACCGCCATGAGCCTGGCCTGCCTGCCCCTGACATCCCGGCTTCCCGCCGCAGGAGCAGCCGCAAGCCTGGCCATTGCCTGGTTCGCCGCCACCTCCCCATACGATCTTGGCAGCATAGCAGTGTTACTGCCCTGGGGGCTTTGCATCATGCTTCTGGGCCGAGGCCTCCGACGCGACATGATCTACGTCCTCGCCTTCGCAACGACATTGTCACTCATCTCAGCAACACCAACATGGTTTCAAGGGCTGATCCCAGCAGCGACTGTTGGTGCTCCTTGTGTGGTGATCGGTGAGGTCATCCGCCATCACCGTCTCCAGGCCAACGTCGCCGAGCAGGAGCGCCGGCGCAAGCTCGACCAGCAACGGCGCCTGGTCGTCTCCGAGCTCCACGACACCGTCGTACGCGATCTCAGCCACGCCGTCATGATCGCCGAGCAAGCCCGCCTGGCCGACCCTCACAACACCCGCCTCAACGAAGAGCTCGCAGCCATCATCACCCCCGTGCGCACCGCCGTCGAACAGCTACGACGCAGCCTCAAAGCCATGAGTGCCGCCGAAGGAGACGACTCCCTCCTCCTGCTGGCCGCCTCACCCCCACCACCCCTGACCGACACCATCCGCACCGCCCGGGAAGCCCTCACACACCGAGACGCCCACCTCACCACCCAGGGCACCGACCTGCTCGACAACCCCAGCATCGGCCCAGGCGTCCGCCAACAGCTCGTACGCATCATCGCCGAGCTCATCAACAACGCCGCCAAGTACACACCCCCGTCCAGCACCGCCACCCTCACCATCGAGGCCGACGACAACACCCTCGAGTGCATGTGCACCAACCCCATCGATCCCGGCCGGCCCGCCAGCACCGCCACCTCATCCCAGCTCGGCCTTATTCAGGCCAGGCAACGCACCGAGTCCCTCGGCGGCTCCCTCCACATCACCCACACCAACGACCGTTGGACCGCCATCTTCACCATCCCCCTCCAACCCATATCCCCAATGCCCACCGACTGAGGCACCGGCGAGGACATTCCGCGCGGCCGGGTGCAATCCACTCCAGCCGGGGACATGGCACGCGTTCGGGGACGGCCATCCTGTCCCCAAGCGCGTGGACTGCACCCGTCGATGTCGAATGTCCCCGGCCGAGAGAACCTTCTGCCCACGCCACGTCCCTCACGAGGGCCGCTCGGCCAATCCATCCGCGGAGAAAGTGAGGGGATCGTGTCCACATCGGAGACAAAGGCTCGGAACGGACCCACACTGACGAAAGAAAACCGCATGATTCCGCGGTTCATATTGACGGCCAAGGAGCGCTGGCAGTCCTTTGTCACCGTTTTGGACATTCTGGCCCGCGATCACCTCCGGTGGCGTTGTCAGTGCGCGCTACCAAGCTCGACGAGGAGCACCCCGGCCATGATGAGCGCGATGCCGGCCGCCATAGTGCGGGTCAGCGGCTCACCGAAGAGAAGCCTGGAGGCGATTGCCGTCACGGCCACTCCCCCGGCCGACCAGATCCCGTAGGCAACACCAAGCGCCAGGCCCTCCTTGAGGGCCAGGGTCAACAAAGCGAAGGCCCCCAGGTAGCCGGCCATGACGAGGCCGTACCATCGCAGTCCTCTGCCGTCGGAGGCGAGCTTGAGTGAGAGTGTGCCGGTGGTCTCGGAGGCGATGGCTGCCACCAGGTAGAGCCCACTCATGACGCCTCACCGTCCTTGTGCTGCGTGCCTGCGCGCTGCGCCCCGACCTCCACGAGGAGCACCCCGGCCATGATGAGCGCGATGCCGAGGGCGACGAGCACCGTGATCGGCTCACCGAAGACGAGCATGGACAGCACGGCGGTCAGCGCCACGCCCAGGGCGCCCCAGAGTCCGTAGGCGACACCGAGCGGCATGCCGGCCTTGAGCGTCAGCGACAGGAGGATGAAGGCCAACGCGTACCCGATCCCAACCATGACGTAGAAGCCCGGCTGGTTCAGGGCCTGTCGCAGGGCAAGGGTCGCCGACACCTCGGAGATGATGGCGCCTCCAAGAGCCGGCCAGGCGCACGCGCCGTGGCCCGTAGCCCCCGCGCGATCCTTCAGCACACCGAGCACTGTCCAGCCTGTGGGTGCGTCTGCGCGGCACGCGCTCCCCCACGTGGACGGGCACAGCACGTCCCTGACCGTCACGCCCGGTTCTCCGCGGTCTCGAGGCGCCGGCAGACCATGGAGCCGAAGGCGAGCACCGGGACGATCATGAGCAGGGCGTTGGGTCCCCACCACAGCGGGTCGAAGTCGCGGTAGAAGGACCAGAAGGAGATCGCCATGAACCCGGCGCAGAAGGTGAGCATGAGTCCAACCGTCAGCACCAGGTCCCCGATCCTGCTGCCCACGCGCGTCAGGTGGGCGCCGAGGAAGCCGGTCAGCGCGGCGGCCACGTCGAGCGGGAAGAAGGACCAGTTCCAGGCCTGAATGACCTGGTTGGAGTAGTCCTTGAAACGCAGGTGCTCGGGAATGAGATTGAGGAAGACGACCGCCCAGTAGAGCAGCAGCCCGGCATCGACGGCCACCAGCAGCCTCTTGTACGTGGGACTCATCGCCCCACTATTTCACCGGTCCTCCCCGGTGTCGAGATCTCGTGGCCGTCAGCCGGCGCTCAGGACCGCTGGCCCAGGACCAGGCTCATGGCCTCGGAGCGGGTGGCGGCGTTGCGCATGATGCCGCGCACGGCGGAGGTGACCGTGTTGGAACCGGGCTTGCGCACGCCCCGCATCGACATGCACAGGTGCTCGGCCTCGACGACCACGAGCACCCCCCGGCACTGGAGGCGCTCGACGAGGGCGTCGGCGATCTGCCGGGTGAGCCGCTCCTGGACCTGGGGGCGCCGCGCGTAGCCGTCCACGAGGCGCGCCACCTTGGACAGGCCGGTGACGCGCCCGTCCTCGCTGGGGATGTAGCCCACGTGCGCCGACCCGTGGAAGGGCAGCAGGTGGTGCTCGCACACCGAGTACATGGGGATGTCGCGCACGAGGACCATCTCCTCGTGCCCGACGTCGAAGACCCGCTCGACGTGCTCGGCCGGGTCCTGGTCGAGGCCGGCGAACATCTCCGCGTAGGCGCGCGCCATGCGCTCGGGGGTGTCGCGCAGCCCGTCGCGCTCGGGGTCCTCCCCGATGGCGACGAGCAGGTCGTGCACCGCGCGGCGCACGCCCTCGGCGTCATAGCTCATGGTCAGCCTCTGTCTCTCTGTGCCTGCCGGGCCCGCCTGAGCCCGGGCCGGCTCAATGGTTGTAGCCCCAGAAGTCGTCGCTGTTGTGGGAGTCGTCGGACTCACCGCCAGGGGCGGAGGCGGCCTCGACGACGGGCAGCGACTCGTCGCTGCGCCACAGGGGCCGCTCGGGCTGCTTGATGACGCCCTCGAAGATCCTCTCCAGGTCCTTCTCCAGGAGCGTCTCGCGGGTGAGGAGCTCCTCGGCCAGCTGGTCGAGCACGGCGCGGTTGCGGGTGAGGATCTCCCAGGCCTCCCGGTGGGCGGTGTCCAGCAGGTTGCGGACCTCGGTGTCGACGGTGGCGGCGACCTGCTCGGAGAAGTCGCGGCTGGTGGCGTTGAGCCCCAGGACCGTCTCGCTCTCGGTGGTGCCGAGCTTGACGGCGCCGACGGCGCTGGTCATGCCGTAGTCGGTGACCATCTTGCGGGCCGTGGCGGTGGCCTTCTCGATGTCGTTGGAGGCGCCGGTGGTGGGGTCGCGGAAGATGATCTCCTCGGCGGCCCGCCCGCCCATGGCGTAGACGAGCTGGTCGAGCAGCTCGTTGCGGGTGGTGGAGTACTTGTCGTCCTGGGGCATGACCTGCGTGTAGCCCAGGGCGCGCCCGCGCGGCAGGATCGTCACCTTGGTGACCGGGTCGGAGTAGGCGCCGGCGGCCGCGCACAGTGCGTGGCCGGCCTCGTGGTAGGCGGTGACGCGCTTCTCGTGGTCGCGCATGACGCGGGTGCGCTTCTGCGGGCCGGCGATGACGCGGTCGATGGCCTCGTCCAGGGCCCGGTTGTCGATGAGGTGGGCGTTGGAGCGGGCGGTGAGCAGGGCGGCCTCGTTGAGGACGTTGGCCAGGTCTGCGCCGGTGAAGCCGGGGGTCCGCTTGGCCACGAGCTCGAGGTCGACGTCGTCGTTGAGGGGCTTGCCCTGGGCGTGGACCTTGAGGATGGCGGCGCGCCCGGCCATGTCGGGGGCCTCGACGCTGACCTGCCGGTCGAAGCGGCCCGGGCGCAGGAGGGCCGGGTCCAGGACGTCGGGGCGGTTGGTGGCGGCGATGAGGATGACGTTGGTGTTGGCGTCGAAGCCGTCCATCTCGACGAGGAGCTGGTTGAGGGTCTGCTCGCGCTCGTCGTGCCCGCCGCCGGTTCCCGAGCCGCGGTGGCGGCCGACGGCGTCGATCTCGTCGACGAAGATGATGGCGGGGGCGTTCTCCTTGGCCTGGTCGAACAGGTCGCGCACGCGCGAGGCGCCCACACCGACGAACATCTCGACGAACTCGGAGGCCGCCATGGAGAAGAAGGGCACGCCGGCCTCGCCGGCGACGGCCTTGGCCAGGAGAGTCTTACCGGTTCCGGGCGGGCCGTAGAGGAGGACGCCCTTGGGGATCTTGGCGCCGACGGCGCGGAACTTCTCAGGCTCGGAGAGGAACTCGCGGATCTCCTCGAGCTCCTCGACGGCCTCGTCCTCGCCGGCGACGTCGTCGAAGGTGACGTCGGGCATCTCCTTGGAGCCGACTTTCGCCTTGGAGCGGCCGAAGCCCATGGCGCCGCCGCGCCCGCCGCCCATGCGGCTCAGCATCCACCACATGAAGCCGCCCAGCAGCAGGGCGGGGACGAGCAGCTGGATGAGGGAGGACCACCAGCTGGTGGTGGGCACCACGGAGTTGAAGCCCTCCTTGGGGGCGGCGGCCTGCACGAGGCGGTCGACCTGCTCGGCCTGGGCGTCGGTATAGGAGAACTCGACCTTCTTGCCCACCGGGCGCGACTCGATGCCCTTCTTCTTGGGCTGGACGTAGGTGGTGGTGAGGTCCAGCTCGACGCGCTGGTTGCCGTCGACGACGGTGATCGACTTGATCGTGTCCGGCTTGTCCCGCAGGAGCGTCAGGCCGTCGGAGGTGTCGATGGTGCGGTAGCCGAACATCGAGGAGAAGACGGCCCAGCCGAGGATGACGACCAGAAGGAAGGGCACCAACCACAGGAACGGGTTGCCCAGGGTGTCGCGGAGCTTGCGGTCGCGCTTGCTGCGGTCGTTCTTACCGGCCTTGCCCGGCTTCCCCGAGTCCTTGCGGCCGGGCTCGCGCCCAGAATCTTTCATCGTGCGGTAGGTCCCTTCAACATACTGATTCCTCAGACGTTAGCGGATAGCACGGCAAAGGTCCCATTGCGCTTGCTCACGTTCGCGCCGGGCGTGGCCGGGAAGATCCGGCCGAGTGGGCCGATTGGAGGCTGCCTGGCCGCGAGGACGCACCATGGGGCCCGAGGACTGCGGCCCAGGGGTGAGTCCGCGGCCCTTATGGTGCGTCCGCGACGACGTCGATGACGCCCATCCCGTAGGCGCTGTGGGAGCCGACACTCGTGTAGCGGGCCAGGGCCATGAGCTGGGAGAAGACGGCGGTGATGGGGCCGGCGGCGGGGGCGCTGATGCGCAGGGTGCCGACGCTGGCGGGGATGCGGCGGCTGGAGAGGCGTCCGCGGCGGTCGGCACGCGGCATGCCCAGGCCGACGACGGTGCGGCGGGTGCGGTCCTGGGTGATGAGGACGGAGGTGAGGCGCTCGCGCTCGGGGAGCTCGGGGGCCAGGGGGCGGCACCAGTGGCGCCAGCGCGCGTGGAGGCTGGTGGCCAGGGAGGCGGCGGTGACCTCGGGGACGTGGTGGCCGCGGGAGGTGAAGACGGTGGGGGTGAGCAGGCGGATGTCCCAGGCGGTGGAGGCGGTCTGGGCGGCGAGGTCCTCCCAGTCGGCCTGTTCGAGGACCTGAACTGGAATGCTGGATACATTTCGAACAGCACTCGTGTTCTTGTTCCAGATCACCTTACTAAGTCCAGGAACTCGTGTTCGACCTCGCTTAGAGTGCGACACCAATGGAATCTGTTCACTAATTTCCCAAGGACACCCCTGTGCGCCACACCAACGGACAGATAGCATAGAACTCGAGCCATCCCAGAACTCTCTTAAATATTTACTGATCGCCACCACCCGAGTAAAAAATCACCACACCCTCATCAACAGGCACCGACATACCATCATACCAACGGCCTGACGCACAGCACAGTTCACATATACTCGACCATCACACACCCCACCGCCTTCTCAGCACAGCAACCCAGAAATGTTGCACGATGAATGAATCCGACCCAAATCCCAATGAAGACAACGCCTTTGCGGCACTTACGTGCCAGGATCTGGGCGGCGACGTCCCGCCTGAGCAAGTTCAGCCGCTCATCCAGTTTGCCAACCGGCGACAACAGTCCGAAGACTTTCCTATGGTGCCACAACACGCAGCCCCAGGTAGCACATTATGGAACGACTCACGGAGCTGTCGACCCACACACCGCGTCATCACTCGATGAGTCGCGCAAATTCTCCCACAACAGTGGGTGAATCCTGAGTGTCCAAAGATGCCCCTAATCACAACGGAAACCACCTCTTGATCGCCGCCTATAATTGGGGACGGTCACACCAGAGGTAGGAACCAACCCCAACACCTTCGACCACCCAGGCATCGAAGAAACGAGGTAATTACCTTCTTCTCAGTTGATCAACTCGTAGCCCCCAGTCACAGTCATTCCTCGACAAAGAAGGCAACTCCTTTTCAGGGGCTCGTTCTTTTGACATAGTTCACAGAATTTCTTTCTCACTTTCGCTATCTCCACCGGCTCAGAGACCTCCCTTCAGCGCCGATCGGCGGCGCCACCCTTCCTTTACCTTACGACCAACTTTCCGACCACCGAGACCACAAGGCCGCACGACGCCATCCATGACGCTATCGCGCATTCCGTCTCGATGACTTCGCGCGCAACCTACTCTTCGAACTTCTCTAAGGGTTTCACTGCCGACACAGGATCCACACCATCGACTGAGGGGAAGAAATACTCACCCACCCCAACATACACAAACTCTCCAGGAAACAACCCAACATCATTGTTCCCCACTTTGCACCCGATACGGATATAGATCGACGAGAGCCAACAGTGGTGCCGCAAAAGCGATAACGACAACAGCGAGATCCGTAAAAATCAAGGCCCACCAATCACCTCCACGCGTCGCACCCTTCCATATAGCAACCACCACCACAACAAAGACTAGGAATCCACACAATCCCCCAGACCCACACTGCAAACAGACCATGAGACAAATCCACAGAGTTGAAGCCGGCCGTGTCGGCAGACGCAAACTCTCACCACACAACGTAGCCGCCAAAATACCTAAGACGAGCGCAACGCAAAGAAACACATTTGTGCGCTCCGGATCTTCGGTGAGGTATCGCGACAAGACACTCACCCAACCCACGGGAACACGAAAAGAAGAAAAAATACGATAGGAGACAGCTAATGGCGTCCCATGAAGGTTTTTTAAAGCACTATCTTCAGACTCAGCAGGATCGTTGATATTGAAGACAGAATCACGTACATCGGCAGCACCGAACAACACACCAACAGTGGAAATTGCACGAAGTGACGCAACAAACGAATAGGCGGCAGTGAATGAGATTGCGCCGGCAATTCTATCGAAGAGTTTCTCGAGCACAACTCTTCCTTTCAGAAATCTAACAGAATAACACTTTAAAGCAATGTCGAACCGACATTATCTATGGAAGTTTCCCAGTTGTCAAGAAGGGGCACCGAACCTCTATCCGAACAGCGGACATATACGATGGTGAGCCACCAGGAAACGCGCAAAAAACAGAATTCCAACCTCTGCTCGCTGGTTGTAGGGGCAACGGCCATGCTCGCTGCGTCGACACCTATCCACTCACGCTACCTCAGAAGAACAGTCAATCCGACCACCAGTCCCTTGAACAGGCCCTCCGAGTCGCACCGAACCACCCCGCCACCACGGGCGCCGTCCTCCTCGACGGCCACCAAGGTCTCCACCCCAGGTGGATTCTTGCCAGGTGAGTTCGCAGGAATCCAGGAAACGTCACGCATCCGAAACGCCTCTACCGCGGGGGCCGGCCAAGCGGACGCTCACAAAAGCGGGCGGGACCGAGAAACTCGGCATCCGCCCACTCACGCCCACTCGTCACCCGCCCACGAGCGGGCAGGCAGTCAGGCGACCAGGCGGCGGCCCAAGCCGCCTCGCTTCAGGCGCGGCGCAGGCGCAGGATGACGAGGCCGGCAGACAGCAGGATCGCGGCCACGGACAGCACGCCGATCGCCACGCCCGTCACCGGCAGCCACCGCTCCCGGACACTCTGGGCAGAAGGCCGCTCAGCGGCGCTCGTGCGCCCCTTCGCGTCCTGGCTGCTGCCAGCACCCACCACGACCTCGTTGTGGTCGCTGCTCCCAGCCCCGCTCGAGGACTGCGAGCCGGCGCTCGCGCCGTCCGGCACGGAGCCGCCGTTGGAGGACGGGGCCCCCGCAGCCGGGCCCTGCTGAGGCTTCGCTTGGGACGAGGCCGACGCCGAGGCCTCCGGGGCCGGCGTCGCAGCGCCACCCCCGGCACCCGCACTGCCGCCACCAGCGCCGGCGCGCTGCTGATCCGCCGGGGCGGGCGCGCCACCAGCGGGGGCGGACCACTGCGGGCGCGCCACCAGAGCCACCTCGGCCATCGTCTGCGCGTCCAGGGTCTGCGCCTGAGCGGTCCCCGTCGAGGCCCGCACCACCTGGTTGTTACCGACGTAGATGCCGACGTCATAGACGTTCCCGAACACCGTGGACTGGGCGGGGGCCGAGCCGGACTCGCCCTGCCCCCCGGGCAAGGGGTTGGAGAAGAAGACAATGTCCCCGGGGCTGATCGAGCCGTCCGTGTTCAACCACAGGCGCCCCTGGGAGTGGAACCAGCCGGCCAGGTCGTCCGGCTTCCAGCTCCCGGAGAGGTCCTGGCCGACATCGGCCCGGTAGCCGACCTGAGTGTTCTGGTCCGCCGCATACGTGGTGTGCGAGTAGTCCCAGCCGGAGAGGACCATGCCCACCAGCGCCGAGGAGGTGATCGCGTACGGGGCGGAGCCGCTGGCACGCACATTCGCACCCGACAGCGGCGTGGACCGCGACGCGTCCGACACCAGGGAGCCTCCGGCGTTGACGAAGGACTGGGTCCGGGCCACGACGTCGTTGGCAGCGGCACCGTCCGCGGCGGCACTCGGGAAGGCCGGGAGACCCTGCGGCACGGCCCACTGGCCATCGGCCAGCAGGACCGAGACAGCCCCCAGCGCCCCCTCGGGACTCGTGCTCTGCACGTCGTAGGTCAGGCCACCGCCGTCGCCGGGCGCCTCGTCACCGAGGGTGGTCAGGGTGCCGGAAGCCCCGCTGACCTGCGCCATCTCAGCGACCGTATTAAACGTGCCGCCGGAGGTCGGCTCGGCCGCCACCGGAGCCATCATGGGGAAGCTCAGCGAGGACGACAGCACCACCGCACCGGCGAGGCCGACCAGCCTCGGGGCGCGTCGACGCACAGTCTTCTTCACTGTTACCAATAGTCCTTCCACGTCACCCGCCGGGAGAGAGCATCCACCGGCGACCTACACTTGTTATCTTAACGTAACGTACGCGACTCCGACCACCTTGAAAAGGGGGAAGATCGCAGTTCCGGGGCTCCTTGAGCACCATCCGACGACGGCGGTCAGGCGCCACATCCCGTTATTTTTCCGCCCAACCCCCAGGTTGCGTCAAGGTTGACCTGGATCAGTCAGCCCCCGTAGACCTCAGGGCGCAGCGTACCGATGAACGGCAGGTTGCGGTACCGCTCGGCGTAGTCCAGCCCGTAGCCGACGACGAACTCCGTAGGAATATCGAAGCCGACGTACTTGACGTCCACCTCGACCTTGGCGGCGTCGGGCTTGCGCAGCAGCGTGGCGATCTCCACCGAGGCCGCACCGCGTGAGGACAGGTTGCCCACCAGCCAGGACAGGGTCAGGCCGGAGTCGATGACGTCCTCAACGATGAGGATGTGCCGGTCGGTGACGTCGGTGTCCAGGTCCTTGAGGATGCGCACCACGCCGGAGGACTTGGTGCCCGAGCCGTAGGAGGACACCGCCATCCAGTCCATCGGGGCGCTCATGTGCAGCCGGCGCGACAGGTCCGCCATGACGTAGACGGCCCCCTTGAGCACGCCGACGAGCAGAGGGTCACGGCCCGCATAGTCCGCGTCGATCTGCGCGGCCATCTCATCGAGGCGCTGCCCGATCTGCTCCTCGGTGATGAGAACCTGCTGAAGGTCCGATCCCATGTCCGTGGCGTCCATACGCCCTGCCTTCCTCATGTGTCGTCATGGCTGCGCGGGCTCACCGGGGCCGGGGAGGCCACCGGTCCGCGCCGACGCCATAAGCCTGCCACAACGGGCCCCGGCCTGACACGTCAGCTGACGCGACGTACCCACACGTCGGGTCGGGCGAGCTCAGCCGGCGTGGGCAGCAGCTCGGGATCGGCCCACACGGCGTTGAGCCCCTCGTGCCCGATGCGGGTCACGACGCTGCGCACGAAGGCGGCGCCGTCGGCGTACTGGGCCTCCTTGGCCTCCAGGCCCATGAGCCGGTGCAGTAGGAGCGAACCCAATCCGGGCCCGGGGCCGATGCCACCGTCGGCCGCGCGGCTGCGCGAGAGCACGGCCCGGAGCCGGTGGACCGAGGGCATCCGGTTGGGGTGCACGTCATCGAGGACCACCTCGGCGTGCCCCTCCAGGAAGGTGAGCGCGGCCGCCAGGGAGGCGACCTCGGCGCGGTCCGTGACGTTCATCAGACCCTCGAGCACCCGCCCTCGGCCGGCGCGCGCCGCAAGACGCACCGCCCGGCCCCGCCGCGGCCGACTCCCCCGCTCCTGCCGACTCCCGCCGCCGGCGCTTCGGGCACCGTTGGCACTGCCGTATGCGGCCTCGACGACGGCGCCGATCACCATGCGCATGGAGTCCGACAGGTAAGGGCCAAGCCAGGGCGCGGCGGCCAGCTGGACGGCGTGGGTCATCTCGTGCAGGCAGACCCAGGCGGGGAGGTCGAGCATGTCCAGGTCCATCTGGCGGCGTACCGCCAGCACGTTGGGGGCCACGAGCAGCAGGTGCGGCGACGCCGCCCCATCCCAGCCTCCACCTGTTGTCACGTCACGGGCCGGCGCGGTCCCGGACGTCACGACGTCGTCGCCCTCGCCGTCCCCCTCGCCGGCGGGGCGAGCGGGGCCGGAGGCACCGCCCCCGTGGCCGCGGGTCCCGCTCGGGGCCGCGGGCACCACCTGTCCCAGGAGCCGGGTGGCCAGCAGGCTCATCGCCCCGGCGACCTCGGCGGCCCCGACGAGCTGGATCGCCTCCGAGGCCGGCGGGGCGGGCACCTGCTCCATGAGGCCGCGCAGCGCCCGGGTGGAGGCGCGCACGAGCCCGGCCCGGTCGACGACGCTCACCCGCGTGGTCTCGGCGACCTGCTGGGCCGCTCGGTTCAGGCCGGTGATCCTGGCGACCCAGGCCGGTGCCTCCTGGGCGGAGCGGCGCAGGACCGCCACCGAGCTGGCGCGCGCCGAGCGCGAGGCGCTGGGGCCCGCCGGGATGAGCGCGGTCAGGCGCTCCACCGTCCGCCAGTCGACGAGTCCCGCCGCTGTGCCCTGGGTCGTCACCGTGACACCTTTCTCGCCGAGTTCACCGGGCTGAGCGAGCCCCTGCCTGTCGCCGCTGCGCCGAACACGCCGCCGCACCCCTTACGAGCATCCGCACGAGGCCAGGGGCGCCACGAAGTGGTTGTCGATCGCGGCTGCGGCTGCGGGTGCCCCGCCGCCGTTGGTGGGGAAGCCGTTGGTCATGACCGCGAAGGCCAGCTGGCGCCCGTCGGCGGTGGTGACGACCCCGGCCAGGGAGGCGGTCTGCTCCAGCGAGCCGGTCTTGGCGCGCACCGTCCCGGCCGCGGCGGTGTCGTGCAGACGCTTGCCCAGGGTGCCGTCCAGGGCGGCGACGGGCAGGTCGGCGATGAGGGTGCGTCCGGCCGAGCCACCCTCGCCTCCGGCGGCCTTGGTGATGATCTGGGTCAGGAGCCTGGCCGGGACCTTGTTGCCCTTGGCCAGCCCGGAGGAGTCCAGGAGCGTCACCCCGGAGGTGTCGAAGCCGTCCTTGCTCAGCTGGGCGAGCACGGCCTTGGAGGCCCCGGCGAAGTCGGTGGTCTCCTTGGCGTGCGCAGCCACGAGCCGCCCCTCGACCTCGGTCATCGTGTTGTCAGAGGTCTTGAGCGACACGGCGAGGATGTCGGACAGCGGGGCGGAGGAGACCGAGGCTACCTCCCGGGCGCTGCCGGAGGCTGCGGCGCGCGTCGGCTCGCCGTCGACCGTGATGCCGGCCTCGCTCAGGTGCTTGGCGAAGGCCTGGGCGGCCTCCATGGCCGGGTCCTCCGGGTAGCCCTGGTTCTGGGTGGCCGAGACATCCACCATGATCGGCTGGATCTTGGCCACGTACTGCTCGTTGCCGGCCTCCCACTTCTCGTTCCACTGGGGGCCGGTGAACAGGGTGTCGTCCAGGCGCAGGGAGACCGACGTCGTCCCCTGGGACTTGAGCTTCTCGGCGGTGGCGCGGGCGAGGTCGCCCAGGCCCGCGTGGCCGGCCGTGGCGCTCGGGTTGCCCTCGTTCTCGGCCAGCAGCACGTCGCCGCCGCCCACGAGGGTGAGGGTCTGTCCCTCCAGGACGGCCTTGGTCTGGAGGGTGTGGCCCGGGCCCATGGAGGACAGGGCGGCCCAGGCGGTGAGCACCTTGTTGGTGGAGGCCGGCGTCACCCCGGAGGCGGCCGAGCGGTCCAGCAGCTCCTCGCCGGTGGCGATATCGACGACGGAGGCCGTCACATTCCCCCCGGTCAGGGCGGCGTCGGAGACCACGCCCTGGATGTAGCCGTTCAGGGCAGTCTTGGAGGGCGTAGGAGCCCCCTGGTCCAGGCCGGAGGGGGCGGCGGTCTTGGCGCTGGGGGCGGCCGGCGTCGGGAAGGGCCTGGGGGCGACGTCGGCGTAGGCGACCGTCACCGGGCCGGGCAGCAGGTCGAGAGCATCGCCCAGGCTGTAGTAGCCGCTGAACACCAGCAGGCTCGCCGCCGTCAGGGCAGCGGTCTGGACCTTGCGCATACGTCCTCCGGACTGGGTTGTGGACAGGCTGGGATGGCCTGTATATCAAGTGGGTGGGGCGCCCAGGAGGTTACTGCCACCCGTGCACCGACGTGCAGAGTACGCGTTTACCGACCTCAGGCGCTGTCGTGCGCCACACTAGTGCCATCAATACCCGCCCCGCCGGATCGACGCCGACCACCAGGCGCCGCTCCAGCGCCCAACGAGCTGAAGACACGAGCGAAGGAGGCTCCCCGTGGAGTTCGACGTCACGATTGAGATCCCCAAGGGCAACCGCAACAAGTACGAGATCGATCACGAGACCGGTCGAATCCGCCTGGACCGCATGCTCTTCACCTCGACGCGCTACCCCGACGACTACGGCTACATCGACGGGACCCTCGGTGAGGACGGCGACCCCCTGGACGCGCTGGTCCTGCTGGAGGAGCCGACCTTCCCCGGCTGCGTCATCCGCTGCCGCGCGCTGGGAATGTTCCGTATGCGCGACGAGAAGGGCGGCGACGACAAGGTCCTGTGCGTGCCCAGCGCCGACCAGCGCGCCTCCTGGCGTACCGACATCGAGGACGTCTCGGAGTTCCACCGCCTGGAGATTCAGCACTTCTTCGAGGTCTACAAGGACCTCGAGCCCGGCAAGTCGGTCGAGGGCGCCCACTGGGTGGGCCGCGAGGAGGCCGAGGAGGAGATCCGTCAGTCCTTCCAGCGCGAGGCCGACCGCGTCGCCCACGAGGGCCACTGACGCGCACCAACCGCACGGGGCGGGACGGGGCGGGGCGGCACATACGCTCTCGGCTACCATCCGCGCCGCTCGTTCCTCGCGCTGCTCCCGCCAGACCCGCCACGCCTTCGAGCACATATGCCGCCCCACCCCTGCTCAGGGGTGGGGCGGTTCAGTGTCCTGGCGGGTCACCTTCCGGCGGGAGGACTGCCGCTGAGAGTGTTGAGAGGCGCACCGGGTAGGGCATGACGCCGGCGTACCGCCCACCCCGCCCCCGTTTTAGAGGCGCACCGCGTAGGGCATGATGCCGGAGTAGCGCATGGAGGTGACACGCACGGTCATGCCGAAGGTCGGCGCCTCGATCATCATGTCGTCGCCCAGGTAGATGGCCACGTGGTAGATGCCGGACTGGCTGCCGTCGGAGGACCAGAAGACCAGGTCCCCGGGCTGAGCGGCGTCGAGCGGAACCAGGGAGCCCTCCCCGTACTGCACGCGTGAGGAGTGCGTGAGCTCCACGCCGGCGGCCGCATAGGAGACCATCGTCAGCCCGGAGCAGTCCAGACCCGCGGCCGACTCCCCGGCCCACACGTAGGGGGTGCCGAGGTAGCCCATGGCCGCGTTGATGGCAGTGGAGGCGGCACTGCCGGAGTGCGACGGCGCGGGCGCAGGCTCCGGAGCCGGGGCCGGGGCCGGCGCGGGTGCGGGTGCGGTCTCCTCTTCGGCCGCCTCGGGCTCCGGCTGGGAGGTGGTGGCGGGTTCCTGGGCCGAGGACTGCTGGCCCTGGCTGGGCCGGCTCGCCTGCTCCTGGGGAGCGGGGGCCGACTCCTGAGGCTGGGCGGCGGCCTGCTCGGCCTGCTTCTGGGCGAGGTCGGCGGCGGCCTTCTCCGAGGCCGCCTTGGCTGCGGCCTGGGCGGCGGCCTCCTCGCGGGCCTTGCGCTCGGCCTCGACCTGGTTCTGGTACTTCGTCTCCAGCTCGACGGTGGTGTTGCGCTGCGCGGCCAGCTGAGTGATGAGGTTCTGGCGGTTGGTGCGGGTGGTGGTGACGGCGCTCTGGGCCTCGTTGGCGGCGGCCTCGGCGTCGGTCTTGGCGGTCTCGGCGGAGGCCTTAGCGGACTCCTTGGCCTTGACCTTCTGGTCGGCGATGGTCTGCATACTCGTGGCCACCGCCTCGAGGGCCTCGACGTTCTGGACCTTGGCGTTGTTCTTCTCCCCGGCTCGGGTCAGGGCGACGTCGGCGTCGGCCAGGTCCGCCAGCGACTCGCTGGTCAGGTACGGGGTGAGCGGGTCGAGCGGGTTGCCGCTCTCCTGGTAGGTCTGCACGACGATCGAGCCGAGGTCGGAGCGGGCCGACGTAGTGCTGGAGGCTGCGGAGTCGGCGTTGGCCTGGGCGGTCTGGGCGTCCTTGGTGGCCTTGTTGAGCTCGTCGACGGCGGCCAGGTAGTCCTCGTTGGCGGACTGAGCCTTGATCTGGGCCTCCTCCAGGTTACTGCTCTCCTGGGCGAGCCGGGCCTCCAGGGAGGCGATGGAGGTGGAGGTCGAGCGCTCGGAGGCCTTGGAGCGATCGATGTCGCTCTGGTCCACGGGGTCGGCGAGCACCGACGGCGCCAGGGTGCATGCCAGGGCCACGACTGCGGTGGCGACGACACCGTGTCCGTGCCGTCTTGAGGGGATCGGGCTCACAGGGGTTCTCCGTCGTGATGGGGCTGAACGTGAGGATGACGCCTCACCCGGGGACCGACGTCGGCCCGCCGTCGGGATCCGTTCCGCGGAATCAGGGGGCGCGGAGCGGATCAGGGGACGAAGACGGCAGGCGGCGTCAGCCCGGATGCGACAAAGCCACACTAGTCGCTTTGGTCCCACCTGAAAACAGATTTCACACTATTCACAATCGTAACTTACGCCCCTGTAGTTAGGGGGTTGTGCCTGCGTTGGCGGGACTCCCAGCCGTCGTCATATGTCTGTGATCGATATGACATCCAGCACAAATGACCGTTTGTGCAGGTCGTCACGGGTTTAAACGGCCGGATCGTCGCTTAGGCAAGGCGGTCGACCGCGCCGGCACCACCCCGCGTCAAGGGGGTGCCACGAAGGCGCCGCACCGACGCCACACCCGCACCGAGCCCTCGCTGCAGCCGCATGGCGGACGCCCGTTTGGACCACCCGCGGAGGAAACCGCTAAAGTCGGAGCATGTTCCGTCGTCCTGAGGCCCTTCGGCCGGACACCCCCACCACGGGGCGAATGCGCAGCTGACGCGCACGCCGCCGTCGGCCCACGTGCGCGTCCCCGCCATCACCCGCACCATCACAGAAGTTGCAGCAACGGTGACGGCGGACGACTCAGTGCCACGACTCCTCGCCCCTCCTGCTGCCGGGCCGGCTCCGACGCCGGCCCCAGCGGACCCCAGGCAGCCGCCCCCCAGCGCGCCGCAACCGCCGGCGCGAGGCAGGCACCGTTCGTGACGCTGACATCGCCGCCGGTCACCGGGAATCACCAAGGAGCCCTCATGACCGACCAGCACCCCACCCCCGCCCAGGTCGCCCCCCAGAGCGCGGAGCCGATCCCCTCCCCCACCAGCCCGGCGGGCTGGCGCTTCGAGACCAAGCAGGTCCAGGCCGGGCACGATCCCCTGGCCGAGCCCGCCCACGCCCGGGCCATCCCGATCTACCAGACCTCCTCCTACGTCTTCGAGTCGGCCGAGCAGGCGGCCGCCCGCTTCGCCCTGAGTGACCTCGGCCCGATCTACACGCGCCTGAACAACCCCACCAACGACATCGTCGAGCAGCGGATCGCGGCCCTGGAGGGCGGCGTCGGGGCGCTGCTGACGTCGTCGGGCCAGGCGGCCACGACCCTGGCCCTCGTGACGCTGGGCGGGGCCGGGGACAACATCGTGGCCTCGCCCTCCCTGTACGGCGGGACCACGAACCTGCTCACCCACACCCTGCCGCGCCTGGGCATCGAGACCCGCTTCGTGGACGAGCCGGGCGACCCTGCCGCCTGGGCGGCGCTGGCCGATGAGCGCACCGTCGCCTTCTTCGGGGAGTCGATCCCCAACCCGCGCGGCGACATCCTCGACATCGAGGCGATCTCGGCGGCCGCGCACGAGCTGGGCATCCCGCTGGTCGTGGACAACACGGTGGCCTCACCCTTCCTGACCCGCCCCTTCGAGTGGGGCGCCGACATCGTGGTGGCCTCGGCGACGAAGTTCCTGGGCGGGCACGGCTCCTCCGTGGCGGGCGTGATCGTGGACTCCGGCAGCTTCGACTTCGCGGCCCAGCCCGAGCGTTTCCCGGGCTTCAACACGCCCGACGAGTCCTACCACGGCCTGGTCTACGCCCGGGACCTGGGGGTGGGCAGCCCGCTGGGTGCGAACCTGGCCTTCATCCTCAAGGCGCGCGCAGAGGGGCAGCGCGACCTCGGCTTCGCGCTGGCGCCGCACTCGGCCTTCCTCATAGCCCAGGGCATTGAGACGCTCTCGCTGCGCATGGAGCGGCACGTGGATAACGCCCTGGCGGTGGCCACCTGGCTGGAGGGGCGCGACGACGTCGCCTCGGTGCGCTACTCGGGGCTGGCCTCCAGCCCCTACTACGAGCGGCACCGCAAGTACTGCCCGCGCGGGGCGGGCTCGATCCTCACCTTCGACCTGGCCGGCGGGCGCGAGGCGGGGGCGGCCTTCATCGACGCCCTGAGCCTGTTCTCCAACCTGGCCAACATCGGGGACGTGCGCTCGCTGGCGATCCACCCGGCCACCACGACGCACTCCCAGCTCGATGACGCCGGCCTGGCCGCGGCCGGGATCAGCGCGGGGACCGTGCGCCTGAGCGTGGGGATCGAGCACATCGACGACATCCTGGCCGACCTCGAGCGCGGCCTGGCGGCGGCCCGGGCCGTCGGGGCGGGCGAGCCGAGCGCGGCGGCCGGGGCCTGAGGCGGTCTGTCATGAGTGCGACGACGTCCTCCTCCTACCCCGTCTCCAGCGGCAGTACCGAGACCGAGCCGGCCGCCTACGGCGTGGGGACGGCCTCCTCCAAGCTGGTGGACCGCAAGGCCGGCTCCCCCACGGGCGCCTGGCGGCCCGGTGACGAGCCGGGGCGCCGTCGGTTCCTGGAGATCGGGGACCTGCCCCTGGAGTCCGGGGAGGTCCTGCCCAACACGGTCCTGGCCTTCGAGACCTGGGGGGAGCTGAGCCCGCAGCGCGACAACGCGGTGCTCGTGCTGCACGCGCTCACCGGCGACTCCCACGTCACCGGTGAGGCGGGGCCCGGGCACCCGACGCCGGGCTGGTGGTCGGACCTGGTGGGGCCAGGGCGGGCCATCGACACCGAGCGCTACTTCGTGGTGGCGGCCAACATCCTGGGCGGCTGCCAGGGCTCGACGGGGCCGTCGTCGACCGCGCCGGACGGGCGCCCCTGGGGGTCGCGCTTCCCGTGGCTGACCACGCGCGACGCCGTCGAGGCCGAGGCGCGCCTGGCCGACGCCCTGGGGATCGAGGTCTTCCACCTGGTCATCGGGGCCTCACTGGGCGGGCACCGGGCCATCGAGTGGGGGGTGACCCACCCGCAGCGGGTGCGCAACCTGGCGCTGGTGGCCACCGGCGCCTCGACGACCGCCGACCAGCTGGCCTGGTGCCACCTGCAGGAGCTGGCGATCGTGGCCGACCCTTTCTTCTTCGACGGCGACTACTACTCCCACTCAGTGGGGCCGGTGCGGGGGCTGGGGCTGGCGCGGGCGCTGGCGCACACGACCTACCGCAGCGCCGCCGAGCTCGACGAGCGCTTTGGGCGGCGCCACCAGGGCGAGGAGGACCCGGCGGTCGGCGGGCGCTACCAGGTCGAGTCCTACCTGGACTACCACGCCGGCAAGCTGCTGGCGCGCTTCGACGCCAACACCTACCTCATCGTCACCCACTCAATGATGGTGCACGACGTCGGCACGGGGCGCGGCGGCATCGAGGCGGCGCTGGCGCGGGTGCAGGCGCGCACCCTCGTGGTGGACGTGGACTCCGACCGGCTCTTCCTGCCCGCCCAGGCCGAGGAGCTGGCCGGCGGCATCCCGGGCGCGAGGCGCGAGACCATCACCTCCCTGCACGGGCACGACGGCTTCCTCATCGAGGCCGAGCAGATGGACGCGATCCTGCGCGACTTCCTGGCCGGCGCATAGACATCGACAAACCGACAAAAACTTCAGAAACGACGCGGCTCCGGGTCGTTTCTGAAGTTTTTGTCGAAGTGTGTGGCGCGCGCCGCGGCGGCAGGGACCGAGAGGCCGCGCCATCAGGGTCCGAGTGGTCGGCCTTTGGCGACTCGCCCGACTTTGCAGAATCGAGATGTTCCGTTACCTTATCGTGAGACGTCTGACATCTACCGTCTACGTCTCCTGTTGAAGGCAAGGCCGCCTCGGCACCCTAGAACGGAACACCTATGACATCGCACAGTCCTTTTTCCCGGAGGCGCCTGCCGGCCCTCCTGGGCTCCCTGCCACTGGCCGCCACCGGCCTGATCGCCGCCGCACCCCCGGCGCACGCCGTCCCCACGTCTGACGGCCTGGCCGACGTCACCATCACGCAGGTGAACGCGCCCGCGGATGGCCTCTACTCCGTCGGCGATGTCATGACCTTCAACATCACCCTCACCAACACCAGCGGTGAGGCCCACTCCTACGCCCCGGCCTCGACGAACCTGTCCGGGAACGTCTCCAAGTGCCGGTGGCGCAACGTCCCGGCCGGGACGACCAAGACCGACTGCACCGGCCTGGCCACGCACACGGTGACCGCCGAGGACCTCAAGGCCGGCGGCTTCACCCCGCAGATCGCCTACGAGGTCAAGGCCGTGGAGTACGCCGGGAAGGCCCTGAGCACCCCGGAGACGATCAAGGGCGCGACGAGCCCGGTCAAGGCCAACTCGCTGCGGGTCGAGTCGATCACGCCGTCGTCGAGCCAGGAGAACTACAAGCTGGGCGACACCGTCACCTACACGGTGCGCGTGCGCTCGGTGTCGGACAAGACGATCAACGTCGCCGCCACCGAGTCCTCCTTCGACGACCTGGGCCGCCAGTGCCACTGGGACGGCCTCAAGCCGGGCAAGGGCGCCGTCTACAACTGCAAGCCGCTCACCCACACGATCACGCAGGCCGACGTCGACGCCGGCCGCTGGACGCCGTCGATCACCCTGACGGCCACCGGCACCGACGGCGCCGCCCTCCAGACGCTCACCGCCACCGGCAACCCGATCAACGTCGTCGGCGACCACCCGCAGGCCACGCCCGCACCGGCGCCCGACGCGAGCTCGGAGCTGCCGGCCTCGATGAGCCAGGCCCAGCACCTCGCCCCCAACACGGCCACCGACAACTACCGCATCCCGGCGATCACCACCGCCCCCAACGGGGACCTGCTCATCTCCTACGACGAGCGCCCGAAGGACAACGGCAACGGCGGCAGCGACGCCCCTAACCCGAACCACATCGTCCAGCGCCGCTCCACCGACGGCGGCAAGACCTGGTCGGCGCCCACCTACATCCACCAGGGCACGGAGACCGGCAAGAAGGTCGGCTACTCCGACCCGAGCTACGTCGTCGACCACCAGACGGGCACGATCTTCAACTTCCACGTCAAGTCCTACGACCAGGGCTGGGGCGGCTCGCAGGCCGGCACCGACCCGGAGAACCGGGGCATTATCCAGGCGGAGGTGTCGACCTCCACGGACAACGGCTGGACCTGGACGCACCGCACGATCACCGCAGACATCACGAAGGACAACCCGTGGACCGCGCGCTTCGCGGCCTCGGGCCAGGGCATCCAGATTCAGCACGGCCCTCACGCCGGGCGCCTGGTGCAGCAGTACACGATCAGGGCCGCCGGCGGCGCGGTGCAGGCCGTCTCGGTCTACTCCGACGACCACGGGAAGACCTGGCAGGCCGGCACGCCGATCGGGACCGGCATGGATGAGAACAAGGTCGTTGAGCTCTCCGACGGCTCCCTCATGCTCAACTCGCGCGCCTCGGACGGCTCCGGCTTCCGCAAGGTGGCCCACTCCACCGACGGCGGGCAGACCTGGAGCGAGCCGGTGTCCGACCAGAACCTGCCCGACTCGGTGGACAACGCCCAGATCATCCGGGCCTTCCCCAACGCCGCGCCGGATGACCCGCGCGCCAAGGTGCTGCTGCTGAGCCACTCGCCGAACCCGAAGCCGTGGTCGCGCGACCGCGGAACCATCTCGATGTCCTGCGACGACGGCGCCTCCTGGACGACCAGCAAGGTCTTCCACGAGCCCTTCGTCGGGTACACGACGATCGCGGTGCAGTCCGACGGCAGCATCGGCCTGCTCAGCGAGGACGCCCATGACGGCGCCGACTACGGCGGCATCTGGTACCGCAACTTCACGATGAACTGGCTCGGCGAGCAGTGCGGCCAGAAGCCGGCGGAGCCGAGTCCGGCACCGTCGCCGACGGCAGCGCCCTCGGCGGCACCGACGGAGAAGCCGGCCCCGTCGGCCGCGCCGAGCGCCGAGCCCACGCAGGCCCCGGCACCGTCCTCCGCGCCTGAGCCGAGTGCTGCGCCCGAGCCGAGCAGCGCCCCGGCTCCGGAGCCCACGACCGCCCCGAACACTGAGCCCACGCCTGCCCCGGCACCGAGCTCCGCTCCTGAGCCGAGCGCTGGGCCGACCGCTGCGCCCGCACCGGAGACGTCCTCTGCTCCGGCCGCTGAGCCGACGCAGGCCCCGACGGTGGCGCCTTCTGCTGAGCCCACGCAGGTGCCGGGTGCGCAGCCGAGCGCCGCGCCGTCGGAGAGGCCGGGAGCGCAGCCGAGCTCGGCCCCCAAGCCGGGTGCGACGAGTCAAGCGCCGTCGGTGGCGAACCCGAAGGCGACCGCGGCGCCGTCGGGGAAGGCATCGTCGAGCGCGAGCCCGGCACCGAGCCGGAGCGCGGCGGCACCGTCGAAGCCGGGCATGGAGCCCGATGAGATTGATCGGCCGTCTGACGGAGCCATGGCCCAGCCGACCGGTGGCGCCAGCGCGCCGAGCGCCGCGCCGACGCAGGCGGCGAAGGCCGGCAGCAGGCTGTCTCGTACGGGGACCAACGCGCTGCTGGTCCTGGGCGTTGCGGGTGTCGCGGTTGTTGGCGGGTACCTGCTGCTGCGGGCTCGTCGCTCGAAGAACTGAACACGCGATGAGCCGGCCAGCCGGCTCTGAGCACTGACTGAGGGGTGGGACGCCGACGCGTCCCACCCCTCAGTGCTGTTCTGGGCGGTGACGCTGACCGCCTCAGCAGCGTGGCCCGACCTTCCTCAGGCGCAGAACGCCCGGCGATGTCCAAATCGGACACAAAGGCCTAGAACGGGATAGAACCGGCGAGAAGAAACCGCACGATTCCAACGTTCTGTTTCCCGGGTTGGCAACGCCGGGCCTCCTTTGTATCCGATATGGACACCGAACCACCTGCGCAACACCAAGAGGATCAACCTGTGAGCCCACGGATGAGCCATCGGCCGCCACCGCAGACAATCCGATGGCATCAAGGCCCGCCAGACGCACTCACACGCCCGGATCAACATCGCCACCCTGCTATCCCCTCTTAACTACTAGCGTTATTAACGGCCTCCGTTATACCCTGTCGTTGTGATCAGGTCCTTCGCGGACAAGGCGACCCAGCGAGTGTGGCGCGAGGAGTACGTTCGTGCCCTCGACAGGTCGCTCCAGCGCGCCGTGCTACGCAAGCTGGAGCTTCTGCACGCAGCAGCCGATGTCGAAGACCTGCGCATCCCACCGGGCAACCGGCTCGAGCGGCTGACTGGCGATCGACGTGGCCAGTACAGCATTCGGGTCAACGCCCAGTGGCGACTCTGCTTCACCTGGCATGAAGGAGGTGCGGATGATGTCGAGCTCGTCGACTACCACTGACGCTGACCGGATCGACCCGATTCACCCGGGTGAGGTCCTCATGGAGGACTTCATCGAGGGGTTCGGGATCACCCAGAACAAGCTCGCCACGGCCATCGGCGTGCCCCCGCGCCGCATCAACGAGATCGTGCACGGCAAGCGCGGCATCACTGCGGACACCGCTGTACGGCTGGCCAAGTACTTCGGCACCTCTGCCGAGCTCTGGATGAACCTGCAGAGTCACTACGAGCTCAGGCTTGAGCGCCGGGCCCTGCGCGAGCAGCTCGACAGCATCGTGCCGCTGCAGTCGGTGGCGTAGACAACGCAGACGGTGTGCGTGACCGACGCTCACCTCTGGCGAGGTGGGCCGGTATGAATCGAGCCCAGGTGGACCCGGCGCTGCTGGAGGACCTCAGAGGCCCTCCGCCCTCACCAACGAGACGTCCGACAGTGTCCACATCGGACACAAAGGCCCAAAACGGGACGGAACCGGCGAGAAGAAACCGCATGATTCCAACGTTTCGTTTCCCGGGTTGGCAACGCCGGGGCTCCTTTGTATCCGATTTGGACACCGACGCCCTCTAGCGCCCCTGCAATGCGGTCAGGTTCGAGGGTAAGACTCCATGAGAGCCTGCTCGTATGCGTCGAGCAGACGCCGGGCGTTCTTGGGTGACCGGAAGAGGTGGGCGGTCTCCTGCCAGCTCGCGTACTCGCCGGCCGGCATGAGGACCGCACGGCCGTTACTCGAGACGATCTCAACGGCATGGTGACTGGCGCCGATGCGGTCAATGAGCGCCGGCAGCGTCCGGCTCGCTTCGTCCGCGCTGACGGTCACCGCCATTCCCCTGGTTTCACACGGCATTGGCGTATCGTATCGACACCTTCGCCTCGGATGGTGGCAAGAGTTGCTGGAGCCGCTGGCAGTGAAGCCCAGATACTTCACTATACATGCGTGACCGACGTTCACCTCCGGCAAGGTGAGCTGGCGGAGATCGAGCCCAGGTGGACCCGGCAGAGCCTCAGGGAAGCCCCCTCAAGCGTTGCCAGCGGCGATTCAGCCAGACGATGCCCACATCTAAGGCAAAGACCTGAACAGATCTGAGACGGCACCCGCGAACCGCGTGATTCCAACATTTCTACTCACGAGACGCCGTTTCAATCCTTGGCATGCGCGGCTCGGGTGAGGGCTTCCAGGCGAGGCTCGATGGACTCCGCCATCATGGTGATTTCACGCTCGGGGACTCGGTTCGCCCGCGCCTGGCCCCGCCATCCTGACAGGGACGCAGTGATGCGTCCGATCCGCTCCCGCGCCTCCGATTGAGTGAGCCGGTAGTCGTTTGCAATAGCCAGGAGCCCGTCGATCTCGTCGGGCATCGCGTCTGCTCCCATGATCGACGTCGCTCGGGGCCGGCTGGGGTCGGGGTTCGGGTTGACGTCGAAGACGGGGCTGAGTCTCCAGAGCCCTCGGTCGGCAAGGAACCCGTGGTTGCGCAGGTGGTCGTCAGTGTTGCCGAGGGCGATGCTCGCGATGATTCGGTCGTAGAACTCATGGAGGTCTTGGACAGGTGAGCGAGAGAGATCGCGAATGGCCTCGGCGAGGTCGGCGTAGTCCTTCTGGTCTCCGTCGGACGATCCAGTGGCCGTCATGGCACTGATATAGCCGATACGTCCACCCTCACGGGTTCTGTCGAATCTCCGCAGGATGAGGATGCTTCGATTGCCCACCTGGGTGAGCTGGTGCTGGGGTATGCGAACGCCCGCGGTTTCAAGCAGGTCGAGAGCGGTGGCCTCCCAGGCCATGACGTCCCAGGAGTCGCTGGAGTGAGGGAACTTCGCAATGGCGAGGCCGCCATCATCGAGCCGGACCGAGGCCTTGGGCCGCGCACCGCCGAGGCCCGTCGTCCCTGTGTCGAGAAGTCGTTTGACGGCGTCGGAGGGGTCATCGTCGGAGGCCAGTTCGTCGCTGGCGTGCAGAAGCTCGGGCAGAGCGACGAGCCGCGGGACGCGCGAGGGCTCTCCCAGGAACTCGTCGCTCCCTGGGGCTCGGAAGCGCAGGGCGCCCTGTCGGGTGTCGTCGCTGACGCCCAGGAGGAAGTCGAGGTCGTCCAGCTGACGGGGAACGCGTCCCTCTTCGCGGGCTCGTGATCGTTCGGCCTTGCGGATGAGGTTGCGGCCCCAGCGGTCAGGCGCGCTGTCAGCGAAGGCTCCAATGAGCCCGGACTGGTATTGAGCGCCGGGTACGAGGCTCAAGGCTGGGTCGATGTTCATCCCACCGTCGGCGAGGTAGGTGGGGTCGTAGAGAAAGGTGGTGGAGACCCCGCCGCGCGATCGGGTGACATGCGCTTGGCCGACCAGGCGGTGGGAGCCGTTGACATCGGAGACGATCTCGATCGTGGTCATCGGGCGCGCTTTCTGGTGAGGCGGCCGGCGCGGAGGCGGCCGATGTCGCTGGCCAGAGGATCTGCCGCGTCGACGAGCTGGTCGAGGATGCCCAGGGCGCGGAGCACCTGGGTGACGCTGTTGAAGCTGACGTTGGGGTTGCCCGACTCGATCTTGCGCAAGGTGTCGCGGGTGATGCCCGCTCGCTCGGAGACCTGCTGCGCGGTCAGGCCGAGCACCATGCGCCACCCGCGCACGTGCTCTCCGAACTCCGTCACCTGACGGTCGATCCTGTAGCCCGACATGTTCCTCCGTTCGCTATGACGACCATCGTAGCCTGAACTGAGAGATATGGCGATGCTGCTAGTCATATGGTTCAGCAAGCTCGGAGTGGACAACGGTTGCGACAACCTAGAATCGCCCTTCAGACGCCTGGGCCGCTCGCCGGCCAGCTGCCCAGATCATCCAGCGGCGCGAGTTCAGCACATGTCCGTAAGCGTGCCGCAGATCCTCATCGCCGAGATGGCCCTTCGCATAGTGCTTGCGGGCAGACCGATGGATATTAGGCAGCGGCATGAGCCCTTTGCTTGACCGCCGTTCGCACGGCCTCCGAGCGGTTTGTAATCCCCTCATCAGCGGCACGCTTCAGCAATGCGGCAAGAAGTTCCTCGTCGAGGCGGACAGTGACAACCGTGCCGGGCCCCCGCCCGACTGGGGGCCACCCAGGAGTCGGACGGGGCAGCTGCTGAAGGTCGTAGCCAGCCTCAGCTTCGTCAGTCCAAGCCTGGATCTGCTCGTCGCTCACGCGACGTCCGTGAAGAAGGTGCTCACCCAGGACAATATCGTATACGAAACTCGGTCGCGGAGTCTTTTCCTCTACTGGAATATCGACAGCCAGACAGCGCGAGTGAATGAGACGAAGACCCCGCCCTCCGACGGGCCGCCAATGCTCCTGGACTGCTCCCAGCAGCAGACCTTCGTTGACCCGCAGGCGGCGATCTGCTGGTCGGCGAACCTGCAGCCGCAGATCAAGAACACCTTCAAGATGGGCTCCCTCATTGGCCGCGGCTCGGGCGAGTCCTTCCAGCTGGCCTTCCACGGCCCGGGCTTCGTGGTGGTCCAGCCCAGCGAAAGCCAGCCGGTCGTAGCGTCCTCCTGAGCCAGGCGACGACGACGGAGCGGGCGGCCGACTTCCGGCTTTGCGCTTCGTTACGGCTCCATGCCGGATAGCAGGACGTCAAGTTGCTGGCCAAGTTCAGGAAGATCGTTGCGTGCCGTCGTCACCAGAATGTCGACGTCGATTGACCAGTATCCGTGCACGACTCGGTTGCGTAAGCCGATGGGCCGCCGCTAGACGATTCCCGGATGACCTGCACGAAACTCCTCAGGCAACTTCGCAGCTGCCTCTCCGAGGATGGTGAAGTTCCAGGACAGAGTGTCAGCCTTCACCCAGTCGTCCTCGAGATCCCCACCGACCGGGACTCCCTCAGATAGAGATACTCAGGCCGCGGCATAAAAAGGCTCCGCATCTGCAAGGACCTGGTCACGGATCAGCGGGTGCAGGGCCCGCCGCGGCACCAAGTCGACGGGGCGCCCGAACAGGTCGGCAAGATTCTGCGACAGGTCCTCGATCTCCCAACCGAGCGATCGTCCCTGAGCAAGCTCGTAGAGAAGATCAACATCGCTTCCTGGACCGGCTTCACCACGAGCGACCGACCCGAAGACATCGAGACGTGCGACCCCGAAACGACGACACAGCGCGTCCAGCCTCACTCGGTCGACATCTAGAGTCTCCATGCGCCGAGTCTACGCGATGAGCGACACACGGCCGCGGGTCGGAAGCGGGTTCCTCCTCCCCTCACGTATCGCTGGCACAACCCCCTGCCAACAACCGATATCCGCAACCCATCGCTCGAGACTCGCGGTAGCAGCCGGTCAGCCTTCCTGTTGAGACACTGACCCCATGACGACTCCCCCGCCGATCTGCGCCCCCAAGCCCACGCCGCTTTCGGGTGAGGAGGTGGTGGCCGGAACGGATGCGACGGTGGTGGATCTCTGGCGCTTCGCGCTGTCCAATCTTCGGATGAACAATGCCCGCGGTTACCTGGCTGAGTTCCTGGTGGCGAAGGCGATCGGTTCGATCGGACTGCGGATCGAGTAGGATCCTTACGATGTTCTGGCGCCGGACGGGACCACGATCGAGGTCAAGACCTCCGCCTATCTCCAGGCATGGGACCAGTACAAGCTCTAAACGATTCAGTTCACAGGGCTTCGCAGCCGCATATGGACCACAGAAGGCGGGTTAATACGGACTCCCACCTACAACGCTGACGCGTACGTCTTCGCCATCCAGACGGCACACACACACGAGGAGTACAACCCTCTACTGGCGTCCCAATGGCGCTTCCACGTCCTTCCCAGGCAGACGGTAGAGGACCTTGGCCAAGACTCCATCGGCCTGGCAACCTTGGAGAAACTTGCCGGTCCCTCAGTTGCGTACAAAGAGCTTTCTGAAGCCATCAACGCCGCCGCCGGGAAGAAGCACGAAGGCCCGCAGAACCGATGCTGAGTCAGAGACGATGTGCACCGAAAAAGCCTCATATCCTACCTAATCTTATCGGGCTCAGACCAGACACCACCGAAGGATGAAACGGTACCTGGTCCCGATAACGGGATGCTGGCGCGTCTGGCCAACTCGCAGCAGCCGACCTTCGTTGACCCGCAGGCGGCGATCTGCTGGTCGGCGAACCTGCAGCCGCAGATCAAGAACACCTTCAAGATGGGCTCCCTCATTGGCCGCGGCTCGGGCGAGTCCTTCCAGCTGGCCTTCCACGGCCCGGGCTTCGTGGTGGTCCAGCCCAGCGAGGGCCAGCCGGTCGTGGCATCGTCCTGAGCCGGGCGACGGCGGCGGATCGCGCGGCTCCGGCAGCCGTGCGATCAGCGGCGATCGCTGTGACCTACCGACGGCGAGCCCGCTGATCGTCAAAGAGTGTTCTATGAAGTCCACTGAATCAGTTTTGTACTTCACCTGTCCATCTCGGCTGCGATATCCAGACTCCAAAAAAATACCAACTCAGTCTAACTATTCGATCTAAGGGTATAGATTACGTCACGAAAGCGCATTTCTGACAAGCCAACGATGGATACCGCACACACCCGAACTAATCCACCCCTAAGACGGACATACAAGTCTTCGAGAAAACAAATACGCGACAGATAAAGTAGTCATTGAGTAGCGCACCCGAGGACACCTCAGGCTCTACATGGCTCGCACGGCAAGTGAAGCACAGGAGCACCAACGATTATCAGTCAGACAGAAGTTGATATAATGTAAATTGATGTAACGCAAATTGACCCCATACATGTACTAAATCAAGACATCTATCAGGCTGCAGTGCCGAAAATCTGACGCTGAGCATCAAGGGAACGACACATTCTATCGATAGACTCAATATCTCCCTCTTGGATAGGTTCCCAGACAAGTGAATTCGCATTCGCGAGTCTCAAAGTAAATTCCTCGACAAGATCAATGATCTGCTCGGCAATCAGCACCGACGTTTTGGGCGAAATTTTCTTAACCTGCTCGATATTATCGGATAGATCATCAATCTGTTTCACCGTCAGCTCACCCTCTTGCACCGCCGATAAATACGAATACAGCGAGGCATTGAGACTATCGAGACAACGCCGACGCTTCCAACTTTTGACAGCAAACAACCCGACCAGCAGAACACCACCAACAACAATTGTCTTCCCAAGTTTTGAACGCGAAAGACTCCTGGCGACCTCGCCCACGCGAACAAGATCACCATCCGGTCGAGGCCCTGCCTCGCTGAGATGTTTGACTATATGACCCGCCCCATCACGAACGACACTCCCGACACGAACCAGAGTCCCATTCGCAATACCAATAGCGATGTCAGCAGGAACGTCAAGAACCACTTGGACGGGAACACTCATTTCAACCTCCAGGCATATAATGACAGGGCAGAGTAGTAAAATTATTACACGACCAGGATACCATGAAGTTTATAAATTCCCACCAGCACCCAAGATTCTGAACATATACAGAATCTAACAAATAGGACCATCGAAAGTCATTCACACACCTACTTCATCGATTCCTGAAACCACATTTATCTAAGTCACAAAAAAGCACTTCCTCGCCAAAAAACTCCAAGTAGACAAGATTGGCTTCAACTTATGTGATTACTTCGAATTTAAGCATCGCAGACATGAATCGACATTCGTCACAGACGGGCGATAAACGTCATATAGTTTAACGAAACAACTCTTCTTTAACATAATCAGAAAACCCCTGATAATCTGGAAATAGTGATTTTCGGCTCCGATTGAAGGTGTTTTGAAGATGGGATCGAAGGTCTTTTTTTGCGCCAGAAGGAATTATAATAGCAAAGTAAGGAATCGTTGGCCGCCTACCTACTCCTCGATCTGCTTTGAAATATTTTGAAATGTCTATGTTGGGGTTCGAAAATTTCACATTCAAACTAGTTAAAGGGTTTGTCGGCTCACTCGGATGACGGCACGCTACAAAATACCCATCTTGAGCCCTTAATCTTGGGTTCTGAACATCTGAACTCACGATGAATGGAGTTTTCAAACTCAGGCCAGCACGAAGTTGCGCACCCAAATCTCCTTTGGTGATACCAGGGTCCCCAACAGTACGAAAAGCAGACTTACCTTCTTTGTACCACGCAGCTATATTTAGGGCTATAAGGACACCACTTCTATCGTTTCCCTCACGTCCGCTTGATCTACAAGCAAACCAAAGCGCGGTCATAGGATTACTTGTAACATCTATCAATCGAGTCGGAACCCCAAAGTGCTGCAAATCGGCTAAGAGTTGTAGATCGTCAACCATGTTTCCGCCCTCAATTCCCAACCCCCAGTCTCTCGCCTTTTTGAGCACATCCTTCTCTTTTTCTCTAATCTTCTCCTCCGTGATGCAGGTTTCTCCTCCCTTTTCTAAACTTCTGTGCAACGATGACGTGAGTTCGTAGTCGCAATTTGAGAGCCCTCGCCAAGCGAATCTATGTTTTGAATTATGAACCCCTAACTTGGCAATAGCCACCATCACCCCTTCAGCTGTCCTTGGGGCGTAACACCATTTTCTCTTCACCCAAATACTAGTGGATGGCAAAATAGTCTCCTTGCAATTTAAGTTGAAGCACTTTCAAAATAATCTTGTCAACTGCATGCTTAATTTAAAGTCAAGAAACTCACTTCGACCATCCTAGACTCGAATCGGGCATTGAATTCCGTCAATGATGGCCGCAGAAGCCTGCACATTTGTTCAGTAAATCACTTCAGTTCACCTAATCGAATTGCAGACGGGCGGAAAATACTCATCTACCCACATCATTAATCAAACATTAAACCTAAACTCCACGACATCACCGTCTGCCATGACGTAGTCCTTTCCTTCCATGCGCACTCGGCCGTGAGCGCGGGCTTCGGCAACGCTGCCGTACTGGACCAGGTCATCGTAACTCACGATCTCAGCCTTGATAAAGCCGCGCTCGAAGTCCGTGTGGATGACGCCCGCCGCCTGGGGCGCCGTCGCGCCCTTGCGGATCGTCCACGCGCGGGACTCCTTCTCCCCCGCCGTCAGGTACGTCTGCAGCCCCAGGGTGTCGAAACCAACCCGGGCCAGCTTGTCCAGGCCGGACTCCTCCTGCCCGTTGTCGTGCAGCATCTCCGCCGCCTCCTCGGGCTCCAGCTCCACCAGCTCGGCCTCGAACTGGGCGTCCAAGAAGATCGCCTCTGCCGGCGCCACCAGCTCGCGCAGCTCGGCCTGGCGGGCCTCGTCGCTCATTCCGGCGTCGTCCATGTTGAACACGTAGATGAACGGCTTGGTGGTCATGAGTTGGAAGGTCTTGAGCACCTCCGCGTCGATCCCGGCAGCCTCGGCCCCGGCGGACAGCAGGGTCCCCTCCTCCAGGACCTTGAGGGCCGCCTGCGCCGTCTCCAGCACCACCGGCTCCGTCTTCTTGCCCCGCACCTCCTTCTCCAGGCGCGGGATCGCCTTCTCCAGGGTCTGCATGTCCGCCAGCACCAGCTCGGTGCTGATCGTCTCAATGTCCCCGGCCGGCTCCACCTTCCCATCCACGTGGACCACGTCCGGGTCCTCGAAGGCGCGCGTCACCATGCAGATGGCGTCCGCCTCACGGATGTTGGCCAGGAACTGGTTGCCCAGCCCCTCGCCCTCGCTGGCGCCACGCACGATCCCGGCGATGTCCACGAAGGAGACCGTCGCCGGCACCACCCTCGCGGAGTGGAACAGCTCGGCGAGCTTGTCCAGGCGCGCATCCGGCAGAGGCACAACCCCCACGTTCGGCTCAATGGTCGCGAACGGGTAGTTGGCGGCCAGGACGGTCGCGCGGGTCAGAGCATTGAACAGGGTGGACTTGCCGACGTTGGGCAGTCCGACGATTCCGATGGTAAGTGCCACGCAGGAGAGTTTAGACGGCCCCTGTGACACTGTGCGCCCCGACGGCGCCCCCAGGCCGAGCCACGCCGTCGGCAACCCCGCTTACTTACCGGCTCTCTCGTTCACCCGGACCGAGGCCCGCAGATCACGCCACGAGGTGTAGAAGCCGCCGCTGGCGTTGGCCCCGATTCCGGCCGTCACCGCGACCAGGCCCGCAGCCACCAGGATCACCACGACCCGCCCCAGGATCGCACCGCCCAGCCGCGCCACCGACCGCCTACCGCCGTCACGCCGTCGGCCCCAGCGGGGCGACCAGAACATGACCGTCCCCAATGCCCCCAGCGAGGCGACCACGGCCACGATGATCGTGCCCAGGCCGTTGATCTCGAAAGGCATGGCGCGCACCGGCGAGACCGACCCTACCACGCGCTGGTCCTTGGGCGTCTCCGACAGGGGCTTCACGCCGGCGGCGGTGGCCTTGGCCCACGTATCCCCTTGGGGCGCCGTGACACCGGCCGCCTTGAACACCGCCGGGTCTGAGCCCCACCAGGTCAGCAGCGACGGGAAGTAGTTGTTCCACAGGGTCCAGGAGTGCCCGCCCGAGGCCGGGGTGTCGACCGTCAACGAGTCCGGCTTGCGCACCGCGTCATCCATGAGCCAGGCGGCCCGGGCCGCACCGGAGGAGTCGTCCTGCGCCCCCAGGACGTAGAAGCGCATGCCGTCGGGCTCGCGCTTCCCCAGCATGGTGGACAGCCCGTTCTGCGCCTGGAGCGTCTTACCGCTGTGCGCCAGCGAGCCCTCACCGGGCAGGTCGTAGGAGGACATGACCCCCACCGCGCCGAAGCGCTGCGGGACGTCGTAGGCGGTCCGGGCCGCGCAGTAGGCGCCCGCCGAGATCCCCATAATCATCCAGCCGGCCCGCTGCGTGGTGACGTTGGGGAAGGTCGCCTGGATCATGCGGGGAATCTCCTCCGCGGTCCAGGTCCCCACGGCCGGGCGGCCGGCGATGTTGACGCAGTCGGGCTGACCGCCGTCCACGTTGAGCGAGGGGAACACCAGGATCGACGGCGGGATACGGCCGGCGTCGATCGCCTCCTGGAGCCGCTGAGGTGAGGCGATGCCCGTCACCAGGGACTGCGGGTCGCCGACCCAGCCGTGGAGCCCCTCAAGGACGTTGTAGGTGCGGCCGTCATCGGGCCGGTAGCCCGCCGGCACGACGACGCGCACCGGCAGCTTGATACCGCTGACCGGGCCGGTCCAGGTGGCCTCCTGCGAGCCGTCGCCGACGTCGTGGAAGGAAGCCTTCCAGGCCGCGGCCGGGACGGCATCGTAGGCGGAGGCCTGCGGCAGGGGCGCGATGCGCGAGGTGACCTGGGTGCGAGGGGTCAGGGCTTTGACGACATCGCCGACGTTGCGCACATAGTGCATGGGCCGGTTGATGAGCAGGCCCCCGAGCACAATGACGAGCACCACCGGTACGCCCACCATGACGGTGCGCGCCGTATAGCGGCCCACAGCCCGCAGCACCGTGCGCAGCGTGGGGCGGGCGAGTCGGGTGGGCCGGTCCGCGCCGCTGGCGCGCGCGGTGGCCGGAACAGTTCGCGGCAGAAGGACCGCGGCGACAAGGGTGGTCAGAACGGCAAGGACCAGCACGACTGCGATCGTTCGCAGGCTGGTCAGCGGGATGCTGCGCAAGAGGCTCACGTCCGATAAGCATGGCACCACCTGCCCAGATACCCATCATCCAGGAGTCGCAGAAGGACCGTGCTCTTGGTCTCCTCCCCTCCGCCGTAGGCAGGATCGGGCAGGAAGCAGGACTGTCGCCCCAGGTCCGAACGGTCGATTTCCGCACGCCCGGGAGAAATATGCCCAACGACGACGCCGCAGCAGCGGGCCGGTGGGCAGGCTCAGCAGAACAGGACCGGTGGGCCGGATCGGCGGGTCAGGGCAGGGCCGGTCCGTTCGGCGGGCGGACGGGCCGGCCGAACCAGCGAGGCGGGGCGATCTGCGCCGGCGGGGCTCCATGGGGATTAAGGGCTCCGAATAGATGTCGTACCTAACGGGCACCATCGGTTCATGAGCTCCTCAGCGGTCCTGCTTCCCATCCTGCTGCTCCTCGTCGGTCTGGCGATCGGCGCGGTCATCGGCTACCTCGGCGCACTCGCCCGGCGCACCACCACGCACCAGTCCGAGGGCGAGCAGGTGGCCGAGCTGCGGGCGCAGGCCGCCCAGTGGCAGGCCCGGGCCGAGGAGCTGTCCTCACGCACCCAGGTGGCCGAGGAGCGCGCCGAACGGGACGGCTCCGTGCTGCGGGCGCTCGCACCCGTGCGCAGCCAGCTGGAGCAGGTGGGGGCCCGGGTGGAGTCCTTGGAGAAGCAGCGGGCCGAGCAGCACGCGGCCCTGGCCGAGCAGCTGAGGGCCACCGCCCTGCGCGAGCAGGACCTGGCCCGCTCCACGGCATCCTTGGAGGGGGCGCTGCGCTCACGCTCGGCACGCGGCATGTGGGGTGAGGTCGAGCTGGCCCGGGTCCTGGAGGCCTCCGGGATGATGCGGCACGTGGACTTCTCCGAGCAGCGCACCATCGGGGCGCTGGTCCAGCGGCGCGGTGGCTCGGCCGGCGCACCGGACGCAGTGGGCACAGTGGGCTCAGTGGGTTCAGTGGGCTCGGCCGCCGGTGAGGGGGCTGCAGGCCGCTCCCGTCCGGACGTCGTCGTCCACCTGCCCGGGGAGGGCTACCTGGCCGTGGACGCCAAGGCGCCCATGGACTCCTACCTGGCGGCCACCACCGTCCAGGGCACCGGGCCCGAGGACGAGCAGCGGCGCAGACAGCTTCTGGAGGCTCATGCCAGGGCGCTGCGCGGGCACGTCGACCAGCTCGCCGCGCGCCGCTACGACCGGGCCCTGGGGGACTCCCCCGAGCTCGTGGTCCTCTTCGTCCCGGCGGAGGCGGTGCTCTCGGCCGCCCTGGAGGCGGACCCCGCGCTCCTGGAGCACGCGCTGGGGCGCGGCGTCGCCCTGGCCTCACCCGTGTCGCTGCTGACCCTGCTGCGCACCTGCGCCACGGCCTGGGCTCGCACCGCCGTCAACGACGACGCCCGCGAGCTGCTCGAGCTCGGTCGCACCCTCTACGAGCGGCTGGGGACCGTCGCCGGTCACCTCGACGCCCTCGGTGGAGCGCTGCGGCGCAGCGTCACCGCCTACAACAAGGCAGTCGGCTCCATGGAGAATCGGCTCCTGGTGACCGCCCGCTCCCTGGAGACCCTCGGGGAGCAGGTGGACTCCCCCATGCTCATCAGTGCCGACGCCGCCCAGGTGCGCACCTTCACCGCACCCGAGCTCACCGCCGACGGGCACCCCGCCTCCACGACGTAACGCATGCCACACTCCCGGCCCGTGACGATTGACGCTTCCATGGCGTCTATCAGGCAGCGTTGCCTGCCGTCTCATGACCGGCTGACACGCTGCCAGAACGTTTCCATACCCGATGGGCGGATGCCTCCCCTCATCGGACCTTCTCGGAGGAAGACACCATGCTGTCATTCATCGGAATGATCATCGCCGGCGCCGTGCTCGGCGCCCTCGCCCGCCTCGTCATGCGGGGCGAGCAGAACATCTCGATCCTGTGGACCATCGTGCTGGGCGCCGTGGGCGCACTCGTCGGAGGCGCAGTCGCCAGCCTCTTCGGCGTCGCCCACACCGACGGGATCGACTGGATCCGCTGGGCCCTGTCCCTCGTCGCCGCCATCGTTGCGATCTCCGTCTACCTGGGCGTCACCGGCCGCAAGTGACACGTCAGCACCCTGAAGCGGGTTCTGCGGAGGCAGCCACCGCCTCCGCAGAACCCGCTTCGACTTTTGTGACGCAAGCCATGGGTTGGGGCCGTGAGGATTCCCCCGCCTGCGGCGTCCTCCTTACAGCGCGGCAATCAAGACGGGCAGCAACACCAGTCAGTCACGTCGGCCACTCATACGAGCCGGCCACGGCAGCCACAACGGCGCCGTGACGGACCAGTTGCTGAGCCGCGCACTACACATCCCGTCACTGTCCATTCACGGATCAACGAAAGAGGCTCCTATGAGCAACAACGCCATCCCCCAGACCGGTCAGCAGCGCGAGCGCAACGAGCAGGCCGAGGAGGACAAGACCCCCCGCGGCCCCCTCCAGACCTCGCACGGCGTGACCACCATCGAGGAGAACGTCGTCGCCAAGATCGCCGGTATGGCTGCTCGTGAGGTGCCCGGCGTCTACGACATGGGCAACGCCGTTCGCCGCGCCTTCAGCGCCGTGACCGACCGCATCCCCAACGCCCAGACCAACGTCGCCGGCGGCATCAGCGTCCAGAAGGGCGAGACCCAGGCCGCCGTCGAGGTCACGGTGGTCGTTGAGTACGGTGTCTCCATCGTCGAGGTCTCCGACGCCATCCGCCGCAACATCATCGAGCAGATCGAGGGCACCACCGGCCTGGAGGTCGTCGAGGTCAACATCAACGTCACCGACGTCCACCTGCCCGACGACGACTCCGGCAGCTCCGAGGCCGCCGACCTCAAGTGACCCATCCTGACGCCCTGATCTGAGGAGCTCTCAATGAAGACAACGTACCTGGCCCTCCTGGTGGGCCTGTTCCTTGGCACCATTCTCGCCTTCGGCTCCTTCGCCGACTTCGTCCTGGTGGCCCTGTGCGGCGCGGCCGGACTGGGGGTGGGCCTCTACCTGGAGGGCCGGGTCGATGTCCACAGCATCCTGGATCGGCGAAAGAAGTGACGATGGCGACCGCCACCCAGCCCGCCATCACACAGCCGGGACCCGCCCAGGACGAGGCGTCCTCCTGGGAGCAGCGCGGCACCACCACCATTCCGGCCAAGGTCGTCGCCCAGATCGCCGCCCAGGCCGCCTATGAGACCGGCAACGTCGGCTCGAACGCCGGGGGACTCCTGGGAATTGGCGCCCGCCGCAACTTCGCCTCCCGACCCGAGGCCCAGTGCGAGCTCTACGGGCAGGTCGCCGTCCTCCACCTGGACCTCGGCCTGGTCTTTCCCACGCCACTGTCCTCCACCGTCGACGATCTGCGCGCCCACGTGCGCGGCCGCGTCGAGCACCTCACCGGGCTGAGCGTCGGCAAGATCACCATCGAGATCTCCTGGCTCAATCCGAGCAGCCACGTCAGGAAGAGCCTGAAATGAGAACACCCGTCCCGAAACTCATTCGTCGCCCCTCGCGCAGCACCCCCAGTGTCCTCCTGGCACTGCTGCTGCTCACGGCCGGAGGCCTGGGGGCCTGGCTGACGGGGCACCGGATTGTCACCGGCACCTGGCCGGACCGCACAGTCACCACGCTCGACACCATTGGCTCCACCGCCCTCGGCTCCGTCGCGGTGCTCGCCGCCGCCGGGATCGCCGCCGCCTGCGCCCTGGCCATGATCCTCGCGGCCCTGTGGCCGGGGCTGCCCGAGCGCGTCACGCTCCTGCCCGACACCGTCCCGGGCCAGACCGCGGTGAGGCGCCGTGACCTGGCCACCCTGGTGAGGAACCAGGTCGAGCAGATCGGCGGCGTCCACTCCGCCACCGTCACCACCCGTCGCTCCCGGGTCGACGTCGTCGTCCTCAGTGTCCTGGACGACCTCGAGCCGGTGCAGGAAGCCGCCCGCAAGACGACCGACGAGGCCCTGGAGACACTCCAGCCCGCGGGCATCACGCGCAGCCGCGTGCGGATCAAGCGCACGAGCTGAAGGAGATACGACCATGCGTTCAGTTTCTGGTGTCCTCAACCGGACGGCCCTGGCCGGCTGCGGGCTTCTCATCGCGGCAGCGTCATCCTGGGTCCTGGCCTCCGGCCTTAGTGCCGGTCGGTCCTGGCCCGATGCCGCCCCCTACCTGGCCACGGCGCAGGACCGAGTCGGCAGCCTCATCGCAGCCCAGGCGCACTGGCTCCTGCCGATGGCCGCGCTGGTCTCCGTGCTCGCCGTCATCGCCGGGTTGGTCCTACTCGCCATGCAGATCCCCCGCAAGGCGGCCGCCTCTCCCCTGAGGTTCAGCGACTCCGAGGGCGTCCTCATGGCCACCGTTGCCCCCGAGGTCCTGTCACAGGCCCTGTCCGAGCGGGCGGAGGACGTTCCCGGGGTGGAGCAGTGCGCCGTATGGGTCACCGGTTCCCCCAGCAGCCTGTGGGTCCAGGCGGACGCCACCGTGTCCCAGGACTGCGAGATCGCATGGGCCGTGGCGGAGCTCAGGGGCCGGCTCGAGGATGACGTGACCACGTCCCTGGGCACACGCCCCCGGCAGGTCGACGTCCTGGTGGGGCTGGAGCGCTCCACGAGCAAGCGCAGCGTCTCGCAGACCGTCACGGGGCAGCACTCGCCCACGACCATCGGGAACGGCGATGGTGCGTGAGACGCGGGACGAGGCCGCGGCGGCGCCTCGCCCGCGTCCAGACCACGCCGCACAACCGAGCGCTTCGTCCGGCACGTCGCCAGACAAGGACCGCTGCCTGGTCCTGCGCGCCCAGGACGGGGACATCAACGCCTTCGAGCAGCTCGTCGAGCGTTACCAGGGGCGCCTGTTCCGCACCGCCTACATGATCGTGCGCAACCGTCACGATAGTGAGGACATCGTCCAGGACACCCTCATCCAGGCCTGGCGCAGTCTTCACCTCGTCAGGGAGCCCGCCGCCTTCCGAGGCTGGCTCATGCGGATCTGCACCAACAAAGCCACCAGCATGGCGCGCAAGCGTCAGCGCCGGGCCACCGACGCCTACGACGCCGAGGACCTAGAGACCGCGAGCGCCATGGCGGAGACGACGTCGAGCAGCACCGCTGACCCGGCCGAGTCCAGTGAGGTCAACGCCCAGATCGAGGCGCTGGCTGACCTGTTGGCCTCCGTGCAGCCTGAGCTGCGCATCGTCTGGGTGCTCCGAGAGGTCGACGACATGTCCTACGAGGAGATCGCCCAGGCCCTGAACCTGACCGAGTCCACCGTCCGAGGGAGGCTGGCACGTGCCCGTTCTCTCGTCATGCGCCAGATGAAGGAGTGGGCATGAGCACCGTCAACCAGCTCTCACACAGCGTCCGACGCGCGACGGCGTCGGCCTCCAAGTCCTTCGCCCGGTCTCATGAGCAGGACGACACCGACACGCGCGAGTACCAGCGTCTGATCGCATCCCTGCACGAGGAGTGGGACCGGCTGGAGTCTCAGGCGAGCGCCTCGGTCATGCCCAAGCGCCACCTGATGGACGCCATCCTCGCCGAGACCCGTCACGGCGCCCAGGTGGAGATGCCCGCCACCGACCTGGGGCCGTACAGCATGTCCGAGTTCTCGCTGCGGGCGCTCATCCGACGCACCGTGGACGGCGTGCCCGGGGCGCGCGCCCTGCGCTCGACCTTCGAGCACGCGCCCTCGAGCGGGGGCCACCGTGGCCTGGGGGTTCCTCAGACCATCTCCTGCCGGATCTCCGCCCACCTCAGCGTGGACAGCCTGCCGCAGCTCGGCCAGCAGGTGCGCGACGCCGTTCGGGCCGCCTGCCATGAGAACCTTGGGGTGTCCCCAACCGTCAACGTCCACATCGAGGATCTCCACGATGACGACTAGTCTCTCAGCGGCCGAGCTGACCCACCTGGTCACTGCTGTCCCCGGCGTTCGAGGAATCGAGCCGGGGATCGGCAGCACGTTAAGGGCGCTCGGTAGCCGCATGCGCCAGCAGGATTCTCAACAGGCCCGCTTCGGAGTGATCGTCGAGGAGGGCTCGCGCCAGGCCGTCATCGAGATCGGCATCGATGGCTCGCGGCCCGTCAAGGACATCGTGCGCGACGTCCAGGAGACCATCATCCGATCCCTGTCCCGGACGGGCGAGTCGGGCGCCCCCTCCGAGGCCCAGGAGGGCTCCGACTCCTCCGACGTCGGGGAGCAGAGCGCGCCTCAGGTCACGGTGCGGGTCCAGTCCCTGCTGTAGGCGCCCAGCCCACAGCAGCACCAGCCTCGTGCAGGTTCCAGCACAAGTCGACGTCGGGGCACCGGTCAGATGATCGGTGCCCCGACGTCGGTCATGGGGTACAAGGGGGCGAGCCCAGCGGACGCGGGGCTCAGCCAGGCTCAGCTGCGCTCGCGAACGACGGCGCCGGAGACGTCGGCCTCCTCCAGGCGCACGACGCGCGACCCGGTCACCAGGCGGTGCCCCAGCCAGATGGCCCCGAAGACCGGCAGGCCGATGTAGGAGGAGAGCACCTCCACCAGCTGGCCCTTGAAGATCGCCTCGTAGTTCTGGCCCAGGATCACCAGGGCGCACAGGGTGAAGGCCAGGACCGGCCCCAGCGGGAACCAGGGCGCCTGGTAGGGCAGGTCGGCCGGGTCATTGCCCTGGAGCAGGTAGGCGCGCCGGAAGCGGAAGTGGCACACGGCGATCCCCAGCCACACGATGAAGCCGCACAGGGCGGAGACGTTGAGCAGCCACGTGTAGGCGGTGTCCTGTCCCACCACGGCGGTCAGGAAGCCGGCCGCCCCCACCAGCGCCGTCGCCCCCAGGGCCCGCACCGGGACCCCGTGACGGTTGACGTAGGAGAACCAAGCCGGTGCCTGGCCCTGCAGGGCCATCGAGTGCAGCATGCGGGTCGAGGCATACAGGCCCGAGTTCCCGGCGCTGAGCACGGCGGTGAGGATGACCGCGTTCATGATGGCGGCCGCGATCCCGATCCCCGCCCGTTCGAAGACCAGGGTGAAGGGCGAGTAGGAGATGTCGGAGGTATCCGAGCGCAGCAGGTTGGGGTCGGTGTACGGAACCAGGAAGCCGACAACCGTGATCGCCCCGATGTAGAAGATCATGATCCGCCAGAACACCGTGTGGATCGCCTTGGGCACGTCCCGGCGCGGGTTGCGGGCCTCGCCGGCAGCCACGCCCACCAGCTCGGTGCCCTGGAAGGAGAACCCGGCCACCATGAACACCGACACGATCGCCAGCATCCCGCCGTGGAAGGGCGCGTCTCCGGTGGTCCAGTTGCCGAAGCCCGCCGGCTTGCCGCCGATGATGCCGGCGATCATCGCCACGCCCGCGACCAGGAAGACGATGACCGTGACCACCTTGATGGCCGACAGCCAGAACTCCCCCTCCCCGAAGGCGCGGGCCGACAGGGCGTTGAGCGTCGTCAGCAGGGCCAAGAACAGCGCCGCCCAGATCCACGAGGGCACCCCCGGCAGCCAGTACGCCATGACGATCCCGGCAGCCACCAGCTCGGCCGCCACCGTGATCGCCCAGTTGAACCAGTAGTTCCAGCCCATGGCGAAGCCGAAGGAGGGGCTGACGAACCGGGTGGCGTAGGTCTGGAAGGAGCCGGCCACCGGCATGTGCGCCGTCATCTCGCCCAGGGACTGCATGAGCAGCAGCACCATGAGGCCGATGGCGGCGTAGGCCACCAGGGCGCCGCCCGGGCCGGCCGTGGAGACCGTGGCGCCCGAGGCCACGAACAGCCCCGTGCCGATGGCGCCGCCGATGGCGATCATCTGCATGTGCCTGCTGGTCAGGCTCCGGTGCAGCCCGCCGTCCTCCTCCAGGGCCTCGTTGGAGACCTGGCCGGAGGCGCCGGAGACCCCCGCGCCCACGGGGTCTGCGGAGGTCACAGGGTCAGCGGTGTCGGAGCTGCCGGCGCCGTCGGCAGCGGGCCGCCCACCCGACGCGGCGGGGGCAGGGCCACTGGGGGCCGACTCGTCATGAGAATGTGTCACCCGACCGAGGGTAATGGTCACGTATGCAACCCGGCGTTCACCTTCGGCCTGTCTCACGCAGCCGGGCGTGTGCTGACGCTCACGGCCGGCCCTGCGGACGGCCCTATGGAAGGCCCTGCGGCCGGTGCGGAAGGGGCTGGCGGCGCAGCCTCAGCAGGTGTGGTCGGCGGCCGGCTCGCGACGCTTGTGAGCCGAAGCGGCCCCCTGGGCCGCCATGAGGTCGGCGCGCAGGTTCTTGGGCAGAGAGAAGGAGATCTTCTCCGTGGTGGTGCGCACCTCCTCGACGTCGTCGAACCCGAACTCGGCCAGGCGCTCCACCACCTCGCGCACCAGGATCTCCGGCACCGAGGCGCCCGAGGTCAGGCCGACCGTCTCGACGCCGTCGAACCAGGACGGGTCGATCTCGCTGGCGAAGTCCACCCGGTGGGCGGCGCCCGCACCGGCCTCAAGGGCCACCTCCTTGAGGCGCACCGAGTTCGAGGAGTTGCCGGAGCCGACCACGATCATGAGGTCAACCCTCGGGGCGATCTTCTTGACCGCGGCCTGACGGTTCTGGGTGGCGTAGCAGATGTCCTCACCGGGCGGATCGATCATCTCCGGGAAGCGCTCGCGCAGCAGGCGCACTGTCTCCATGGTCTCGTCGACGCTCAGGGTGGTCTGGCTGATCCACACGACCTTGGAGGGGTCGCGCACCTCGACCTGGTCCACCTCGTGGGGGCCGTTGACGACCTGGATGTGGTCGGGGGCCTCGCCCTGGGTGCCCTCGACCTCCTCGTGGCCGGTGTGACCCACGAGGATGATGTCGTAGTCCTTGTCCGCGAAGCGCACCGCCTGCTTGTGCACCTTGGTCACCAGCGGGCAGGTCGCGTCAATCGTGTCCAGCCGGCGCTCGGCAGCCTCGGCGTGGACCGCCGGGGAGACACCGTGGGCGGAGAAGACGACGCGGGCGCCCACCGGCACCTCGTCGGTCTCGGAGACGAAGATGGCGCCGCGCTTGGAGAGGGTCTCCACGACGTACTTGTTGTGGACGATCTCCTTGCGCACGTAGATCGGCGCCCCGTAGTGGGCCAGGGCCTGCTCCACGGCGTCGACGGCGCGGTCCACGCCGGCGCAGTAGCCGCGCGGGGAGGCCATGAGGATCCGCTTGCCGCCCTTGGGAGAGGGGGCCGCGGCGTCGGTGTGCTCACTGGAGAGCTCGATGGTCGTCACGGTCACCACTGTGCCACAGTGGGACCCAGGTCCCCAGTGGTGGACGTGGCACAGTGGTGCATGTGACAGGCCAGAGCCCCTCCCAGCCCAGCCCGCAGCCCTCCCCCGGTGCCGGCCGCGCGTCCGGCCCCGACGCGGGCGGCGGCCCCGGCAACTCCGGCAGCCCCGACGGCCCCCGGGAGCTGGCGCCGCGAGCGAACCTCACCACCGCGGAGAACCCGTGGCCGCTGCGGCTGCTGTCCTCCAAGATCGACCAGTACGTGGCCCGCATGAGCCAGGTGTGGGTGGAGGGGCAGGTCATTCAGCTCAACCGCCGCCCCGGCGCCGGCATGGCCTTCCTCACCCTGAGGGACACGGACGCCGATATCTCCATGTCGGTGTCCATCTACGCCCGGGTCCTCGACGCCGTCCTGGCCCGCACCGGCGCCGAGCTCGGCGAGGGCGCCCGTGTGGTGGTGCGCGCCAAGCCCACCTTCTGGGCCAAGCGGGGCTCGCTCCAGCTGCAGGCCGACGACATCCGGCCCGTCGGCGTCGGCGACCTGCTGGCCCGCATCGAGCAGCTGCGCCGCATCCTGGCCGCCGAGGGCCTGTTCGACGCCGAGCGCAAGCGGCCCCTGCCCTTCCTGCCGCGCAAGGTGGGACTCGTGTGCGGGCGCCAGGCCAAGGCCAAGGACGACGTGCTCGTCAACGCCCGCCTGCGCTGGCCCGGCCTGCCCTTCGAGGTGCGCGAGGTCGCCGTCCAGGGGGCGCGCGCCGTCGGCGAGGTCACCCGGGCCATCCAGGAGCTCGACACCGATGCGCAGATCGACGTCATCGTCGTGGCCCGCGGGGGCGGCGCCGTCGAGGACCTGCTGCCCTTCTCCGATGAGGGGCTCGTGCGTGCCGCGGCCGCCTGCCGCACGCCGCTGGTCTCGGCGATCGGCCACGAGACCGACTGCCCCCTGCTGGACCTGGTGGCCGACTACCGGGCCTCCACCCCCACCGACGCCGCCCGCAGGATCGTCCCCGACCTCGCCCAGGAGACCGTGGGTCTGGACTCGGCCCGCGAGCGCCTGCGCAGCGTGCTCGCCTCGCGGCTGGACGCCGAGCAGGCGGCCCTGGACCAGCTGCGGGCCCGGCCGGTCCTGGCCGACCCCACCTCGATCGTGCGCGACCGGGTGATCGAGCTGGGGCAGGCCCGCGACAGGATGCGCCGGGCCGTGGAGCATCGCCTGTCGCTGGCGGCCGCGGACCTGCGCGCCGACCGCGCCCGGCTGACGGCGCTGTCGCCGCAGGGGGTCCTGGATCGCGGCTACACGATTCTGCGCACTCCCGGCGGCAAGGTCATCACCAGCGCCGAGGATGTCAAGAAGGGCGACCTCATCGAGGGGGTCCTGGCTTCGGGGCGGCTCGTCGCCCAGGTCGTCGGCGCCACCAAGCCCCGGCCCGCCGATATCGACTGAGCGGCAGCTAAGTGCCGGCTGCACTTCGGGCACCGCGCCGACACAAGCGCTAGTCAATCGCGCCTGGATCGCGCGCATCGGGCGGACCCGGGCAGTGAAGCTCACTGAGGCCGGCCGCGGGGCACTGGCGCAGGCAGGTGTGGCAGACCTGCTGACGCGCCTCGATGAAACGGCCTCCAACGACGCAGCAGGATAGAAGTGGGGCTGACGCATCTGTGCTCTTGGACCGGAACCAGCAGGAGTCAAAGAGAGATTCAGGTCAGGATTTTGTCCATATGGGACGATTTTGGAGCCTCCACAACCAGTCGACACCGCACCAAAACGCTCTGGCCAGCACAGATGCGAACGCCACTGAGACAGGGCACCGTCAAAGTCGTCCCTCTTGGACACTTTTGCGCCGAGGGGCATCACCTCAGTCCGCTCGTCCACTCTGTCCCTGGGCCGGCCCGTGCGAGAATCGGGGCGTGAGCTCCGAGATGAACCCCGGCCCGTACTCCGACCAGTACCCAGACGAGTACTCACCCCAGAGCAGCCCCTACTCGGCGTCCTCAGGGTCGTCAGGGTCTTCAGCGTCGTCTGCCCCTGCCGCCGGCGGGGCGTCCGGTGCCAATGAGGACGTCGCCTCGCTCAGCTATGAGCGGGCCCGTGAGGAGCTGGTGGCCGTCGTGCAGCGTCTTGAGGCGGGCTCCGTCCCTCTGGAGGACTCCCTGGCACTGTGGGAGCGCGGCGAGGCCCTGGCTCAGCGCTGCCAGACCTGGCTCGATGAGGCCCGCGCCCGCCTGGCCGCAGTCGCGCAGGAGGACCCTGAGGACTGACGCGACCTGGGGCTGACCAGGCATGACCCGCCGGGCCAGCGGCTCCAGGCCGGGCGCGTGCCCGCACGCGCGACGAATCGACCGTCTTAGCAACGTGACCATTGGCCCGGGGGCCTGGCATGCGCCCGCCTGCGCGGCGAACTGACCGAGTTGCCCGGGCCCCTCTGGCGGTGGTGCCCCCATCGGGGGCCGCTGGGAACCAGCGCAGGAGCCCGGAAGGAGCCGTGGATGTCCAAATCGGACACAAAGGCTTGGGCCGCACTCATCCGGACGGAACACAACCGCATGATTCCAAGGTTTTCATTCATGCGGCCTGTGCAATGAAAGCCCTTTGTATCCGATTTGGACATTCTTGGGCGAGATGAGCCCTGAGGGCGGCGCCGGATCGGTAGTCTGTGAGCATTCGCCCTCCGGCCACGCGCATCGATCAGCGCGCCGGCCACTTCCGGGCAGTATGGCGCCACCGCGTTCCTCATCCGCCCGAGACCCTCTCACCACCTCTTCTCAATCTCCCGGTCCACCACTCCGGCCAGCTCTCCACCCCTCGCACGTCTCAGCTCACTACCACCGGACCCCGGTCCTGCACGAAGGAGTCGCCCATGTCCGCACCCGGCCGCCCAGGATCCGCTCTCGTCATCGGCGAGGCCCTGGTTGATGTCGTCATCCACCCCGGGCAGGAGCCCGTGGACATCCCCGGCGGCTCGCCTGCCAACGTCGCCCTGGGACTGGCGCGCCTGGGCCGCGACGCCGAGCTGCACTGCTGGATCGGCACCGACGAGCGCGGCCAGGCCGTGCGCTCCCACCTGGAGGCCTCCGGGGTCCGTCTGGCTCCGGGCGCCGACGGTGCGGCGCGCACCTCCACGGCACAGGCCACCATCGGCGAGGACCGCGCCGCCAGCTACGTCTTCGACCTGGACTGGAACCCGCCGCGCCCGGCCCTGCCCGACGGGCAGGCGCCGCTGCTGGTGCATACCGGCTCGATCGCCGCGATCCTGGCGCCCGGCGCCGCCACCGTGGAGCAGGTGCTGCGCGAGACCCGAGCCACCTCCACCATTGCCTACGACCCCAATGCCCGGCCTCAGCTCATGGGTGAGCCCGAGGACGCCCGTGAGGTCGTCGAGCGCCTGGTGGGCCTGTCGGACCTGGTCAAGTGCTCCGATGAGGACATCGCCTGGCTCTACGGCGAAGGCGCGGACCTGGAGACGGTGCTGCGCTCCTGGCTGGAGAAGGGCGCGGCCGTCGTGGTCGTCACGCGCGGCAAGCAGGGGGCCCTGGCCCTGTCCGCCTCGGGGGTGCGCCTGGAGGTGCCCGCCGACCCGAGCGTCGTGGTGGCGGACACGGTGGGCGCCGGCGACTCCTTCATGGGCGGTCTGGAGGATGCCCTGTGGAGCGAGGACCTCGTGGGTGCGGACCGGCGCGAGGCGCTGCGCGCGGTGGACACCGAGACCCTGGAACGGATCGTGCGCCACGCCGCGGCCATCGCCGACATCACGGTCTCGCGGGCCGGAGCCAACCCTCCCACTCGCGACGAGCTTCCCTGAGGAGCCCGCAGCGAGGAGCTCGTTGGGCAGTCCACACGCTCGTCTCCTGAAACCCTCGAACGCGCGACCTCAGGCACGACTGCGCGGGTGAGAGAAACGCCGACACTGGGCAGTGCTAGCCGCGGGCTCAGTGCAGGAGCGCAGCGGCCAGCAGGACCACGGGCACGAATCCGGCCGTCGTCAGCAGGACGGCGTCGCGGGCCAGGTCCTTGGCCGCTCCGTAGCGCGAGGCGTACATGAAGACGTTCTGCGCCGTGGGCAGGGCGGCGGTGACGACCGGGGCGAGCAGCTGGCCTCCGCTGAGTCCCGCCGCCGTTCCGACGACGACGGCCAGCCCCGGCATGACGGCGAGCTTCCAGCCCACCGCCAGCCACAGGCCACTGCGCCAGCCCGCGCCGCGCTGGGACGTCGATCTCACCCCGTGCACCGGCTCCTCCTCCACCCGGGGTGGTCGGCCTCCCGCGGTGTCGATCTCGTGCGCCTCCGATCCGGCCTCCGCCGCCGGTAGCTCCTGACCCTGACGGTCCTTCCCCTGGCGGGCTGACTGGGCCGGCGAGCCCTGCGGGGACGGGGACGCCTCCTCCGGCGCGGGATTGCGCAGGGGCCGGGGCGCCCCGGCCAGGCTCATCCCCAGGGCCAGCATCATGAGCGGCACGGCGACGCGCCCGAGCATCTCCAGCCCCTGGGCCGGATAGCCGCCGCCCCACTCCTTGAGGTCCACCCCACCCAGGTTCGCCGCGGTCCCGGCCACGACTCCCCACAGCAGCGGGTTGCGCAGCGGTACGGTCAGGGTCGCCAGGCGGGACGGGTTGCCGCGGCGGGTGACCGCGTCGAGCACGGTGAAGGTGGCCGGGGTGAGCACGAGGAGCTGGAGCAGAAGGATCGGGGCGATCGTGGCCGCATCCCCCAGGACGAGGACGGCCACCGGGATCCCCAGGTTCGCGGCATTGACGTAGCCGGAGGCGAGCGCGCCGATGGTGGCCTCGGCGGTGGGGCGGCGCAGCACGAGGCGGTGGAGGCACCAGGCCGAGACGATGGCCGTGAGCTCAGCGGCCACGGCCACTGCGGTGGAGCGGGAGAGGACCGCCGTCAGGTCGGCGCGGCTCAGCGTGGTCACGAGGAGGGCCGGGGTTGCGGCGAAGAAGCAGACGCGGGTGAGGACCCCGTCGGCGTCAGCGGGCACGGCGCGGGTGCGCACCAGCAGCCAACCGACGGCGATGACCGCGCCGAAGACGGCCAGTCCCGCCACCACATCGGCCATGGTCTCCCCCTCTCATGGGCCCCGCCGCGACGAGGTCGTTGGTTAACCCGCGAGGTCGTACCCTTAACCCTCGACCGCGCGGCCTAAGGTACGACCTCGCGGGCAGGGCTGCGGCGGGGCCCGACAACGACGAAGCCGGCAGTACGACCTCGCGGGTACTGGGCCCTGGCGGACGCCCCTCAGCCGACCGGCTCGAGGTCCACCCAGGTGCCGACGTGGTCGGAGATGATGAAGGAGCTCGTGCCCCACTCCACGGCACGCAGGAGCGGGCTCCCGCCCGACGCGGCGGCCTCATCGGTCAGCGGCAGGCCGTCGGGGCCGGTGGGCCACAGGTCGGTCAGCACATGGTCGATGCGCCGCTTGGGGTCGGCTGCCGGGAAGGTGAGCCCCTCCCCCACGGTCCGCCCGAGCCCCAGGACGTCGACCTGCTCGGCGGAGAGGTTGTAGTCGCCCACGAGCAGGTGCGGCCCGGGCAGCCCGGCGAGCGCCCCCCAGGCGGCGGCGAGCTGGCGCGCCGCCATGGACTCGCGGGTCGCCAGGTGGGTGGAGGCGACCGACAGCTGCCGGATCGGCCCGCCAGCGCCTTCGGGCACCTCGAGGGTGGCGGCCACCATGACGCGTTGGGAGGCGGTGGACACGTGGTAGGAGCGCGGGTCCCAGGCCCGCTTGCCGCGCTTCTCCACGCTGGAGGCCCCGCGCCCCAGGCGCTTGACGTGCCAGCCGGAGACCGGGAAGCGCGACAGGAGGGCGTTGCCGTAGCCGATCGGCCCGGCCCCGACGGCGGCGCGCAGCAGCCCCAGGACGTCGTCGGTCGGCGAGCTCAGCGCGGTGCGCAGGGGCCGACGGCGCAGCCCCACCACCGGCCCGGCGTAGCTGGCGGAGAAGCGACAGGTCGGCATGCCCAGCTCCTCGGCGAGGAAGGCCGCCTGGTGGAGGCGCCCGGAGCGGGCCTGCCCCAGGTCCACCTCCTGGAGGGCGATGATGTCGGGGGCCAGCTCGGCGATCTGCTCGGCCGTGGCCCGCATGACAGCGCGGGCGGTGGCGGGGTCGGAGATGTCGGCGCCGGCCAGCGAGCCGGTCGAGGCGCTGCCGTCACCGGCCCCGGCGCCGGGCAGGCCGTGCTGGAGGTTGAGGCTCAGGACCCGGATCATGCTTGCTCCTCCTCGAAGGTCAGGCTCACGGAGTTCATACAGTAGCGCTGGCCGGTGGGGGTCTGGGGGGCGTCGTCGAAGACGTGTCCCAGGTGGCTGTGGCAGGTGGCGCAGCGGACCTCGGTGCGCACCATGCCGTGGGAGGTGTCGGTGCTCAGGGTGACCGCCTCGGAGTCGGAGGGGTCGTAGAAGGAGGGCCAGCCGCAGTGGGAGTCGAACTTGGTGGTGGAGCGGAACAGCTCGGCGCCGCAGCCGCGGCAGCGGTAGACGCCCTCGCGGTGCTCGTCGAGCAGGGCTCCGGTGAAGGGGCGCTCGGTGCCGGCTTCGCGCAGCACGTGGTACTCCATGGGGCTCAGGGCGGCGCGCCACTGGGCGTCGGTGCGCGCGGCGGCCTCCAGGTCGAGGGCCGGGCCGGAGGGCTCGGAGGCGGGCGTCACGGAGGGGTCGCTGCTGGCGTTGGTACTCATGGGCTCATCGTTACCCGCCCGACGGCGCCGGGCGACCTGCGTTCACGCAGCGAAAACTCACCCATCCGCCGGGGCGTCGGCCACGTAGCGGCTCGGCTCACCTGGGTCCCAGGCCCCCGCGCCGGGCGCGGTGCAGCAGGGAGCGCCCCATGGCCCGCCCCAGGGTGACGGCCCGCCGGGCCCCCAGCCCGTGGGCGGCGCTCTCCCCCTCGGCCTCCGTGGTCGCGGCGGTATCGTCTCCGTTGTCTGGAGCGGCCGTGGTGGCGCCGGAGGGGCCGGCCTTCTGCTTGGCGACGATCTGCTCGGCGGCGCGGGCCACCTCCTCGAGGCCGAGGTCCTGGGTGACCTCGACCTGCTCAACCTCCACTCGCGTGCGCGGCAGGGCATAGGGGGCCTCCCGCTGGAGCCAGGTGACCAGCTCTTCGCGCACGTAGGACTTGAGGGCACCGACGTCGCCGGGATCGTCCCCGGTCAGGACGATGCGCACGGTGACGTGGCCGCCAACGGCGTCGAAGACCTCCAGGGAGGCCTGGCGCCCGTCCCAGACCGGCGAGGCGGCCACGAGGCGGGCCAGCTCGGCACGCAGCGAGGCGATGGGCACGCGCCAGTCCAGGTCGAGGGTGAAGGAGCCGGTGGCCTGGGAGCCTCCGCGCGTCCAGTTGGCGAAGGGGTTCTCGGTGAAGTGGGTCGAGGGCAGGATGAGCCGCCGGTCGTCCCAGGTGCGCATGACCACGTAGGTCAGGGTGATCTCCTCGATGGTGCCCTGCTCGTTATCGACGACGACGATGTCGTCCACCCGGATGGCGTCGGTGGTGGCCAGCTGGAGGCCGGCGAAGACGTTGCCGAGCATGGAGCGGGCGGCCATACCGGCGATGACGGAGGCCAGGCCGGCCGAGGCGAGCAGCGAGCCCATGGCGAACTGGACGCTGGGGAAGGTCATGATGGCGCTGACGAGCCCGGCGATGACGATGACGACCTGGGCGACGCGCCGGATGATCTGGCTCTGGGTGGTCACCCGGTTGGCGCGCCCCTGGTTCCCGCCGGCCTGCGCCCCCTTGACGACGGTGGACTCGATGGCCTTGGCGAAGGCAACGACGAGCCAGGTCACCGCGAAGATGAGGGCAATGGTGACCCCGCGTTCGATGACCACCATCGTCGTGGAGTCGCTCTTGGTGTGCCGCAGCCCGGTCAGGGCGAGCTGGGAGCCCAGGAAGGCTCCGGTCATGGCGCCGACGGCGAAGGCGGGGCGGCGCCCGAAGTCCACGATCTCGCGGTACAGGAGGCGGCGCCTGCCCATGAACGTCAGGATCGCCACCACCACGAAGGCGATGACCAGGCCGATGACGACTCCCACGCCGGCCTGCCAGGCGATGGTGACCAGGTCGTTGGTCGTCTTGGTCACCGCCTTGACGGTCTCGTCGACGTTAACTTCGGGCACACCCGTGGGAGTGGGCGTGGTCGAGGCACTCGCACTGGGATCTGCGCTGGGGGTCGCGGGAGGGGTGGTGGCTGCGACGAGCATGAAGCCACCTTAAGCAGCCCGGCTGTGCCTGGGCTGTGACGTATGGCCGCCAGCGGAAGCATCCCCCTCCAACACCCGCTTGACGTACTACGTGTGCCGTAGTACGTTAGATGCACACAAGGACCTCAGGGCCCCGTCATCACGAACCAAGGAAGGAGGGTTCACATGATTAGCGCAGACGCCATTCGCGGCTACATCGACCTCATCGTCCTGTCCCTGCTCAAGCGACAGCCGTCCTACGCCTACGATCTGGCCAAGACCATCACCGAGGTCTCCGACGGCGAGTACACCATCAAGCAGACCACGCTCTACACGGCCCTCAAGCGCCTGGAGTCCACCGGCCTGGCGGCCTCCTACTCGGGAGTGTCCGACTCCGGCAAGTCCCGCACCTACTACCGCCTCACCCCCGAAGGCACCACCCACCTGACCGCCAAGGTCGCCGAGTGGGAGGACACCAAGACCCTCGTCGACCGCTTCGCGAAAGGAGCCCACTGATGGACACCATCGAGACCTTCCTCGACAACATGTTCGCCCCCTACCCCGCCACCCCTCGCCTGATCGAGGCCCGCTCCGAGCTGCGCGCCATGATGGAGGACGCCTACAACGACGCCATCGCCCAGGGCAAGACCCACAATGAGGCGGTCGGGCAGGTCATCACTGACTTCGGCAACCTTCACGAGCTGGCCCCGGTCCTGGGCATCGCTCAGGACATCCAGCCCGGCGGCGCCCCACAGGTGGCCCCCGCCGGCGCCCCGACGACATTCGCCCCCAATCGTCCCACCACCCCCGCCCCTGTCGGCCAGCCGTCCTCCTGGCAGGGCGAGCAGGACGATGACGACCCCTTCACCAACCTCGTGGCCGGGATCTACTGGCCGGCCACTCTCATCATCTACCTGCTGTGGAGCTTCCTGTTCAGCGCCTGGGAAATCTCCTGGATCATCTGGCCGGTGGCCGCCGTCGCCTTCGGCATCTTCGCCACCGTGCGCCGCTACCGGCGCGACCGCCAGTGAGTCCCTCCGCCCCGGCGCGAGGCTCACCTGGTCATGAGCGAAGGCCCGGAACCTTGTGGGTTCCGGGCCTTTCGCAGTGGCTCCGACCGGCGTCGATCCGGTGACCTTTCGATTTTCAGTCGAACGCTCTACCAACTGAGCTACAGAGCCTCGGGATGGAATCGGCCCGACCATTTCTGATCGGACCGACCGTTCCGCGACCTCGACGGGACTTGAACCCGCGACCTCCGCCGTGACAGGGCGGCGCGCTAACCAACTGCGCCACGAGGCCAGTGTGAATTCACTGTGTTATTCACTTGTGCGAATCCGTACCCCCAACGGGATTCGAACCCGTGCTACCGCCGTGAAAGGGCGGGGTCCTAGGCCGCTAGACGATGGGGGCCAGGGGCCTTCGACGTCGTCGCGCCTCGAACCGGGATGAACACTAAGGGGACAGTCTTCCGCAGCGCAAATCCCAGGAGCGTGACCCTCCTCACCGCTCGGTTTTCGGCGGAATTCCGGCCCGCGAGGACTGCCGGGCCGGAGCCGGACGGTCTGGCAGGCTGTGCCCGTGAGCCACGAGCACCAGCAGGAGCCTGACCGCCCCCGGGAGCCGCAGCCGGTCAGGATGTCGCAGCAGGACTTCGAGGACGTCGTCGGCGACGCCCTCGACCGGATCCCGGAGGACCTGGCCGAGGTGATGGATAACGTCGTCGTCCTCGTTCAGGACGAGCCCGATCCGGAGATGCTCACCGAGGAGGACTATGACGACGCCGGCCTGCCCACGCTCCTGGGGCTGTACGACGGCGTTCCCCTGACCGAGCGCGACGAGGGCTGGTCCATGGTGCTGCCCGACCGCATCCTCATCTTCCGCGGGCCGTTGGAGCGCTGGTGCACGAGTCGCGAGGAGCTGGAGGAGGAGATCACCGTGACCGTCATTCACGAGGTGGCCCACCACTTCGGCATCCCCGACGAGCGCCTCCACGAGCTGGGCTGGGAATAGCGCCGCGAGCAGTGCGTGAACAGACCGTCAGGGTCATTACCTCGCGAGCACCCAGGGACCTGTCTTAGTGTGGCCGGCATGAACGACCGTCATCGGCCTGCAGCTCCGGATGCCGGGGAGACTCCCACCCCCGCCGACCCGAGCACGTCCCCGCAGCACCACATGAGTCGACGACCGGTGCTCCTGGCGGCCCTGGTGGGCGCCGGGTCCCTGGCGGGATGCTCCCTCATCCCCGGCTCCTCGTCGGCCGGCTCCTCCTCCAGTGCGAAGCCCAAGGCCCCGGAGCCGGCGGCGTCGAGCGCCACCCCCTCGCCCACCGCGGCCGCGAGCCCGGCTCCGTCGGCCACGGCGGCCACGGCGACCGCGACGGCCACTGACGGACCACTGGCCGGCTGGAGCCTGGAGGAGAAGGTCGGCCAGCTCATGATGGTCGGCGTGGACGCCCAGGCCCCCAAGCAGTCCTCCAACGAGGCCGTCGACACCCACCATGTCGGCAACATCTTCATCGCCGGGCGCACCACCGCGGGCAGCCAGGCGACCCAGAAGGTCATCAGCTCCTTCACCTCCAAGGTCGGCCCGGGCACGACCCACGCCACCCCAATGCTCGTGGCCACCGACCAGGAGGGCGGCGAGGTCCAGGTCCTGGCCGGATCGGGCTTCTCCGACATCCCCTCGGCGCTGGACCAGTCGGCTCAGCCGCGCGACCAGCTGGTGGCCTCGGCGCGCACCTGGGGCAAGGAGCTGGCCGACGTCGGCGTCAACATGAACCTGGCCCCGGTCGCCGACCTGGTCGACATCGCCCGGCCGGCCTCCAACGAGCCCATCGGCCGCTGGGGGCGGGAGTACGGGCACGACGCCGCCACGGTCTCCTCCCAGGCCGGTGCCTTCGCCGAGGGGATGCAGGCCTCGAAGGTCATCCCCACCTACAAGCACTTCCCGGGCCTGGGGCGGGTGAAGGACAACACGGACACCTCAGCGGGCGTCGTCGACTCCACCACGACCCGCCTGCCCGACGCCGCCGTCGGCGTCTTCGCCAATGCCATCGCCGCCGGGGCGCCGGTCATCATGGTCTCCTCGGCCACGTACTCCCTCATCGACCCCTCAGCGCCGGCGGTCTTCTCCTCGACGATCGTCACCGACATGCTGCGCAGGGAAATGGGCTTCTCCGGAGTGGTCATCACCGACGACGTCTCCGCCGCCGTCCAGGTCCAGGACGTGAGCGCGGGCGATCGGGCCGTGCGGGCGATCCGGGCCGGCTGCGACCTCGTGCTGGCCTCGGCGGACCCGACGGTGGCCGCGGACATGGTCAAGGCCCTCATCGCCACCGCCCAGTCCGATCCGGCCTTCGCGGCACGGGTGGACGAGTCGGCCACGCGGGTGCTGAACCTCAAGAAGAGCCTGCAGTCCTGACGCGCGCCGATATGCGCATCGGCCCGCCTTGAGCCAGTGGCTCGAGGCGGGCCGATCACGTTGTCGGGCGAGCCGGCTCAGGTCTCAGCGAAGCTTGGTGGTGCCCTGCGATGTTCCGTTGGACTCGATGCGCTTGGCCAGGCAGTGGTCGGAGTCGTAGCCCTGGGCGTCGCACCAGGCGTTGGCCTGGTCGCCGTCGGAGTAGGTATCACCCTGCAGAGTCACCCACCAGCCGCCGGTGTCGTAGACCGGCCACTGACTGGTGTCGATGATGACGGCCTTCGGGTTGGCCTGCTGCGTCCTGAGGTACTCGGCGAGGATCGAGCGCTTGGTCCAGGTCTGCCCGTCGGCCACGAGCCCCACCTGCTTGGAGGACAGCTGCGGGGTCCACTTGCCCCGCAAGCTGTTCATCACGGTGGGGTAGTCGTGCTTGATCTGCCACTGGATGGCGTCTCCGGCGGCCTGCTCGTCCTGAGCCTCCTGGTTGGCGTTGGAGCTCGCGGAGGAGGCGATGGTCATCGCGGAGTTCGTCGAGCTCTTCGCGGTGGCGGTCGATGAGCTGCCGCGGTCGAAGGAGGGCCGGACCGTCAGGCCCTTGAGGTCGATGTCCTTGGCGGTGCGGAAGTAGTGCTGCTCGCCGAAGCGCAGCGTCACCGCCCGTCCGCCGTTGGGGATGATGAGCGGGTCGCTGGAGAGGTCGAAGGTTCCCGAGGCCACGAGGTGGTCGACGTCGGCGCCGCCGGTGGGGCTGGTGGAGCTGTAGACGAGGACCTGGCTGGACGATCCGGCCAGGAAGTCGCCCTCGGCGCAGGAGGTCGCCATGTTGCCGTGGACCTTGAGCTCGCCCTGGCCGTCCTCCACCGAGGTGATCGTGAAGGTCGGCATACTGGAGCAGGCCTTGACCGCGCCCGAGGGCAGGGCCGCCGCGGTTGACGTGGCCGCGGCATCGGCCTGACCGTTCTGCTTGCCGTCCTCGCCCCCGTCGCTGTCGGCCTTGTCCTGGGAGGTGTCCTCACTCTTGCCCTTGTTGGCGAAGTGGCTGCCGGCCCACAGGCCGCCTCCGCCGACGATGACGAGCAGGAGGACCACGATGATCGCGACCAGGCGACCGCTGCTGGACTTCGACGGCTGCTTCTGCTGAGGAGGCGGCATCTGAGCCACCATCTGGGGGCCGAACATGTCCAGTTCCACGGCCGGCTGAGCGGCGGAGAAGCCCGACGGCGCCCCACTGGGGGTCTCGGCCCAGGCGGCGATGTCCTCGGCCGACGGCGGCGGGGGCACGGGGAAGGCCACCGACTCGGCCGAGCCCGCGGCGGGAGCGGCCGAGCCCGCTGTCCAACCGGAGGTCACGGCCGCGGACTGGGCTGACGCCGTGACGTCAGTCGTGTCAGCCGAGTCGACCTCGTGCCACTGCGATGCGGGGGCGAGGACGGTCGTGTCGTTGTTGTCGGAGTCCGCAGCCTCGTCGGTTGCGGTCTCCTCGTCGGGATCGACGGCGGTCTCAGCCGCGTCGGAGTCCTCGGCAGGTTCCTCTGTCTCCGGCTCAACACCGGCTTCACCAGAGCCGGCATCCTCAGCGCCGTCCTCTGCCTCGTCACCCGAGTCATCGGGGCGCGGCTCCTGAGCCTCGACAGCGGCGTCCTCCGGCTCTGCATCGGGCTCGGCGGCAGTCTCAGCCGCGTCGGAGTCCTCGGCAGGCTCGTCCGTCTTCTGCTCGTCGCCGACCTCGCCAGAGTCGGCATCGACAGCGGCGTCCTCCGCATCGAGCTCAGTGGCAGCCTCAGCCGCATCGCGCTCATCGGCAGACTCGTCGACGACGGTGTCCTCGGCTGCCTGCTCCTCAGAGGCCTCGTCCTCAGGCTGGTCGGTCCCCGACTCCCGAACCTCATCGACATCCGCGGCCACCTCGTCGGCAACCTCTGGCTCTGCATCGGGCTCGGCGGCAGTCTCAGCCGTGTTGGAGTTCTCGGCGGGCTCGTCTGTGTCCTGCTCGTCGCCGACCTCGCCAGAGTCGTCGGCATCTGTGGTCTCCTCCGCGGAGTCCTCCGCATCGGGCTCGGTGGCAGCCTCAGCCGCGCCGGAGTCCTCGGCAGGTTCGTCAGTTCCCGGTTCCTCGGCCTCATCAGCAGGCTCCGCGCTGCGCTCATCGGCAGACTCGTCGACGGCGGCGTCCTTGACGTGCGGGTCCTCCGAAGCCTGGCTCTCAGCTTCGGCATCCTCAGCGCCCTCGGAGTCCTCGGCAGGCTCGTCCGTCTTCTGGGTGTCACCAGCCTCGCCAAAGTCGGCGCCAGCGACACCTTCGACCTCATCGCCGTCAACCGGCCCGGGCTCATCGGCGGCCTCGTCCTCGTCCACCGGCGTGCCGCCGTCTCCGGCCGACTCCGCCGACTCGGTCGGCTCCGTCTGCGCCGGGTCCCCCTGACTGAAAGCAGGGTCCACAGTGGGCTCGCTGCCCGCGCTATCAGCCGCGGCCACAGCCCCCACGCCGCCCGCGCCATCAGCAGGATTGGCGGCCACGTCGTCGGCGAGGTAGCCGCGCGCCCGCAGGTTGGCCAGGACCTCGACGTTCCCGGTACTGGCCAGCCAGCCGAGCAGGTCGGGATAGGCGGCCGGGTTGGTCGACAGCGGCGCCCACAGGTCGGGCCGGCTCTGTGCGATGGCGGCCTGCAGGGCCTGGTCCGGAGTCTGAGCGGCAACCGTCGCATCGGCCTGATGCGCCGCCATCATGAGCTGAACCGGATCCATGCAGAGCCTTTCCGGGAGAACGTATGGGTGACCTCGACTGATCGGGCGCGCAGCCAACCCATCCCGGGTCCTTACACCAGGCTCCGATCATCCCCGATGGTAATCACGAATCGTCGGAAAAGTTAGAAAACGGATTCAGCCGCGTTCAACACCCGCACCCTCCATGCGCCCCCATCCGCTCCTCGATGTCCCCAAGTCTCAGGGACCTCCCCGACCCCGGCTCAGGGTCGAGCCTCCACGCGCTCAGGGGACCTGTCCTCCGCCAGGAGGATTCGCGTCCCCCATACCACTGTCAGACTGAATCTATGAGTAGTTCCACCGCAGCTCCCGCATCATCCGTCCTCACACCTCACCATCCGGTGGATGACCCCGTGGTCTCCGCACGCAACCTCTCCAAGGTCTACGGCCGTGGATCGGGCGCCGTCGCAGCGCTCGACTCCGTCAACGTCGACATCGCCCGTGCCCGCTTCACCGCCATCATGGGGCCGTCCGGCTCCGGCAAGTCCACGCTCATGCACTGCCTGGCCGGCCTGGACTCGATCACCTCCGGGGAGATCATGCTCGACGGCGACATGGTCTCCTCCATGAATCAGCGTCGCCTCACCCGCCTGCGCCGCGAGCGCATCGGCTTCATCTTCCAGTCCTTCAACCTGGTCCCCACCCTCACGGCGGCGGAGAACATCACCCTGCCCCTGGATATCGCCCGCAAGAAGGTCAACCCGCAGCGCTTCGACCAGGTCATCGACGCCGTCGGCCTCAGGGAGCGCCTGTCCCACCGGCCCGCCGAGCTCTCCGGCGGCCAGGTTCAGCGCGTGGCCTGCGCCCGGGCGCTCGTGGGCGAGCCGGCGGTCGTCTTCGCCGATGAGCCCACCGGCAACCTGGACTCCCACTCCACCGACCAGGTCCTGGAGATCCTGCGCCGCAGCGTCGACGACCTGGGGCAGTCGGTGGTCATGGTGACCCACGAGCCGGAGGCGGCCGCCTGGGCCGACACCGTCATCTTCCTGCGCGACGGGCACGTCGTCGCCCAGCTGGACGACCCCGACCGCGACCGGGTCCTGGACGCCCTGCGCGAGCTGAGCGAGACCGAGCCCGCCCCCGCAGCCGCCCCGCAGTCCGGCTCGGCCGTCAAGGGGGCCTGAGCCATGAGACGAGTCGCCTGGCGCTCCGTGCGCGCCCACGCCAAACAATTCTTCCTGACCACTTTCGCCGTCATGCTCGGGGTGGCGTTCCTGTCGGGCACGCTCGCCCTGCGCGCCTCCATGTCGGAGACCTTCTCCAATCTGACCTCCTCCACCGTCACCTCGGACCTGTACGCCCAAGGCCCCAAGATCGCCGGCAGCGGCGACGACAGCTCGTCGAGCTCGCAGCAGACCCAGCCCATCGACAGCTCCCTGACCGAGCAGATCAAGCAGATCGACGGCGTCGAGGCCGCCAACCCCGGTGTCCAGATGGTCGGGGTCCTCGTCGGCTCCAACGACGCCCCGGTCACCACCACCGGCGCCCCCACGCTCTTCATACCGCTGTACGACAACGAGAAGGGCCTGACCTGGGTCCAGGGCCACAAGCCTCAGGGGGCCGGTGAGATCACCCTGGAGTCCGGGGCCCTGAAGAACTCCGGCCTCAAGGTCGGGGACAAGACGCACATCGTGGTGCAGGGCTCACCCTCCGAGGTCACCGTGGTCGGCGAGTTCCACTACGAGTCCTCCATGGCCAGCGCGACGGTCGTGGGCGTGGATCCGAGCTGGCTCATGCCCATCGCCGCCCCGGACGGGAAGGTGACGACCATCGCCGTCGACGTCGCTCAGGGCTCCTCAGTGGACACCGTCAAGTCCGAGATCACCAAGATCCTTCCCGATGGCGCCGAGGTCCAGACCCGCGCCGAGGTCATCAAGGAGCAGAACAAGGCCATTGAGGAGCAGCTGGGCTTCGTTCAGGTCTTCCTGCTGGTCTTCGTCGTCGTCGCGATGTTCGTGGGCTCCTTCATCATCATGAACTCCTTCGCGATGAGCGTGCGTCAGCGGGTCAAGGAGTTCGCCCTGCTGCGGGCGGTCGGGGCCTCACCGGCCTCCGTGTTCGGCGTGGTGTTCCTGCAGGCGGTCGTCATCGGCGTCGTCGGCTCCGCCCTGGGCGTGGCCGCGGGCGCGGGGCTGCTGGCCGGGTTGTCCGCGCTGCTCGACGCCGCCGGCATGCCGCTGCTGGAGGGCACGGGCCTGAGCGGGACGATCATCGCGATCTCGCTGGCGGTGGGCCTGGCCGTCACCGTCGTCGGTGCTCTGCTGCCGGCTCGGGAGGCCGCCCTGACCCACCCGGTCGAAGCCATGCGCGGCGTGTCGGGCTCCCGGGAGAAGTCCCTGGTGCTGCGCACGATCCTGGGCGGGCTGCTGCTGGCGGCCGGAGCGGCCGCGATCGCCGCCGCGTGGGTGAACGCGGACCTGACGCAGCGCGGTCTCATCATGGGGCTGGGAGCGGGCGGCACCGTCCTGGGACTGCTCGTCGTCTCCCCGACCCTGGCCCGCCCGGTGGTGGCGGTGCTGGGCCTGCCCTTCCGGCTGCTGCGGCCCGCCGGGCGCCTGGCGGTGCGCAACATCGTCCACAACCCGCGCCGCACGGCCAACACCTCCGGCGCCCTCATGGTGGGTATGGCTCTGGTGTGCGCCGGCGCCACGCTGGCCGCCTCCTTCCAGTCCTCGACCTCCGACGAGATCAACAAGTCCCTCAAGGCCGACCTCGTGGTCCAGCCCGCCACCATCGGCAGCCTGGGCACCCGGCTCTCGGCCGACAAGGCCAAGGAGATCGCCGCCATCGACGGGGTCAAGGAGACCTCCTCCTACTCCATCTACGTCGACGCCGTCACCAAGCCCGACGGCACCCAGAAAGCCACCGCCACCGTCATCGTCGTCGATCCCGCCACCTACTCCAAGGCCTACGACGTCTCCGCGAGCGCCGGGTCCATGAAGGATCTGGACGCCACCCACGTGGCCGCGAAGAAGGATGAGGGCCTCAAGCTCGGGGACAAGGTCTCCGTCACCGGCCCCACCGGGTCGGTCGAGGCCACGGTCAGCGCCATCGTCGACCCGAAGGGAACCGGCGGGAACTACTACGTCTCCCCCGAGCTGGCGGCCGCGGTGGGCTCCTGGAACTCCCCGAGCACCACCACGGACCCGGCCCACGTCCTGGACTCGCCGCAGGGCATGCTCCTGACCCTCAAGGAGGACACCGACCTCGACACGGTGCGGAACAAGGCCCGCGACATCGTGGCCGACACCTACCAGTACGCGGTGCGCGACGCCAGCGAGATCTCCGACCAGGTCGGCCAGCAGATCAACCAGATGCTCGCCGTCCTCTACGGCCTGCTGGGGCTGAGCATCGCCATCGCCATCCTGGGCATCGTCAACACCCTGGTGCTCTCGGTCTCGGAGCGCACCCGAGAGATCGGGCTCATGCGCGCCGTCGGCCTGGGCAAGGCCCAGCTGTCCGGGGAGATCATCACCGAGTCGGTCCTCACCTCCCTGTACGGCACTGTCCTGGGCGGGGCGACCGGGGTGGTCCTGGCCGCCGCTCTCAAGGAGGTCCTGGAGGATCAGGGGCTGACGAGCCTCAGCATCCCCTGGGGCCAGATGGTGGGCATGCTCGTGCTCTCCGTGGTGGTCGGCGTCATCGCGGCCCTGTGGCCGGCGCTGCGCGCCTCCCGGATTCCGGTCCTGGACGCCATCGCCACCGAGTGAGCGGCGTTCGCCGAGCAAGCCCGGCGCCCCGGCCGACCCCCGAGAGGGACGGGCCGGGGCGCCGGTCCGTCTGCGCGGCCCGCACGGAAGCCGCCCGAGCCGTCCCCGGCGCGTATTCCCGCGCCCGGTATCTTCCTTGTCACCGCCTTTGCCTCTGCCGCGCCGGCTTCCCCTCCGATAGCCTCATGCGATCATGCCCGAATCGTCCTCCCGGTCGTTCCCGACCGTCCCGACCGCGCTGTCCGCCCTGACCGCACAGTCCATGACCCCCGACGCCCCGCTGCCCCATCCCCCGTCCTTGGGGGCCGGGGCGCTTCTGCGCTGGCTGCTGCGCCGCGCCGCCGTCCCGGTCACCCTGGCGACCCTGGCGGCCTGCACCTCCAACATCATCCAGGCGATCGTGCCGGCCTTCCTGGGCCAGGCCCTGGACGCCGGCATCGAGAATGGTCTCAACGGCCGTGTCTGGGGAATCGGCGCGCTGCTGCTGGTGCTGTTCGTCGTCTACGCCGTCGGGGACACGATGCTGTCCTACTTGGGGGTGACGGCCTGGATGCGCACCGCCTTCGACGTCGACCGGCTCGTGGGCCGGCAGATCTCCGCCACCGGCAAGGACCTGTCCCGGCAGGTCTCCACCGGTGAGGTCGCCACCATCATCGCCTCCGACGCCGACTACCTGGGCAAGCTCATCGAGCACCTGCCGTTCCTGCTGGGGGCGGCGGCCAGCTTCCTCGTCGTGGCCGTCCTCATGCTGCGCACCTCGGTGAGCCTGGGGCTCATCGTCATCCTGGGCATGCCGCTGGTGGCGGCCATCGTCACCCTGGTCATCCGCCCCCTGCAGAAACGGCAGGCCGTCCAGCGCGAGGCCCAGTCCGCGGTCACCACGATCACCACGGACACGGTGGCGGGGCTGCGGATCCTGCGGGGCATCGGCGGGGAGGACGTCTTCGCCCGCCGCTACCGGGACGCCTCCCAGGAGCTGCGGCGCCGCGGCGTCGAGGTGGCCTCCTCCCAGGCGACCCTCATGACCCTCCAGGTGCTGCTGCCCGGGCTCTTCGCCGCGATCGTCGTGTGGGTGGCGGCGCGCATGGCCGTGGCCGGCAGCCTCACCCCCGGCGGGCTCATCACCTTCTACGGCTACACCGCCTACCTGTCCTGGCCGCTGTGGGTGTTCACCAGCTCCGTGCAGGACTACACCCGGGCCGTCGTCGGCGCCCGGCGCCTGAGCCGCCTGCTGGAGGTGGCGCCGGCCGCCGGCAGCCTCGTGGAGCGCCTCAACCTGGACCCGGCCGCCGCCCACCCCGTCAGCGGCGACCTGGTGGACACCGGCAGCGGCCTGCGCCTCAAGGAGGGCCGCATGACGGCCCTCGTGTGCCCCGACCCGCAGGTCTCCGCCGACCTGGCCACGCGACTGGGGCGCTTCACCGACGCCGGCCCCACCGTGACCCTGGCGGGCCGGCCACTGACCACCATGCCCCTGGAGCAGGTGCGCGCCAGCGTCGTCGTCTCCGGCGCCACCGCCCAGCTCTTCACCGGGACCCTGCGTGAGGCCCTCGACGTGCGCGGCGGCCCCGACCCGCAGCCGGCGGGCCTGGAGGACCTCGTGCGCGCCGAGACCGAGCGCACCACCGGGGCCGACGTCGACCAGCAGGTCCGCGCCCAGGAGCGCGAGGCGCCCGGCGACGACCGGCTCATCGAGGCCATCGGGATCGCCGACGCCGGCGATGTCCTCACCTCCTTGAGCGAGGGCCTGGCCGGGATGATCACCGAGAAGGGCCGGTCCCTCTCCGGCGGGCAGCGCCAGCGCGTGGCCCTGGCCCGGGCGCTGCTGACCGAAGCGCCCACGCTCGTGCTCATCGAGCCGACCTCCGCCCTGGACTCCCACACCGAGGCCCGCGTGGCCGCCCAGGTGCACCGGGCCCGCGCCGGGCGCACGACCGTCGTCGTGACCGCCTCGCCGCTGGTCCTGGAGGCCTGCGACGAGGTCATCCTCCTGGACTCCAGCGGGGCCGAGCTGCTGCGCTCCACGCACCGCGAGCTCATGGCGATGGCCCGCGACGGCCACGCGCAGGCGGCCGACTACCGCGCCGTCGTCTCGCGGGCCATGGGCGAGGACACGGAGGCGAGCTGCTGATGGCACTTCCCGTCGCGCCCGGGCCCGTCGCCCTGCGCAAGACCTTCCGCATCATGGCCTCCTACCGGTGGCGCTTCGCCGTCGTCCTAGCCCTCCAGATCACGGCGGTCCTGTCCACGCTCGTGGCCCCCCAGCTGCTGGGGCGGCTGGTCGGGAGGGTCTCGGCCGGGCGGGCCGACGCCGGCTACGTGGACCGGATCGTGCTGACCATCATCTCGGTCACGCTCGTGGGGGCGCTCATCAACCGCTTCGCCCAGAAGCACGCCCGCACCCTGGGCGAGTCGGTCTTCGCCGAGCTGCGCGAGCGCATGATGAACCGGGTGGTGCACCTGCCGCTGAGCGCCGTGGAGTCCGCCGGCACCGGCGACCTCGTGGGGCGCACCACCACCGACGTCTCCCGCATCGAGTTCCTGGTACGGATGGGGATCCCCCAGATCCTCGTGTGCGTGGTGACGATCGTCTTCACCCTCCTGGCCGCCGCCGTCGCCGACCCCCTCCTGGCGCTCGGGCTGCTCGTCATCGCCCCACCCGTGTGGTCGATGATGCGCTGGTACCTGCCGATCTCCATCCCCGCCTACCGGGCCGAGTCGGCCGCCCAGGCCCGCCTCAACGGGGCGGTCTCCGAGACTGTCGAGCACGCCGAGACCGTGGACGCCCTGGGCATCGGGGCGCGCCGCGAGCGGGCCATCATGACCTCCATCAAGGAGGCCTGGTCCCTGGAGCGCTACACGGCGGCGCTGCGGGTTCGCCTGTTCATGGTGCTCGACGTCGCTTGGCGGGCGCCCGTCGTCGCCGTTCTCCTGTGGGGAGGGTTCCTGGCCGGCCGCGGCTATGCGACCCTGGAGGCGATCACCACCGTGGCCCTCTACTCCATGGAGCTGCGCAAGCCGGTGGGCCAGCTCATGTTCTGGGTCGACCAGGTCCAGATCGCCCAGGCCTCCCTGTCCCGCATCCTGGGGGTGGAGGAGGTCCCCGACGACCGCACCCCCACCGGTGAAGAGCCCGAGGGCACGCGGATCGTGCTCGACGACGTGCGCTTCTCCTACCGGGAGGGCGTCGAGGTGCTCCACGGGATCGACCTGGAGCTCGTGCCCGGGGAGCGGCTGGCCGTCGTCGGACCCTCGGGGTCGGGTAAGTCCACGCTGGGGCGGATGCTGGCGGGCATCAACCCGCCCACCTCCGGGAGCGTCACCGTGGGAGGGGTGTCGCTGACGGACCTGACCGAGGACGAGCTGCGCCGCCACGTGGCCCTGGTGACCCAGGAGCACCACGTGTTCGTCGGCACCGTGGCGGACAACGTGCGCCTGGGGCGACCGGGCGCCTCCGACGACACGATCCGCGAGGCGATCGAGGCCATCGGGGCCGATGCCTGGGTGGACGGGCTGCCCGAGGGGATGGACACGATGGTCGGCTCGGGGCACCTCGAGCTCAGCCCCGCCCAGGCCCAGGAGGTGGCGCTGGCCCGGCTGGTGCTGCTGGACCCGCACACGCTCATCCTGGACGAGGCCACCTCGCTGCTGGACCCGCGCGCCGCCCGCACCCTGGAGCGGACCCTGTCCACGGCACTGGCCGGACGCACCGTCATCGAGGTGGCCCACCGTCTCTACACGGCCGCCGACGCCGACCGGGTCGCCGTCGTCATGGACGGGCGGATCGTGGAGCTCGGCACCCACGACGAGCTCGTGGCCCTCGGCGGGGAGTACGCGCGCCTCTGGCAGGCCTGGAACCAGGAGTAGCCGGGCGGAGGTGCCGCGGGGCGGCCGGTGGGTCGGCCGTGCCGACGTCGGGCACCGGGCCGGTCCGCGCCGTCGGCACAGTTAGGGACGCGCTGCCGATCAGGGCGACGATGGCGGCCCTTCACAGATCGCCGGTGGCGAAAGCCGGGCCTTATCGCCCAAACCTACAAACCCGCTCGGGCCTGCGTTGTTCCACGAGGGCGCAGGCTGTGAGATTCTTAGGGCGGCGAGTCGTCCCACTGTCGCGATCCCGCCGCCTCGCAGTCAGCTGACTGCGTCCAACGCCGTGCCTCACACAAGAAGGTTCGTTCATGCCCAACAACCAGCCACCTCCCACGCCGTCGCAGGCGACGCCGTCGGCCTCCACCACGCCTCCTCGCAGGGCTGCCGGCAGCGCGCAGCCCACGCTCGGGGAGCTCATCGCCCGCATCTCGGAGAACATCTCCGCGCTGGTGCGCGGCGAGATCGACCTGGCCAAGGCCAAGGGCCAGCGCATGGCCAAGGAGATGGGGCTGGGGGCCGGGCTGCTCGCCGCCGCCGGGGTGCTGGCCCTGTTCATCTTCGGGCTGCTGCTGGGGGCCCTGACGACCGGGCTGTCCCACGTCATGCCGCTGTGGGCCGCCTTCCTCGTGGTCGCGCTGATCCTCACCCTCATCGCCGTGACGATGGCCCTCATCGGCATCAAGCGCCTCAAGGCCGCCAAGGCCGACACGCCGACGCCGCAGGAGGGGCTGAAGGAGTCCGTCAACGCCGTCAAGGGGGCCGTGACCTCCGGCCTGCAGAGGGGGAACGCCCAGTGAGCGCCAACACCGCACCCACGCCCGTCCCCACCGCGCCGGCGGCGCCGTCGGCTGACGACGTCCTGTCCGACCTGGCGGCCCGGCGCCTGACGCTGGCCGCCGACGTCGACGAGCTCGCCGCACGCCTGGCGCCGAACAACCTGGCCAAGGTCGCCAAGCTCAAGGCCCGTGAGAAGGTCCAGGAGCTGCGCAGCCAGGCCGTCAGCAAGGCCCAGGACACGGCCAGGCAGGTCAAGAACCGCCTGGTCTCCCTGGCCGGCGGCGGCACCGACCCCGAGGGTGGGGTCGATACCTACGATCCCAGCACGCGGACCCTCGGCCAGCGCGTCTCCCGCTTGTTCGACGACGCCCGCGACGGCGACCCCGCCTCCCTGGGGATCGTCACGGTTGCGGGTCTCGCCCTGGCGGGCCTGAGCGTGACGGCGACCGTCGCCGCGGTCAAGGCCTTCCGCGCCCGGGCGGGTCGAGCATGACCAGCGGACAGCAGGCCGGCACCTCCGGCACTGAGGGTGCCGGGGCCGCCGGGTCCGGGTCGCTGAGCCCCGAGCAGATCGAGGAGCGGTTGCGCGCCCAGCGCGAGGCCCTGGCGGCGAGCGTCGATGAGTTCGCCTCGCGGGTCGACCCGCGTACGCAGGCGAGGGAGGCCGGGGAGCATCTGCGTGAGCAGGCGAGCGCCAAGGCCGACCACCTGCGAGAGCAGGCCGCGGCCGGGGCCGGTCGTTTGCGTGAGCAGGCGGAGGCCGGCGCCGGCCGACTGCGCGAGGGGGCCCGACGCTGGGCCGAGCAGGCGGAGGAGACCTGGGAGCGCGCCAAGCAGGGCGACTCCGAGGCGTCCTCCAAACTCGCCAAGGCGGCCGCTGTCGCCGGGGGCGTGGTGACCGCCGGCATCGTCCTGACCCGCCTCGCCCGCCGCTGACACAGAACCACCCGTCGAGGACGCACCATCAGGCTCACGGGCTGCATCCCTAGGATCAGTCCTCAGTCCCTATGGTGCGTCCTCGTGTCACACCGGCGCTCCGCCGTACTCCAGCGCCAGGAGCCAGTCGGCCCGCATCGGGAACTGCGATGTCCGCCGGGGACGTACTTCTCCCCCAGATGACTGCGTTCAGACCCCAGTGACCTGGAGGAGAACGCAGTCCTCGACCACAAAGTACGTCCTCGACACCGAGCGCAGCCCCACCCCAGACACCTCCCCACCAGCCGAGGACGCACACCCCTCGAACGGGCCGAGCAACAGGCCCGACACACCGAGGACGCACCATCGGGCTCGTGGACTGCACCCCTAGGAGCAGTCCTCGGCCCCTAGGGTGCGTCCTCGTGGTTCAGTCGGTCAGGACCACCTCACGCGCACCCGTGCATCCGTCAAGGCTGCTACCCGCGCACCCACGCGTCCATCAGGGCTGCCACCCCCGCACATGTCAGGCCCTCCGCGTACGCCCCCGGCGAAGTACCGGCCCCAACTCACCAGGCAGCCTCCCTTCCCGTTCCCAGGGCTCTCCGAGCCAGCAGCCCCGTAACCTCGAGAATCCCCGCCTTTCTGAAGGAACGTCGGGCCGATATTGGGCAGCATCCGCAGGCCCACTGAGGGCCTACCGAAGACCCTCTGGGCAATCCCTATGGGACTCTTGGACCCCATGTCCAACATGTGGGGTGTGCGTCACCACGACTCTCCCCCGGTGTCCGAATGGTGTTCGCGACCATTGACGTTGTACGGTTGCCCCACGACATATTTGACCAGGAAGAGCGCGCCCACGTGCGCGCCGTGACACGTTGGAGGGGGTCGAGCCTATGGGGCGCGGCCGTCAGAAGGCCAAGGCAACCAAGGTTGCCCGTAAGCTCAAGTACTTCAGCCCGGAGACTGATTACAAGGCTCTGGAGCGGGAGCTCGTCTCAGCGTCCTCGGGATCCGAGCCTGACGACGAGATCGACTACGAGGAGCTGGCCGCCAAGTATGCCGTCGACGACGATGACTGGGACGAGGGCGGCAAGTAGCCCCACCCAGTGAGGGCCGGAGGAATGCATCTGCCGGCCCTTCCTCGCGCCTACGAACGCGCACGTCGAGGCCGTCGGGCGGCCATCCGTGTCACTCTCGGCGACTTTTCACTCCCGAACCGAAACACCTGTGTCGCATCGACCCAGGTCAGGGCGGTGCTGCCCTGATCCGTTTCTCCAGAACCGGCCCGGTGGGGTGTGAATAGTCGCCATCCGTGACACCTCGCGACGCGAACGCCCCGCGGACGTATCCACCGGGGCGTTCGCCGTGGCTCAGGCGGTGTAGGTGCCGTGGATGTCGACCGCTCCCCCGTCGACGCCCTTCGTGCCGGAGACGACCCGACCCTGGGCCTCATACTTCCCGGCGTCGTGCACCTCGCCCAGCACCCAGGCGGGGATCTCGGAGCCCTCGGCGACCCGCAGGACGGCGTCGACCACACCAGGCTCAACAACGGCGACCATGCCCACGCCCAGGTTGAGGGTGCCCTCGAGGTCCTCCCACGGCACCGAGCCGAGCTCGCGCACGGTGGAGAACACCGGCGGCACCGTCCAGGAGGAGCGGTCGACGTCGGCGATGAGCCCAGCCGGCAGGACCCGGGCAACGTTGGCGGCCAGCCCCCCACCGGTGATGTGGGACAGGGCGTGGATCGGCCCCGGGGCGGCCGGCGAGGAGAGGGTCTCCAGCATGGCCAGGCACACCCGGGTGTACAGGCGCGTGGGCTCGAGCAGCTCCTGGCCCAGGGTGCGGCCGAACTCGGGCACCTCGCGCTCCAGGCCCCAGCCGGCGTGCTCGATGACGCGGCGCACCAGGGAGTAGCCGTTGGAGTGCAGCCCGGAGGCACCCAAAGCGACCAGGACGTCGCCGGCGCGCACCTTCTCAGCCCCGAGCATCCGGTCGGCCTCGACGACGCCCGTGGCGGCCCCGGCGACGTCGTACTCGTCGGGGGCCATGAGGCCGGGGTGCTCGGCGGTCTCCCCGCCCAGCAGCGGGGTGCCGATAGCGGCGCAGGCCTGGGCGATGCCGCGCACGATGTCGGCGATCCGCTCGGGGACGACGTGCCCGCAGGCGATGTAGTCGGTCATGAGCAGGGGGCGGGCGCCGACCACGACGATGTCGTCGACGACCATGCCCACCAGGTCCTGGCCGATGGTGTCGTGGATGTCGAGGGCCTGGGCGATGGCGACCTTGGTGCCCACCCCGTCGGTGGAGGTGGCCAGCAGGGGGCGGCGGTAGTCGCGCAGGGTGGAGACGTCCACGAGCCCGGCGAAACCCCCGACGCCGCCGACGACGGCCGGGGTCATGGTGGAGGCCACGGCGTCCTTCATGAGCGCGACGGCCCGGTCCCCGGCGGCGGTGTCCACGCCGGCATCGGCGTAGGTGATGGCGAGGGCGGGCTGCTCAGACTGCTCGGGCTGCTGGGTCATGTGGGGGCTCCTTGTGGACTCGGGTCGAAGGTGCGGTGGCGGGCGGAAGGGGTGAAGGCGCAGCGGGTGGCCGGTACGCATCGCCGACGGCGGACTCGGGGACTCCGGCGGACCGGGCCAGCCGGCCGGGGCGCGGCGGGCACCGGGGCCCTGGTTAGGTCGTCGACCCCAGGGGACTGCCGGAGGCCAGGTCCGGGCGGGTGATGCTGCCCGGCGGCACGGTGCGGCCGGCGTCGTCGGCCTGATCGCGGCGCCGACCGCGGTAGGCGGTGGGGACACGGCGCACCGGGATGGCGGCGCCCGTCAGGCTGCGCACGGGCGGCGGGATCGGGTAGTCGCCGGTGAAGCAGGCCAGGCACAGGTCGTCGGCCTTCTGGCCGCTGGCGGCCACCATGCCCTCGACGGACAGGAAGCCCAGGGAGTCGGCGCCGATGGATTGACCGATCTCCTCCACGCTCATGCCGGTGGCGATGAGCTCGGCGCGGGTGGCGAAGTCGATGCCGTAGAAGCAGGGCCACATGACCGGCGGGGAGGAGATGCGCACGTGGACCTCGGCGGCGCCGGCCTCGCGCAGCATCCGCACCAGGGCCCGCTGGGTGTTGCCGCGCACGATGGAGTCGTCGACGACGACGAGTCGCTTGCCTTCGATGACCTCGCGCAGGGGGTTGAGCTTGAGGCGGATGCCGAGCTGGCGCAGGGTCTGGGTGGGCTGGATGAAGGTGCGCCCCACGTAGGCGTTCTTCACCAGGCCCTGCCCGTAGGGGATGCCGGAGGCCTGGGCGTAGCCGATGGCGGCCGGGGTGCCGGACTCGGGGGTGGCGATGACGAGGTCGGCCTCCACCGGGTGCTCGCGGGCCAGAGCCGCTCCCATCTCGTTGCGTGAGGTGATGACGCTGCGCCCGGCGATGCGGGTGTCGGGGCGGGCCAGGTAGACGTACTCGAAGACGCAGCCGGCCCGGCGGGCGGTGGCGAAGCGCGAGGAGCGCACGCCGTCCTCGTCGATCTCGATGAGCTCGCCGGGCTCGATCTCGCGCACGAAGGTGGCGCCGACGATGTCCAGGGCGGCGGTCTCGGAGGCCACGGCCCACCCGTTGCCCAGGCGCCCGAGCACCAGGGGGCGCACCCCGTGGGGGTCGCGGGCGGCGTAGAGGGTGCGCTCGTCCATGAAGACCAGGGAGAAGGCGCCGCGCAGCATGGGCAGGACCCGGCGGGCGGCCTGGTGGACGCTCAGGGGGGCCGGTGCGCTGTAGGCGGCCTCGAGCTCGGCGTCGTCGGTGATGCCGGAGGTGAGGATGTCGGCGGCCGAGTCCCAGCCCTCCAGGGCGCCGCGCTCGGAGACGAGGTTGAGCAGGGCGGCCAGGACGGCGGTGTCGGTGGAGGAGCCGCGGCCGAGCTCGCCGCTGAGGTCCTCCCCGGAGGTGGCGCGTACGGCGTCCATGAGCTCGCGGGTGTTGGTGAGGTTGCCGTTGTGGGTCAGGGCGAGGGTGGAGCCGGCCGCCGGGCCGAGCATCGGCTGGGCGTTCTCCCAGGTGGTGGCGCCCTGGGTGGCGTAGCGGACGTGGCCGACGGCGATGTGGCCGGTGAGGTTGGACAGGGCCTGGTCGTCGAAGACCTGGGAGACCAGGCCGAGGTCCTTGTAGACGAGGATCTGGGAGCCGTTGGAGGTGGCGATGCCGGCCGACTCCTGGCCGCGGTGCTGGAGGGCGTACAGGCCGAAGTAGGTCAGGCGGGAGACCTCCTCGCCAGGGGCCCAGACGCCGAAGACACCGCACTCCTCGCGCGGCGAGGGCTCGAGCTCGTCGGAGTGGTCGTCGGGCAGGACGGTCAGGCCGGGGACGCCGGCGGGCGCTGCGGGAGCCGCAGGAGCCCCGGGGGCCTCAGGGGCCGCCGGGTCGGGCGGGCTCGGACGGCTGGTCCGCCCCAGGGGCTCGGAGGAGTCGGCCCGCGGTGTGGGGCGGGCGCCGTCGGGATGGTCGAAGGTGATCTGCGAGGGGTTCTCACCGGTGCGCACACGCACAGTCTGTCACGCCCGGGCGCCGTCTGACCATTGCGTCCGCCGGAGCCGGTCAGCGCGGGCGGCTTCGGAATCAGCTGGCGCCCATCAGGACTCCGACGACGATCATCGAGACGCCCAGTATGGATCGCCTGGTGAAGGGCTCACGTAGGAGCCACACGCCGGCGATGACACCGAAGACGACGTTGAGGCTCCGGGAGGTGGCGACGACGGACGGAGGCCCGAAGCGCATGGCGACAAGCACCAGCGCGTAGCTCGCCGGCACCAGCACCGCGATCGGGAGGGCTCGGGTCCAGCCTGCAGCCAAAGCAGCGGGCAGCTCGCGACGACGCCGGCCCAGCACGATGGTGAGCAGCACGAACTGAGCCAGACTGGACAGCGCCATGTAGGGCACGACCGCGACGTGCAGCTCCGCGACGGCAAAAGCGTCCCACAGGGTGTAGGCGGCGGTGCAGGACGCGACGGCGCCGCCCGCCCAGAGGCCTCGGGCCCGGGTCAGATTCCGCCAGGTGACCCTCGAGGCGAGGACGACGCCGACGAGGACCGCCATCAGCGCGAGCGTCTGGATGGCACTCGGGCCCCCTGTCCACGGCGCCACCACCGCCGTCACCAGAACCGGCGCCAGTCCGCGTGAGACCGGGTAGACCACTGACAGGTCCGCCGCCGAGTAGGCGCGTTGGAGAACCGCCGCGTAGGCCGTGTGCAGCGCCGTGCTGACGAGGGCCGCCCACCAGGCCGGCCCCAGACCTCCCCATATCGCCCCCACTGTCAGTACCACGAGCCACAGCGGTGCAGTGATGGCGCTGTAGACCCACACGAAGGCGACATCCGAGGTACCGGACCTCTTCACCAGCACGTTCCACAGGGCGTGCAGGGCGGACCCGGCCGAGACCAGGGCGAGAGAGTATCCGAAAGCCATCATGTAGAAATTGTCTACCAGGTTGTAGACACCGTCTACAAGAGGCAGGCTAGGGCCATGAGCCCGACAACGGAGGACCGTCTGATCCAGGCGGGGCGGCAGCTGCTCGAAGACGACGGCATCAGCGCGGTGACGGTGCGGGAGGTGGCTCGGCGCTGCGGCGTCTCCCACGGAGCACCGAGGCGCCACTTCCCCACCCTCGCGCTGCTACTGGCCGCGATCGCCGAGGCGTGCCTCGGAGAGCTCCGCGAGCGCATCGCCGACGCCGGAGGAAGCCTCAAGGAGACCGCGAGGGCCTACGTCGCCTACGCCGTCGAGCACCCCCACGCCTTCGACCTCATCACCCGTCACGACGTGCTGGCCGGCAGCGGACGGGAGCTTCGGGCCACGTCCCTGCCGCTCCTTCAGCAGTGGCAGACCCGCTTCGCGGAGCAGCACCCGGACGCTCCCAACGCCGCCGCGACCGCCGCCTGGGCGGCCATCCACGGCGTTGCCTCGCTCGCCTCACGGGGCGTGCTGGACCTGGTCGGAACCGATGCCCAGGAGCTGCTGGATCAGATTCTCCCGCAGGACTGACGCATCGGGCGCCTCAGGGCTGGTGCGTCAGGAGCTGGAAGCGGATGCCGGAGGCGGGGTCGGCGGACAGGAGGCGGACCCGCACGCGCTCACCCACCGGGAGGCCGCCGTCGGAGGCCTTCTTGCCGGCGCGGATCTCGGTGACGACGGCGGGCTCGGTCAGGACGAGCTCGCCGCGGCCGTCGCGCTCGGAGGTGATGACGCCGTCGAAGACCTCGCCCTCGTGTCCGCGCAGGACCAGGGCCTCCAGGGCGGTCAGGGCTCCGCGGCCGATGGCGCGGGCGCGCTTGCCGGTCTGCTCCATGACGGCCGGTAGGTCGGGCAGTGCCTGGAGGACCCACTCGGGCACAGGCGCCTGGGCGCAGGCGGCGATGCAGACCTCCTCGCCGTAGCGGTCGACGAGTCGGCGCAGCGGCGCGGTGACGTGGGCGTAGCGGGCGGCGATCGCGGAGTGGACGGCCTCCTCGGAGTCGGCGGCCTCGTCGTCGGCGGGGACACCGACGCCGCCCACCCCGAAGGCGAGGTAGCCCGATCCACGGAAGAGGGACATGGCCTGCTCCAGGAATGCGGCGTGGGCGGGGATGGCGTGGTCCAGGCCGCACACGAGCTCGGGGTAGGGCTGGGCGGCCGGCCAGTCGATGCCCAGGGCCGCGGCGACGCGCCGCAGGCGGGCGTAGTCCTCGGGGCGCGCCGGCGGCAAGGTCCGCAGGATGCCGACGCCGCACTCGACCATGATCCGGGCGGCGCACATGCCGGTGAGCAGGGAGATCTGGGCGTTGTACTGCTCGGCGGGCACGGGCACGCGGTAGGCGAGCCGGTAGCCGGCCGGGCCTGCGCTCTCGGTGGGGTCCGCGTCCCCCGCATCCTCGGTCGGTGACGCCGGCTCCGTTGCCTGTGCTGCCTCTGTTGCTTCTGCTGCCTCGGTCACCTCGACGACTTGCTCGGGCGTGGTCATGCTGATGCCGCCGCGGGCGGCCTCGCGTTCCAGGCGCAGGCGGCCGATCTCGGCCAGGAGCTCGGGCAGGTCGGCCGGCGCCTCCTGGGGCAGCGCGCCCTGCCCGTCGATGGCGGCCTGGACCTGGGCGTAGGTGAGGCGTGCCCGCGAGCGCACGAGGGCCCGCTCGACGCGGGCGGAGACGACCTCGCCGCGCTCGTCGAGGTCGATGGTCCACAGGCAGGCCGGGCGCTCGGCGTCCTGAAGCAGGGAGGCGGCGCCGTGGGAGAGGACCTCCGGGTGCAGGGGCGTGGCGGCGTCGGGGGCGTAGATGGTCTCGCCGCGGCGGCGCAGCTCGGTGTCCAGGGCGCCGCCGGGGGTGACGAAGGTGGCCAGGGAGGCAATGGCGTAGTGGACGCGGTAAGCGGCCGACGGCTCGGGGGCGTCCCCAACCTCCCCAGCAGCCGTGCCGGTCTGGTCAGCATGGTCCGCCTGTGCGGGCAGGCGCTCCAGGAGCACCGCCTGATCGAGGTCCATGGAGCCGGGCGGGTCGATGGTGACCAGCTCCAGGTCGCGGGCGTCGCGCGCGCCGTCGGCCAGGAGACGGGCGGGACCATCCTGGGCCCAGGCGCCGGCGGCGGCCTCCGCCTCGGCGAGGGCCTCGGGCGGGAAGGCGGTAGGGACCTCGTAGTGCGCGCGCAACGCGTCCAAGGTCCGGGCGACCTCGGCGGGAGGGGCGGTGTAGGTACTCAGGCGCGTGCGACTCATGGGATGAACCTACCGGCGCAGGCCCTCGGGGCAGCGACCGACGGGCGCGCACAGCCCCAGCGCGCCCCACACATCGACCAAAACTTCAGAATCGACGCGGCTCCGGGTCGATTTTGAAGAAAATGTTGATGTTTACCCGGGGAGCCGGACCAGGGGCAGGTAGGCGGACAGGTCGCAGCGCTCGCCGGAGGCGTGCAGGGCGCCGTCGGCCAGGGCGTCCTGCCAGGTGAGTCGGCCGGTGGCCAGGGCCAACCAGGTAGCGGCGTCGGTCTCGACGACGCTGGGCGGGGTGCCCCGGCGGTGGACGGTGCCGGCGACGGCCTGGGTGACACCGAAGGGCGGGACCCGCACCTCGACCGAGCGCCCGGGCGCGCAGGCGGCGAGCTCCTCGAGGGTGTAGCGCACGGCGGTGGCGGTCATCCGACGTCGGGCGGCCCGGTCAGCGGGGCTGGTGGAGCCGGGACTGGCACCGCTCCCAGCTCCGGCCGGTTCGTCGTCGGACGTGCCCTGCTCCTGGGCCCACTGGCGCAGGGCCTGGGCGCCGGCGTCGGGGTCGATGCGTCGTCTTGCAGCCATGGCGCGAAGCCTATGCCGGAGCAGCCCGGAACTGGCAGGCAAGCCCCGCCCGACGACGCCTCGCGCCAGGCCCGGCCCGTCGGTAAGCGCACCCCCACATCGGCAAGGCGGACCGCCGCAGTCGTGGCCGGCTCTGACCAGTCTCGACAACGGCACCGCACGGCCGTACTGGAACATCGAGGACTGCGTTCTGCGCCCAGGACGTACTTCTCCCCCAAACGACTGCGCCCGGGCCGTCACCTTCTGTAGGAGAACGCAGTCCTCGACCGAAAAGTACGTCCTCGATCCGGGGCGACACAGTCCACAGGAACGTTCCGCGCAGACGGGGGCATCCTGCGCGGCGGGATGCGTGCCGTCCCGGCCGGGGGCATTCGACGCCGTCGGGGACGGTTCCGTACGGCCGGGGGCATTCGACGCCGTCGGGGACAGGAATCCTGTCCCCGCACGCGCGGGATGCCCCCGGTGGGAGGGAAGTGTCCCCGGCCGCGTGAAGTGTCCCCGCCGAAGGACAAGGACACTGAGCCCCACGACCCCGGCCCCTGAGGTCCCCACACACATCGTGCGGGGCCCCACACCTGGCGGGACCCCGCACGACGCGGTGATGAGGCTTGCCGGATCAGGCGGCAGCCGCGGCCTGCGCCTCAACGCCCTTCTTGCCGTCGGCGTTGCGCCCCAGTCCCTTGAGGACGATGACCAGCGCGGTGCTCACCACCGTCCCGGCCAGGATCGCCAGGAGGAAGCCACCGAAGTGGGTGATGGCGAAGGCGACGAACACGCCACCGTGGGGTGCGCGCGAGCCGACGTGCATCGCCATGGTCATCGCGCCGGTGACCGCGCCGCCGGCCATGGTGGCCGGGATGACGCGCAGCGGGTCGGCGGCGGCGAAGGGGATGGCGCCCTCGGAGATGAAGGACAGTCCCAGCAGCCAGGCGCTGCGCCCGTTCTCGACCTCGGCCTTGGTGAACAGCCGCGAGCGCAGGAAGGTCGCGGCGGACATCGCCAGCGGCGGCACCATGCCGGCGGCCATGACGGTGGCCATGATCTCGTAGGGAGCAGTGTTGCTGGCGCTGGCCGCGGACAGTCCCGCGGTGCCGAACAGGTAGGCGGCCTTGTTGACCGGCCCGCCCAGGTCGAAGCACATCATGAGCCCGAGGATGACGCCGAGCAGCACGGCCGACCCGCCCCCGGACATGGAGGTCAGCCCGTCCTGCAGCGCGGTCATGAGGGCGGCCAGCGGCAGCCCGAGGACCAGGTACATGACAGCGCCGACCACCAGCGTCGTGCCCAGCGGGATGATGACCACGGGCATGAGTCCTCGCAGCCAGGCCGGAACGCTGAGCCCGGCGAGCCAGGCCGCGAAGTAGCCCGCGAGAATGCCGCCGACCAGGCCGCCGATGAACCCGGCACCGACCTCGACCGCGACGACCCCCATGACGAACCCGGGCGCGATCCCGGGCCTGCCGGCCAGCCCGAAGGAGATGTAGCCGGCCAGCGCCGGGACGAGGAAGCTCATGGCCGCCTGCCCCAGCAGGAACAGCGTCCACCCGATGTACAGCAGCAGCCCGGACTGGGAGACGGTGATCGTCTCGGTGCCGACGACGTCGCCGGCCGAGTTCTTGATCTCGTGAACGAACTCGTTGCCGGGCAGGTTCCACAGGGAGTAGTCGCTGATGGAGATCTTCTCGTAGAGGTTGGCCACGTCGTACCCGGCCAGGAGGAAGCCCAGCGCAATGAGCAGACCGCCGGCGGCCACGAAGGGGATCATGTAGGACACCCCGGTCATGACGGACCTCTGCAGGCGCCGGGCCCAGTGCTCGGAGCCCTCCTCGCTCTCCTCGGCGGACTCGCCGCCGGCCGGCACGCGGGCGGCGCTCGGGTCGTCGACGGCGGCCAGGGCCTTGTCCACCAGGGAGCCGGCGTCGTTGACGGCGGCCTTGACGCCGACGTCGATGACGGGCTTGCCGGCGAAGCGCTCGCGGCCCTTGACGGGCAGGTCGTGGGCGAAGATGACGGCGCTGGCCCGCTTGATGAGCTCGGGGTCGAGGGCGTCGATCTTGCCCGAGCCCTGGCCCTCAATGGCCACGGTGATGCCGCGGTCCTTGCCGGCCTGCTCCAGGGCCTCGGCGGCCATGAAGGTGTGGGCGATGCCGGTGGGGCACGAGGAGACCCCTACGATGACGGTCTCACCCTCCGCCGGGGCCGCCGACGCCGCAGCGGCCTTGGTCTGCGCGGCACCAACCCCTGCGGCTGAGTCCGCGGCGCTTCCAGCCTTGCCGGCCTCGCTGTCCTCGGCGCCCTCCCCGCCGTCGAGAAGCTCGGGCTGGACCTGCCCGGTGACGATTCGGGTGATCTCCTCGGCGTCGGCGGCCTGGCGCAGGGCGTCGGTGAACTCGGTCTGCATGAGTCCGCGGGCGAGCTTGGCCAGGAGCTGGAGGTGGAAGTCGTCGGCACCGTCGGGGGCGGCGATCATGAAGATGAGGTCGGCGGCCTGTCCGTCGGCGGCCCCGAAGTCGACCGGCTCGGCCAGGCGGGCGAAGCCGAGGCTGGGGGCCAGGACGTGGGGGCTGCGGCAGTGCGGGATGGCGATGCCGCCGGGGATCCCGGTGGGAGCGGTGGACTCGCGCTTCTTGGCGTCGGCGGCCAGGCCGTCGGGGCTGGAGGCCCGGCCGGCGCCGGCCACGGTGGCGGCCAGGAACTCGATGACGTCTTCCTTGCCCGGGCCGGCGTCGGCGTCGAGCGCGACCAGCTCGGGGATGATGAGGGGCTTGTTCTCGGTCATGGTCTTCCTTGGTGTCCGAGGTGCCGTCGCCCGGTGGGCTGCGGCGGGTCACAGGTGGTCAAGGGTGGTGGGCGGCGGTCATGCGGTCGGTGATGGTGATGCGGAGGATCGGCGGGCGGGTGGTGAACAGGTCAGTGGACGGTCAGTGGCGGAGCCGGTTCGGCGGCCGGTAGCCGCAGCCTGCAGCCGCCGGCGCATGCGGGGGCCGCGGGCTCGCGGGTCCGCGGCCCCGGCGCCTGCGGGTGCCCCAACTCAGGAGAGCCGGGTGACGACGGCCGCCTGCTCGGGCAGGTCAGCGGGCGTGGGCAGGGTGGTTCCGGGCAGGGAGGCGGCGGCCGAGCCGTAGGCCATGGCGGTGCGCAGGCGCTCGGCCTCGTCGCCGCCGTTGACGTCGGCCAGGATGTAGCCGGCCACTGAGGAGTCCCCGGCGCCGACGGTGGAGACCACCGGGACCTCGGGGGCGGTGGCGTGCCAGGCGCCGTCGGCGGTCACCAGGACGGCGCCGGCGGGGCCGAGGGTCACCATGACGGCGCCGAGCCCCAGGCCCACCAGGAGGCGGGCGGCGTCGACGACGGGACCGTAGTTCCCCTGGACGGCACCCTCCTCGAGGGCCATGGCGCGCTCGGCGGGCAGGCCGGCGAGCTGACCGAGCTCCTCACCGTTGGGCTTGATGAGGTCGGGGGCCGATGCGGGCAGCTCGGCGGCCAGGGCCGCCAGGGGCTCGTCGGAGGTGTCGACGGCGATGCGCAGCCCCGGAGCGGCCTCCCGCAGGAGCCCCACGAGGCGGGCGTACCACCTGGCCGGCGCACCCGGCGGCAGGGAGCCGGACAGGACCGCCCAGTGGTGGGTGTCGGCTTCGGCCGACACCCCCGTGAGGGTGAGGGTCTCCAGGAGGGCCTGTTCGACGGCGTCGATCTCCTCCTCGCTCAGGCCCGCCCCCAGCTCGTTGAGCTTGGTGGTGGTGCCGTCGGGCTCGGTGACGGCGGTGTTGATGCGGGCGGGTCCGGCCACGGGCACGGATCGCACGGTGAGGCCGGGCAGCTCGAGGGCGCCCAGGGCGGTGAGGATGGGGTCGTTCTCGGCGGCGGGCAGGACGGCGGTGGCGGCGCGCCCGGCGTTGGACAGGACGCGGGCGACGTTGACGCCCTTGCCTCCCGGTTCCATGACGACGCCGGTCAGGCGCTGGACGGCGCCGCGCTGGAGGGGTCCGGGCAGGGAGACGGTGCGGTCGAGGGACGGGTTGGGTGTGAGGGTCAGGATCATGCGACAAGTACCTCGGTTTCGGTGGCGGTGAGCTGGTCGATGAGTGCGGACGGGAGCTCGACGTCGGTGACCAGGAGGTCGACGTCGTCGAGGGAGGCGAAGGAGACCAGGTGCTCCTGGCCGATCTTGGTGGAGTCGACCAGGGCCACCACCTGGCGGGCGCTGCGCACCATGGCGCGTTTGACGGTGGCTTCGTCGGGGTCGGGCGTGGACAGTCCGTGGGCTGCGCTCAGGCCGTTGGCTCCCAGGACGGCGACATCGACCCTCAGGGTGGACAGGGCCTCGACGGCTTCGGGGCCGACGGCGGCCTGGGTCAGTCCGCGTAGCTGGCCGCCGAGGATCCGCACCCGGGTGCGTCCGGCGGCGGCCAGGCAGGCGGCGGTCAGGACGGAGTTGGTGATGACGGTCAGGTCGGTGTCGCCCGGCAGGAGGCGGGCGAGCGATCCGGTGGTGGTTCCGGCGTCGATGAGGAGGGTGGTGCCGGGCTTCGGTGCGAGCCGCGCCAGGGCGGCTCGGGCGATGGCCTGCTTGGCGGTGGGGTTGACCTGCTCGCGCTGGGTCACGCCGGTCTCCGGCAGGGCGGGGGCGGGGATGGCACCGCCGTGGACCTTGCGCAAGACGCCGCTGCGGTCCAGGGCGGTCAGGTCGCGGCGGATCGTCTCAGGGGTGACGTCGAAGTGCTCGGCGAGCTCGGTGACGAGAACCCGCCCCGCACCGCGCACCTGCTCCACGATCTGGCGGTGCCTGTCCTCAATGCGCATGTTCACCTCCTGGAAGGTCCGTGCCGTCAACCAGTACGCCCGTTCGGGCATCCACTCGACCCTGAATGTCTGAACAGACGTAAGAGTATGCCCGTTCAAACATTCACGTCTACCCCTTTGTGATCCACAATACAATCTATAGGTTGTTTTGAGAACAGGGTCCGCCCGACGGGCACCACCGCCCTATCGAGGACGTCCTTCTGCGCCCAGGACTGCGTTCTCCCCCAAAAGACGACGGTGAGATCCCAGTAGCCTGGAGGAGAACGCAGTCCCCGACCGGAAAGTACGTCCTCGGCGCGAACCGCAGTCCCCACAACCCCGGCCGCCCGGGCCGCCCGAACCATCCCCGGTGACGCCCCGTCGTCGACGCCCCGCAGACAGCACTCGTGCCCGCCCCCCCGAGTGGGGAGGCGGGCACGAGTCTCGATCCGCGTGTCGCTGCGGGTCAGCCTGGAGCGGTCTGCGTCAGCCTGACCCAGCCGGCATCAGCCGAGTCAGCCGGCGTCAGGCAGCGTCAGGCGACCTGCCGTCTGCGGCGCAGGATGAGGTAGCCGCCGACGACGAGCAGGGCGAGGGCGAGTACCCCCGCACCGAGTGAGGCGCCGGTGCGGGCCAGAGGACTATCGCCGGCCGCCTGGTTCGGACGCTCGGCTCCGGCCGCCTGGGCGGGCGCTCCGGACGCGGTCGGAGTGGCGGTGGCTGCGGGCTGCGCGCCGCTCCCCGCAGACGGCTCGGTGCCGCCGCCCACAGAGGTCTCACCAGCACCAGGGCCGCCCTGTGGGGTGGATGCCGCCTTGCCGCCGGCCCCGTCCGCCGCAGCGTCAGCGCCCGTCGCCGTGCTGTCTCCCGAGTCCGCTCCAGGGTCAGCCGCATCCTCATCCTCGATCTCGACCGAGAAGCGATTGAGAACCGTGCCTGCGGCGTCGAGGGTCTCGACTGAGGCCCAGCGGCAGGTGGTGGCCTGGACCGTGCGGCAGGCGCGCGTGGGGGCGTCGGCCGGGAAGGTGAGGTTGAAGTCGACCCGCCCGGTGGTCGGGCCGGTGGGGTTGACGGTGAGGTCGAGGTCCTTGGTCAGGATCTCCTGATCCCCCGCGCTGACGCGCACGCGCCGGGCGCCGGCGGCCTGCTCGGTGGGGTTGGTGTAGGCCAGGGAGTCCAGGGTCACGGAGACCGTGTCGGTGCTGCGCGCGCCACCTGAGCTGATGTACACGGGCCCCACAGTCATCGCGGTCTGCCGCTTGGAGTAGTCGGCTGTGACGGGCTTGTCGCCGAAGGAGGCCAGGTAGGCGGAGGTGACGTCGCGGTCGAGGACGCCGGTGTTGGTCGCGGGCTTGTCCTTCAGGACGGTGTAGCCGTCGCCTCCTGCCAGCAGGAAGGAGTTGGAGGCGACGACGACGCTGTCGCCGTCGGCCAGCGGCTTGCCGTCGACGAGGATCTCGCGGATCGCGGGGGCAGCTCCGGGCTCGCCCCCGTATGCGGGATCGGTGGTGGCCTCGGTGAGGACGTCGACGTTCCTGGACAGCCCCAGGGTGAGCACGGGGCGGCTGGAGCCGGGCTGCCATTGCTGGGACAGCAGAGCCTTGAGCTCGGCGCCGGTGAGGGTCGTGTAGGCCATCTCGTTGCCGAAGGGCTGGACGGTGTAGGCCTCCCCCGAGGTCAGGACCCCATCGCCCTCCGAGCCGGAGGCGGCGTAGAGCAGGTCGGCGCGCACGCCACCGGGGTTCATGATGCCCACATAGCGGGTGGAGCCGGTCGGCTGGATGTCGGAGGCGACCCAGCTGCGGAAGGACTCAGCGATGAGGTTGGAGGCAGTGGATTCAGTGCCGCGGTTGGCGCCGGGGCCGGAGCCGTCCGAGCCGCGCAGGAAGTCCGAGCCGATCTTGGCCAGCGGCTTGCCGCCCTCGGCGGCGGAGTCCTTCTCCGCCTGGGACACGATTCCGGCGACGCCGTAGGCATCGGTGGTGCAGCTCGAGCTGCGCAGGTCCTCGTTGTCAGCACTGACCACTGAGGTCTTCCGGCTGGCGGGGTCATAGCTCAGGCGGATGCGTCCCAGCGCCCAGCCGTAGTGGTCGGCCTGGACGACGGCGATCTGGTTGCCCTCGGCGCCGGTGACGGTCTTGGCGAAGGGCACGTGGGTGTGCCCGGAGAAGACGGCGTCGACGTTCTTGGAGAAGCTCGTGGCCGTGGAGGCCGCGTCCTCATGGCTGAGCACGACGACGACGTCGGCCTCACCGTTGGCCGGGTCGCCGTCCTTGAGGTCGGCGGCACGGGCGTTGGCGGCGGCGACCGCTGGGCTCAGAGTGAGGGTGGACAGGGCAGAGGGTGACACGAGGGTGGGAAGCTCATCGGTGACGACGCCGACGAAGCCGACGCGCACACCGCCGACCTCCTTGATGAAGGTCCCCTTGCCGCCGCCCTCGGCGCTCAAGGGAGTCGAGCCGGAGACGTTGGCGGCCAGGATCGGGAAGTTCGACGCGGGCAGGATGCGGGTCTCCAGGTCGGTCAGGCCCTGGTCGAGCTCGTGGTTGCCCAGGGCGGAGACATCCAGGGACATCGCGTTGAGCGCCTCCATGGTGGGGCGGTCCTGGAGGATGGAGGAGACGTAGGCCGATCCGCCCACGGAGTCTCCGGCGGAGACGAACAGCGTGTTGGGGTTGGCGGCGCGGGCGGCGGAGACCTCGCAGGCCAGCGTGACAGCACCGGGGTCCTCAACGGATGTCTGTCCGGTGGTGCTGTCCGTCTGAGTGGTTCGGGAGATGTGGCCGTGCAGGTCGGTGATGCCCAGCAGGTCGATGGTGGTGGCGCCGGCGGCCGGAGAGTCGGCCGGGGCGGCCGCCTCGTCAGCACCGGCAGGAGGGTTGAGCGGGAAGGGACTGAGGGCTGTCAGAGTCAGCGCACACAGGACGGCGCTGACCCTGACGGCCCGCGTGGGGCGCAGTCGCATGTCGTTCCTTGTCAGGCGGAGGGATGGTGACCCGGGAGAAGGTGAGGAGAGGAACATGGGTCACCGTATGCGCCCCTGCGATACGGGGCATTATTTTTCGTGGCACTCACTGACATTCATCAGACGGCGCTCGTACCCGCCTCCCCCGGGTGCCCGTCCACGCCGTCGGGCCATGCCTCCACAGCGGGAGCGAGGCGAGGAACGAGCCGCGCGAATGGTTGCCATGAGCGTCGATCCCACTCCCCTCCCATGCCCACGCCCCGTCCCACGCGACAACGACGGCGTCCGCCGCCTCGTTCTCAGAGGCGACGGACGCCGTCGCTGTGGGCGCGAGCCCGGATCAGCCAGGTATCAGACGATGCCGTGGGCGATCATGACGTCGGCAACGCGGGTGAAACCGGCCGCGTTGGCGCCGAGCACGTAGTCGCCGGGGCGGCCGTACTCCTCGGCCGCGGCGACGCAGGAGTCGTGAATGTCGGCCATGATGCCGGTCAGCTTGGCCTCGGCGGTGGCGAAGTCCCAGCGGGTGCGGCCGGCGTTCTGCTCCATCTCGAGGGCGGAGGTCGCCACGCCACCGGCGTTGGCGGCCTTACCGGGGCCGAAGAGGATGCCGGCCTTCTGGAAGGCCTCGACGGCCTCCGGGGTGGAGGGCATGTTGGCGCCCTCGGAGACCACGCCGCAGCCGCCCCGCAGCAGGGTGTTCGCGGCGTCGCCGTCGAGCTCGTTCTGGGTGGCGCAGGGCAGGGCGACGTCGCCGGGGACGTCCCACACGGAGCCGCCGGTCACGAGGCGGGCACCGGGGCGACGCTCGACGTAGTCGGCCACGCGGCCGCGCTCGACCTCCTTGACCTGCTTGAGCAGCTCGAGGTCCACCCCGGCCTCGTCGACGACGTAGCCGGAGGAGTCGGAGAAGGTGATGGGGGTGGCACCGAGCTGCTGGGCCTTCTCGATGGCGTAGATCGCCACGTTCCCGGCACCGGAGACGAGGACCTTCTTGCCCTCGAGGGACTCACCCTTGGTGGCGAGCATGGACTGGGCGAAGAGCACGGTGCCGTAGCCGGTGGCCTCGGTGCGCACGAGGGAGCCGCCCCAGGCCAGGCCCTTACCGGTGAGAACGCCGGCGTCGTAGGAGTTCCGCAGGCGCTTGTACTGGCCGAACATGTAGCCGATCTCGCGGCCGCCCACGCCGATGTCGCCGGCGGGCACGTCGGTGGAGGGGCCGATGTGGCGGGCCAGCTCGGTCATGAAGGACTGGCAGAAGCGCATGACCTCGGCGTCGGAGCGGCCGTGCGGGTCGAAGTCGGAGCCGCCCTTGCCGCCGCCGATGCCCTGGGCGGTCAGGGCGTTCTTGAAGATCTGCTCGAAGCCGAGGAACTTGATGATGCCGGCGTTGACCGAGGGGTGGAAGCGCAGGCCGCCCTTGTAGGGGCCCAGCGCGGAGTTGAACTCGATGCGGAAGCCGCGGTTGACGTGGACCTGGCCGGCGTCGTCGACCCAGGGAACCCGGAACATGATCTGGCGCTCGGGCTCGACGATGCGCTCCAGGAGGGCGCCCTCGGCGTAGTGGGGGTGCTTGGCGATGACGGGATCGAGGGACTCGAGCACCTCGTGGACGGCCTGATGGAACTCGACCTCTCCACGGTTGCGAGCCACAACCTGCTCATAGACCTTTTCGACAACGTCCTGCATGGGGGACTCCTTCGCCTAGCGGAATAAGCTCAGCACCTGGCTGGTCGCCGCGGCGCCGCGAGAAGACTTCCACCGAGACGTTCACTGAGACGAAACATCTCGCGATCCGGAGGAAACATAGCCGTCGCAAAGGCCGCATTCCGGACGTTTGCGCAACACAGATCACATTCCTGGAGGATCTGGAGACATGAGTAGTGAACAGCTTTCAGACGGTTCCGTCGAGACGGCCCGCTACACCCACGGTCACAGTGCGGCGGTGCTCAACGCGCACTCGCGGCGCGGCGCGGCGGACTCGGCCGCCTACCTGCTTGCCCACCTGCGTACGGGAATGGACCTGCTCGACGTCGGCTGCGGGCCGGCGTCCATCACCGCGGATCTCGCTGAGCGCGTCGCCCCGGGGCGGGTCGTGGCCCTCGATGCCGCGGCCGGCGCCCTGGAGGCGGCTCGGGCGACGCTTCGCGACCGGGGGCTGTCCGAGCAGGTGGAGGTGACCAGCGGGGACGTCATGGCCCTGCCCTTCGAGGACGCCTCCTTCGACGTCGTCCACGCCCACCAGGTTCTTCAGCACCTCGCGGACCCGGTGGGCGCCCTGGCCGAGATGCGCCGCGTCACCCGCCCCGGCGGGATCGTGGCCGTGCGCGACGCCGTCTACTCCGCCATGACCTGGTTCCCCGAGCCCGCGGGCATGGAGCAGTGGCGCTCGGTCTACATGGCCACCGCCCGGGCCAACGGCGGCGAGCCCGACGCCGGGAGCCGGCTACTGTCCTGGGCCCGGGCGGCGGGCTTCACCGACGTGACGGCCTCGGCCTCCACCTGGTGCTACGCCACGCCTGCCGATCGGGCCTGGCAGTCGCAGACCTGGGCGCAGCGGTGCCTGACCTCCTTCGGTCCGCGGGCCGTCGAGCTGGGACTGGCGGACGGGGCCGACCTGGAGGCGATGGCCCAGGCGTGGCGGCAGTGGGGAGACAGCGAGGACGCCTGGTTCGTCGTCGTGCACGGTGAGGTCCTGGCCCGCGTCTGAGGGCGGGTGCACGGGATCGACCGGCACCGGTCAGGCCTCAGGTGCCCAGTGCCCAGATCGAGGCCGCGTCCGGCGCGGTGAAGCGGAAGCCGGAGGCGAGCAGCGCCCGGGGGACCGCTCGCTGGGAGGCACCGAGCAGCTCGGCGAGCATCCCGCCGATGCTTCCGGTACTGCCACCCGCCCCGGCCCTGCCCGCCCGGTCCAGCAGGAACTGGGGCACCACCGCCACCGAGGGCGGGCCGCCGGCCCGCGACAGCAGCCGGTGGAGGTCGCGATTGCGCAGCGGCTCGGGCGCGGTCAGGTTGACCGGCCCGTGGACGTCGTCGTGCTCGATGGCCCACAGGAGCCCGGCCGCGGCATCCTCCAGGGCGATCCACGGCTGCCACTGGTCACCGCGGCCCAGCCGGGCCCCCGCCCCGACCCGGTAGGCGGCGCCGAGGATCCTGCCCAGCCCGCCCGAGGAGCTGACCACCAGGCCCGTGCGGGACTGGACCGTGCGCAGCCCGGCCTGCGCCGCCGGGCCCGCAACGGACTCCCAACGCCGGCACAGCTCGGACAGGAATCCCTCACCCGGGCCGCTGGCCTCGGTGAGGATCTCCTCGCCCCGATCCCCGTAGAAGCCGGAGGCCGATCCGCTCAGCAGGACCTCGGGTCGCCCGGCCGGGGGCAGGCCCGCGGCGACACGGGCGATGAGGGCGGTGGTGGACAGGCGCGAGGCCGCCAGCTCGCGACGGCGCGCCGGCGTCCAGGGGCGCGGCGCAATCGGGGCGCCCGACAGGCAGACCACGGCCCTGGCGCCCTCCAGGGCGCTGGGCGGCAGGAGGCGCTCGGCGGGTGCCCACCAGGCGTGCTCCCTGCCGGAGTCATCGACCTCGATGCCCTCCCGCAGTTCCCCACCCGCTGCGCTGCGGTGGAGGATCCGGATCCTCCAGCCGCTGTCCCGGGCCAGGTCCGCCAGGCGGGATCCGATGAGGCCCGCTCCGGCCACGACGAGCAACCCCGGGTCGCCGCGCCGGCTGGACCGCTCTGAGGGGGTGGCGTGAGTACTCATGAACTCACCCTAGGCGCTCGGCTGCCCCACGGGCCCCGGTCCCGGCCGCGCCCCTACCGACGAGGCGAGGGGAGGCAGGTCTCCGCTCTCTTCCGGCCAGGAGTGAGCCGTATCGGTCCACAGGATGCACAGGATGCACACAACGGGCACCCACTCCTTTAGGCTCTTCCCAATGCCCGAACACACCCCCGCTTCCCGCTCCTCCGTGATGGACCTGATGGCTCTGCGCTCCGTCACGGAGCTTCCCGTCACCCGGCGCCATGTCCTGGACCCCGAGGTCCTGCGGACGGTGGCGGCCGTCGACAGGGTCGGCGACCTGACGCGCTTCAACGTCGCTGAGGTGCCCGAACTGGCCCAGCTATCCGCCCCCGAGGAGCTGCTGGCGCCCGACGAGCGCGGCTGGGCCCTGGGGCACGCCCTGTCCCTGGCCGTGGAGCACGGGCAGCGCCTGTGGCTGAGCGAGGTTCCCACGCAGCGGCTGGGGCTGCTGCGGAGCGTCCTGGGTGAGCACCTCGTCCACATCGCCTCCCTAGAAACACCCGACGGCGCCGAGACACCGCGGACCGACGGTGCCGGTCAGGGCGAGGGCAGCGTCGTCGTCGCCGTGAGCCCGCGCCGTCTCCTGGACGAGTGGGCCACCGGGACGCCTGAGCAGATCCGCTACCTGCGCACTGTGCTGGAGGGGACGGACCCGCTGCGCGTCTCCCGGCACACCCTGGCCGCCCTGCAGGAGGCGAAGGTGGACCTGGTGCCGCGCGCCGGCATCGTCCGTCTGCTGCACAACCCCCGCTTCCTGGCCTACGCGACGGTGTTCATCTACTCCTCGCTGCGGGCGCTCCCGGCCGTCTACGCCCCCGGCTTCCGCGGCAACCCCTGGGTGCTGTGGGCCATCGACATCATCACCGCAGTGCCCTACACCTGGGGGATCATCGCCATGGTGGCGGGCAAGCGGCGCCGCATCCGCTTCGCCGGCTTCCTCGTCACCCTCATCACCTTCGTGGCGCCCTACGTGTACTTCTTCCTGGCGGGCGACGACGGACACGGCAACCAGTACCCCGGCTGGGTCATCATGGTGGTCATCGGCCTGGTGCTGGCCACCTTCCTGCTGGAGGGCGGCCGCTGGCTGCGTGACGTGGCGGTCGCCCGGGGGCTGCGCGCCCCCGGGGACGGTTAGTCCGGCCTACGCCGCTGCCGCAGTCGATTCCTCCCCGCGGATCGAGCGCAGCACCCCGGCGAGCAGGAACCACCCGCCCGAGACGATGAGGACGGCGACCGCGCTGAGCGGCCGGTGGGGGTAGATCGCCACCAGCCAGCAGGTGGCCAGGAACCATACGGCCACCGCACCGATGTTGAGGGCGCGGAAGCGCTTGACGCGGGCCGGGTGCGCGTAGTGCGTGGGCACCAGGGTCAGCACCACGAAGATGAGGGTGACGATGATGTTGAAGACCGCCGGGGTCTGGAGCACGTAGAACATGAGGGCCACGATGTTCCAGGCTGCCGGGAAGCCCACGAAGTAGTAGTCGGTGGACTTCCACTGCTTGTTGGCGTAGCAGAACATCGACGAGCTCAGGACGAGGGCCATGAGCAGGCCCGCCAGCGGCCTGGGGCCCATTGGCAGGGCCACGTACATGAAGACCGCCGGGATGAAGGTCCAGGTGAGGTAGTCGACGACGATGTCAACGATGCCGCCATCGAACCAGGGGATGATCTCGGAGACCCGGGCGCGCCGGGCCAGGGTGCCGTCAACGCCGTCGACGACGAGGGCGACGAGCAGCCAGACCCACATCCACGTGAACTCCCGGCGGGGGTGGATGGTGGCGAGCATGGCCAGGCTGGCCCACACCAGTCCGGACATGGTCAAGATGTGCACTGCCCAGGCGGCGACACGGGCCCGTGCCGGGTACTGCGCCGTCGACACAGACGTCCCCTCTCGGTGGATAACACTGACGGCCGGAAGTCTATGCGGTTCACAGCCCCAGCACCTATCCCCCGGCGGGAGCTCCCGAGCGATCCCCGTCTCCCTCGGACCGCTCGAGAAGCGAGTGCGCCCCCGTACCTGCCGGTCGGGGGCGCACTCGAAACTGCCGGGCGCCGGGGAGGCGCGCGGGAGATGACTCACATGCTCACGTTGCGGAAGTCGAAGGGGTAGATCCCCATGGGGTTCCAGTGGGCGATGAGGCGCGCACCGCAGGGCCGATCGTGGGCCCACAGCTCGCTGCTGATGACGACGCCGCCGCCCTCCAGCTCGCTGAGATCGAGGCGGTGGTGGCCGTCCACGTAGTCGTCGGCCTGCTCAAGGGGGTAGAGGGTCAGGTCCGACGCGGGGCTCGACAGGCCCGCCAGCTGCTCATCGAGGCCGGCCAGGTCGTTGCCGGCCATGCCGTAGCGACTCGCCAGCTCGTTGACGTCACGGCGCGCGATGGCGGCGACGAACTCCTGGACCTCGGTGTAGATCCGCTGGCGCAGGTCCGCGCTCCCCCAGGGCGCCGGGGTCGGCTCAGTCGGCTCGGCCGCCTCAGTGGGCTCGACTGGTTCCTCCTCGGCGCTCGGCCGGTCCTCGGCGGCAGCCTCGGCCTGCGCGGTCTGGGCGACCTCAGTCTCCGCGGGCTCGAGCGGCCTGTCCGAGTTCTCCTGGCCCTGCGGATACTCGGCGGGGGCCTGCTCAGCCTGGGCCTCTGGCACCGCGTGGTCCTCGGGCTCGCCCTCAGGCGTTGAGGCGGTCGGCGCGGAGGTGGCCTCAGCGCCGGAGGGCACCGGCACCTCGGGGGCCGCCGCGTCGGCCACATCGGTAGCCTCGGCGACGTCGGTGACGTCCATCGGCCCGCCGGCGCGCGCCGTCTCAGCGGTGTCCGCGATGGGCGGCACCGTCGCCTCGACTGGGGCAACGACCTCGGGGGCCTGCTTCGGCGCCGGCCCACCGGCCTCCTCGGAGAGGTCGAGGGTGACCTCATCGCTCTCGTGGCCGGCGGCGTCGGCCGGAGTCAGGGAGAACTCGAGCTGGTCGGGGGCGACAGTCTCACCGGTGGGCGCGGCTACAGGCTCACCACCGGCATGCTCGACGGCGGGGATCGCCACCGGCTCATAGGCGGACTCGGCCGTGCCGGAGGACTGGGCCACCTCGGTCGGCAGAGCCAGCTCAGGCTCGGCAGGCACGGCCGCTTCGGCGCCGTCCTCGACGACGTGCTCCGGGGCAGCATCGGCCGGGGTCTGAGCCGTGGCGGCGGCATGCCGGGCCCGGCGCGCGTTGTCGGCGGGCTCCGTGACGGGAGCCGGGACGGCAAGCGCGTCGGCACCGGCCTCAGCGTCGACCTCCTGGCTGGCCTCGGAGGTGCTCAGCACGGGCTGCTCCTCCTCCTCGGGAGCGGTCAGGCTCTGCGGCATCTCAACCATCGCGGGCGGCGTCACGGCCGGGGCGCTCACCTCACCGTCCACGAGGCCCTGGTCCACGGGGAAGGGCTGGACAAGAAGGGTCTCCCCCGTCGGCGCGGCGACCGGTTCGGTCTCGGCCGGCGCGACCGGCTGCCCGAGGGCATCGGGGGCCTCAGGGGTCTCAGCGGCCTCGGCCGGCGTGTGAGCGGTCTCAGCCGCGTGCCGGGCCTGGTGAGCTGCGGCCGGATCCACCACCTCGGGGGCGGGGGCCGGTGCGGGGATCTCGGAGTCCTCGGCCTCGGTGGAGCCGGACTCCTCGACCTGCGGGTCCTGCGCCTGGGCGGGAGCCTCCTCGATGAGGGGCTCGCCGGCAGGGGCCGACGGCTCCGGGGCCTGGGCGGGAGTGTTCTCAGGGGACTGGGAAGCGACGGGCTGCTCGACGTCGGCACCGGACTGGGCCGGGGCCGGCTCGGTCTCCTGCTGCGCGGGTGCGGCGAAGACGGAGGGGGCAACGGCGGGCTCGGCGAGCGGGTCGACCTCCGGCGCCTCGGAGGGCTCGGTGTTCTCGGGAGCCGGAGACTCCTCGGGAACCTGGGGCTCCTCAACCGGCTCGGGCGCCGTCGGGTCCTCGTCAGCGGCCTCGGCCGGGGACGGCTCCGCGACGGCCTCGGGCAGCGGGTCGTGGTTGAGGAACTGGCGCCGCTCCACGCCCACGCGGGTGAGCTGGCCGGCAAGGATCTCGGGGCGGCCGAGGTAGTCCCAAACCTCCCCGGGGCCCGAGCGCAGACTCAGGGAGGGAGCGTCGAGGATGGCGACCCCGCCGTCGGGCAGGAAGCACAGGAACAGCCCGGTCATCTCGCCGGTGGTGGCGTCCCACAGGCGCACGGTGCCGTCCTCGGAGCCGGTGAGAATCCTGGTGCCGTCGGGGCTCCACTGCGCGTCGGTGACGCCGAAACGGTGGCCGGCCAGGGACAGGACGACCTTGCCGGAGACCTCGTCCCACACGCGCACGACGCCGTCGTCGAAGCCGGCCAGCACCTTGGTGCCGTCGGGGCTCCAGGCGTAGGAGCGGACCATGGCGGCGGCGTCGCGCAGCGTCACGAGCTCGCCGGAGGTGATGACGTCCCAGACGTGGGCGGCGCCGTCGGCGCTGCCGGTGACGACACGCGGGCCCCCTTGAGTCCACACGACGTCGCGCACCCAGTTGCCGGTGTAGGTGTGGATGACCTCGCCGGTGGCGGCGTCCCAGATGCGGGCCGTCCCGTCCTGGGAGCCGGTCAGGGCGCGCTGGCCGTTGGGGCTCCAGGCGACCGAGGTAATCATGTCGCTGTGGCCCTCGAGGGTCAGGAGGCGCTCACCGCGGGCGGCGTCCCAGATCGCGGCGCGGTCGTCCCCCAGTCCGGTGAGGATGCGCTCGCTGTCCGGGCTCCAGGCGATGTCGTTGACGTCGTCCTCCCCGGCGGTCAGGGCCTGGACGACGTCGCCGGTGGAGGCATCCAGGATGAGGACGCGGGGCGAGAGGTAGGAGGAGGTGGCCAGGCGGGTGCCGTCCGGGCTCCAGACGACCTCGCTCAGCTCCCGGGCACCGTTGTCGACGGTGAGGCGCGGCTGACCGGTGGTGGCGTCCCAGACGCGGTTGCCACCGATCTTGGCGCCGATGCTGAGCCTGGTGCCGTCGGGGCTCCAGGAGACGGTCTCCACGGAGTTACCGGCCCCCAGGACGAGCTGGGTCTGGCCGGTGGCGGCGTCCCAGACGCGCACGGTGTCATCGTGCGAGCCGGTGGCCACGCGGCTCGAGTCCGGGCTCCAGGCCAGGGCACAGGCCCACTGGTGGTGGCCGCGCAGGCTGAGCAGCTCCTCGCCGGTGGCGGCGTCCCAGATGTGGGCGGTGGTGCCGGAGATGTCGTCGGTGATGATGCGGCTGCCGTCGGGGCTCCAGGAGACGACGCTGACCCAGTGGCGCTCGCGGCCGTGGAGGCTGAGGACCTCCTCGCCGGTGGCGGCGTCCCAGACCCGGGGCTCGGCCGAGTCGAAGGCGGTGATGATGCGACGCGAGTCCGGGCTCCATGACAGGCCGGTCATCGGCTCGATCGGGCCGACGTGGGTCGGCCTGCCGTCGGGGCCCATGGTGGCGCCGCGCCCCACGAAGGCCATGGGGCCCACGCGCAGCAGCTCGGTACCGGTGGTGACGTCCCAGACGCGGGCGGTGCCGTCGTCGGAGGCGGTGGCCACGCGGGTCCCGTCCGGGCTCCACGACACCGCGGTGAGGTGCTCCGTGTGCCCCGACAGGGTGCGTACCACCTGACCGCTGGCGGCGTCCCAGATGCGGGCCGAGGCGTCGTCGAAGCTGGTGAGGATGCGGGTGGAGTCGGGGCTCCAGGCCACCGCCCCGCCCACGCCGGAGCCGCCGACTCCCAGGGTCAGCAGGTCGGCGCCGGTGGTCGCGTCCCAGACACGCACGCTGTGGTCCTCCGCCGCAGTGAGGAGCCGCGTGCCATCGGGGCTCCAGGCCACCGCGCTGATGGACAGGCTGGGGCCGGCCAGCGCGAACAACTCGGTGCCGCGGTTCGCGTCCCAGACGCGGGCCGTGCCGTCGTGCGATCCGGACAGGAGCCGCGTGCCGTCCGGGCTCCAGGCCACACCCCACAGCGCGTCGAAGTGGCCGGCATACAGTGACACCTCACGAGGGTCGATCGTCGTCGAGGTCTCTGAAGGCACAGTCATGGTTGAAGTCTAGAGATCTCTGCGAGGTATCTGCGGCATCTTGAGCCGATTGCGAGCAGTTACCTGAGTGATATCTGGCAAATCCGGGGCTGAGAGGGCGCCACGCCGAGTGCGCGACACGCTGAGAGGCCGCCTTCCGCACCACCGCGCCCCGTTCGGGCAGGTGCGGGAGGGCGTTGCACTACCTGCCTCGACCGACTCGCCCGCCGCTTCGATATCTTCCTGAGACTCCCGGGGAATTGGCGGGAATTGTCGCCGGGGCGACCTCGATGTCAATTCAGGCGCCGCGCGAGCCCAACACCGCCGCCTCACCGCAGCGTCATCATCTGCCCACCGTGCCCAGGCCTCCAGGCCCTCTCCACCTCTCCGCCGAGCCCTGTCATCTCCCTGGCGAACAGCCGCCTCCCCTCCGCCACATCTCTCAGACCGTCGCCCCTCTCCACCATCTCCGGGCCTGCCACCGACACTGACGAGGACATTCCACGCGGCCGGGTGCACGTCACTCCGGGCGGGGGCATCCTGCGCGTCCGGGGACAGGATTCCCGTCCCCGACGGCGTCGAACGTCCCCGGCCGTACAGAAATGTCCCCGACGGCGGGCTCACGCAGCAGAGGTGGGGCAGGCAGGCGACGCTCAGTCGCCGGCGCCGTGGAAGACGGCCTCGAGGTTGTTGCCGTCGGGGTCGAGGACGAAGGCCCCGTAGTAGCCGGGGTGGTAGTGCGGGCGCTCGCCGGGACCTCCGTTGTCGGTGCCTCCCGCCGCGAGGGCCGCCTCATGGAAGGCGTCCACCTGCGCCGTCGACGACGCCGCCAGCGCGATATGGCAGGGCGTCGGATTCTCCGCCGGGGCCAGCCACAGGTCCGCGTGGACCGGGGCGTCCTCCTCCGCGCCGGGCGTCGGCCCGGCCAGTCCGGTGACGGGCCCGAACTCCATGACGACGCGGTAGCCCAGCGGCGCGAGGGCCGCCTCGTAGAAGGCCTTCGAGGCCGCCGGATCACTGACACTCACAGAGGCATGATCGATCATGCCTCCAGGCTACCCACTGGTTGATACACGGCGGGCGCATTGACAGGCTCCAGCCATGACATCTTCCGCAGCCCCCTTCCCACGCCCCACACGATCAGCCGACATCGAGTCCATCATCACCATCATCGCTTGGGGCGCCCAGGTGGTGAGCGTCATCGTGTCCAACCACGTCCTCGACGCCTCCACGCTCGTGCCGCCGAGTTTCACGGACAGCTCGTCACCCGATGTTGGCCTCAATCTCGTGAGTCTCGTGCGGACGATGAACGGCGTCATCCTGATTCTGGCCGTCATCGGCTTCATCACCGCGTTCTATGTCGTCGCGGCTGACAACAAGATGGGCGGGGCAGTCCTCAGCGTGGCACTGGCCGGCATCTCCCTGTCCGTCTCACTGACCATCGGTTGCCTCGTCACGGCAGAGGCGTCCAGCCCGAGCGCCTGGATCTACCTCGTGAACGTCCTGCCGGCCGTGGTGCTGCTTGTTTCCGCAGCGACACTCCACCGTCACGCGTCAACACCTGAGGTGGCGCAGTAAGGAGGCGCGTCGCCGGCGCAGCAGGGCGGACCGACGGGGACATTCCACACGGCCGGGTGCGTGTGACCCCAGGCGGGGCCATCCTGCGCGTTCGGGGACAGGATTCCGGTCCCCGACGGCGTCGAACGTCCCCGGCCGCACGGGAACGTCCCCGGCCGTAGAGAAATGTCCCCGTCGGCGAGTGCGACTCAGAACAGCGCCGGCAGGACACCCTCGACGTCGGCCCCGAGCTCGGCCAGGTCCAGGACGAGGGGGCGCCCGGCGCCGCCGTCGGAGAGCAGGTCACTGCCGGCCACGACGAGCAGGTCACCGCCAGTGGTCCCCAGGCGCGCCACGGCGACGTCCTCGGCCTCGGCGGCCGCGGTGACGGCGGGCACGAGCTCCTCGCGTACGGCGACGATCGCGCGGGCCCCGGACTCGGAGAACAGGGCGGTGAAGTCATCCACGCCCTCCTCCTGGATGGCGGTCAGGTCCACGCTGGCTCCGACGCCGCAGCGCAGGCAGGAGTCCACGAGGGTCTGGATGAGGCCGCCGGTCGAGCAGTCGTGGGCGGCGCGCACCAGCGGCTCGCCGCCGGGGCCCTCCGCCTCGCTCAGGGCCAGCAGCACCCGCCCGAGCGCCATCTCCGCGTCGAGGTCGACGCGCGGGGGCAGCCCACCGAGGTGGTCGTAGACCACACGGGACCAGGCCGAGCCGTCGAGCTCGTCGGCGGTGGTGCCCAGAGCCATGATGGCCAGGCCCTCCTCGTGCCAGCCCGAGGGGTTGGCTCGGCGCACGTCGTCCATGACGCCCAGGACGCCGACGACGGGCGTGGGGTTGATCGAGGAGTCGATCTGCCCCTTGACCTTGCCGTGGGAGTTGTAGAGGGAGACGTTGCCGCCAGTGACCGGCACGCCCATGACGGCGCAGGCGTCGGCCAGGCCGGTGATGGCCTCGACGAGCTGCCACATGGCGTCGGGGTCCTCCGGCGAGCCGAAGTTGAGGCAGTCGGTGACGGCCAGGGGCCGGGCGCCCACGGTGCACACGTTGCGGTAGGACTCGGCCAGGGCCTGGGAGGCACCGGTGGCGGGGTCGAGCTTGGTGAAGCGGCCGTTGGCGTCGGTGGAGATGGCCACGCCGCGGCCGGTGGCCTCATCGACGCGGATGACGCCGGCGTCGTCGGGCTGGCACAGGGCGGTGTCGCCACGCACGAAGCGGTCGTACTGGTCGGTCACCCAGGCGGTGGAGGCCTGGTTGGGGCTGGTGACGACGGCGCGCACCTGCTCGGCCAGCTCGGTGGTGGACTCGGGGCGGGCCAGGCGCTCGGTGGTGTCGGCGTTGAGCGCGTCCTGCCAGGCGGGGCGGGCGTAGGGGCGCTCGTAGGTGGGACCCTCGTGGGCCACGGTGCGCGGGTCGACGTCGACGATCCGCTCCCCGAAGTGGTCGATGGTCAGCCGGCCCGAGCCGTTGACCTCCCCGATGACGGCGGCCTCGACGTCCCACTTGTCGATGACGGCCATGAACTCCTCGAGCTTGTCGGGCGCGACGACGGCCATCATGCGCTCCTGGGACTCGCTCATGAGGATCTCCCCGGCGGTCAGGGTGGGGTCGCGCAGGAGCACCTTCTCCAGGTCGACGTGCATGCCGCCGTCGCCGTTGGAGGCCAGCTCGGAGGTGGCGCAGGAGATGCCGGCGGCGCCCAGGTCCTGGATGCCGAGCACGAGCCCGGCGCCGAACAGGTCCAGGCAGCACTCGATGAGGACCTTCTCCATGAAGGGGTCGCCCACCTGGACGCTGGGGCGCTTGGCGGGCATGCCGTCCTCGAAGGACTCCGAGGCCAGGATGGAGGCCCCGCCGATGCCGTCCCCGCCGGTGCGGGCCCCGAAGAGCACCACCTTGTTGCCGGCGCCGGTGGCGTTGGCCAGGTGGATGTCCTCGTGGCGCAGCACGCCCACGCACAAGGCGTTGACCAGTGGGTTCTCCTGGTAGGAGGAGTCGAACTCGGTCTCGCCGCCGATGTTGGGCAGGCCCAGGGAGTTGCCGTAGGTGCCCACGCCGGCCACGACGCCGTGGACGACGCGCGCGGTGTCGGGGTGGTCGACGGCGCCGAAGCGCAGCTGGTCCATGACGGCCACGGGCCGCGCGCCCATGGAGATGATGTCGCGCACGATGCCGCCCACGCCGGTGGCGGCCCCCTGGTAGGGCTCGACATAGCTGGGGTGGTTGTGGGACTCGACCTTGTAGGTCACGGCCCAGCCGTCACCGATATCGACGACGCCGGCGTTCTCCCCCATCCCGACCAGGAGGTGCTCGCGCATCTCGGGGGTGGTCTTGGCGCCGAACTGGCGCAGGTGAATCTTGGAGGACTTGTAGGAGCAGTGCTCGGACCACATGACCGAGTACATGGCCAGCTCGGCGTTGGTGGGGCGGCGCCCCAGCAGCTCGCGGATGGACTCGTACTCGTCGGCCTTGAGGCCCAGCTCCTTCCAGGGCATCTCCCTGTCGGGCGTCGCGGCGGCGTCGGCGACGGTGTCGGGGTGGGCGGCGGGGATCATGGGCTCGGACGCCATGGGGGCTCCTGGTTGACGGGGGAGTGCGGCCGGGCCAAGCCTACCCACGCCCGCGGAACCTCACACCACCACCCGCGCGGGACCGAGCCCCGCACACCCCGAGCACTCCACGCGAGCCCGATCGGCGCTCTGCGGAATCCAGCCAGAAGAATGCCGAAACAGCAACAAGACGCCACGCCCAAGCCCAAAGTGCTGCGCCTCACAAGAATTCGGGGGAAGATCATGGCATGAGAGACATCGACGTCGCCCCGCTGCCCCTGTCGCACTTGGAGAGCCACCTGGACGAGGTGGCCATCAAACGACTGCACACCAGCCTGACCGGGGCCGAGGCCCTGCTGGAGGGGCGCACCGTGTGGACGGTCACGCCGTCGGCAGCCGCCGGCTCGGGGCCTGCGGAGACGGTCGCCCCCCTCGTGGGCTACTCCCTGGGCGCCGGCCTCAACGTGCGCTGGCTGACCCTGGATGCCCCCGAGGAGTTCACCCGGATCGCGGCCCGCCTGCACGCCGGCATCCACGGGGACCACGGCGACGGCGGCAAGCTCGGGGACAAGCAGCGCGACATCTACGAGCACGTCCTGGCCTCCAACGCGGAGAACATCGTCGAGGAGGTCCGCCCCGACGACGTCGTCATCCTTCACGACCCACCCACGGCGGGCCTGGCCAAGGCCCTCAAGGCGGCGGGCGCAACGGTCATCTGGCGCTGCCACGCCGGGGCCGAGGGCGCGGGCGAGGCGGCCGACTACGCCTGGGCCTTCCTGGACCGCTACCTGGAGGACGTGGACCTCGTCATCGTCTCCCGCCCCGAGTACCGCCCGCCCTACATCGAGGCCGAGCGCTGCGCGGTCCTGGCTCCCTCCATCGACGCCGACTCCCCCAAGAACCGGGTCCTGGACCTGGACGAGGCCTGGTCGGTGGCGCGCCTGTCCGGGATCTTCGCCGGCGAGCCGCCCTTCGAGGCGGTGCCCTTCATGCGTCACGACGGGCGCGCCGACGCCTTCCGCGGCCTGGCCGACGACCCGGTCCTGGCCGGCGGCCCGGTGCCCCTGGGCACCCGGGTCGTCACCCAGGTCAACCGCTGGGACCGCCTCAAGGGCGGCCTGGAGCTGGTGGAGGCCTTCGCCGAGAACATCGCCGTGCTGCCCGAGGACGCCCACCTGCTGCTGGTCGGCCCGACCCCGGACGGTTCCGAGTCGCAGGCCACCCTCGCCCAGATCGTGGAGCGCTGCTCGGTGCTGCCGGAATCGGTCGCCTCGCGGATCCACGTGGCCGCAGTGAGCATGGAGGACCGGGAGGTCAACGCCACCGTCGTCAACGCCGTCCAGCGAGTCAGCTCGGTCGTCACCCAGCGCTCCCTCATCGAGGCCTTCGGACTGACCGTGGCCGAGGCGATGTGGAAGAAGGCCCCGGTGGTCGCCTCCGCGGTGGGCGGCATCCGCGACCAGATCGACGACGGCGTCGACGGCGTCCTGGTAGACCCGGCCGACGGCCTCGCCTGGGCGGAAGCCGTGCGCGACCTGCTGCTCTTCCCCGAGCGGGCCCAGGAGATGGGGCTGGCCGCCCACGAGTCCGTGCGCCGGGAGTTCCTGTCCAACCGGCACCTGCAGGACCTCCTGCAGATCGTGGCCGACCTGGTGGGCTGACGAGCCGACGAAAGAGGCCCGGCGGGGGTGTCAGTGTCCATGGCGCTGACATTAACTCCGCACAGATGCCACACGCCGCGAAACAACCGCAGAATTTCAACGATCTCCACTGGTCACTTCGACGGCGATCTCGCTCATGTCAGCGCTGTGGACACCCGGCCGCCGGTCTGGTCGGCTCCCGGGACACAGGCGCGGAAGTCAGACGCCCTCACCCCGGCACTGGCAGCGACTTCCCCTGCCTGAACCCTTCCAGCTCCCGCACAGAGCCCGAAGGTCATGCTTCGACGCCACCTCCAACATACAAGCACCCATGAGTACAAACATTCATTTGTGTTAGTGTGGGGACGTCAACTGAGGAGGAGCGCGTGGGAGCAACAGAGGCGATCGACGTCGATATGACGCTGCGGGCGCTGGCCGACGGGAACCGTCGGGCGATCCTGCGCGTCATCCGCTCAGGGCCGCAGCCCGTCGGCGCTGTGGCACAAGCGGTCGGACTGTCGCAGCAGACCGCCTCGCATCACCTCCGGACTCTTCAGAAGGCGGGGCTGGCGACCGTCACCACCGATCACACGCGCCGCCTGTACGCACTCAACACGGACGGGCTCGCGGCGGTGCGCTCCTACCTCGACGACTTCTGGCCAGAGAGGCTAGCGGCCCTCAAGTCCGCCGTCGAGCAGCGAGAGGAAAAGCAGCATGGCTGAGTTCCGGGACTTCATCGAGATCGAGGCGCCCCCGCAGGCGGTGTTCGAGTACCTCACCACGAATGAGGGCATGACGGCGTGGATGGGGCAGTACGCCGATCTCGATCCGACGCCGGGCGGCCGATTCGCGGTCGACATCGCCGGCTACCCCGTGCGGGGTGAGTACCTCGTGGTCGAGCCCTTCCAGCGCGTGGTGGTCTCGTGGGGGTTCGCCGGCAGCGACGAGCTGCCCGCCGGCACATCTAGGGTCGAGTTCCTCCTGACTCCGATCACTGGTGGCACGCGTGTGGACCTGCGCCACCTCGACCTGCCGGAGTCCGAGGTCCGCGGGCACGCGCACGGCTGGGCCCACTTCATGCCCCGCCTCAAGGTTGCCGGTGCGGGCGGAGACGCCGGCCCGGACAACTGGCAGCCCTTGACCAACTGACCGCCAACAGGAGACGAAGCGATGGCAGCCATGACACCCAAGCAACACCACCTCGTTCAGCGCGTCCGCGCGCTGGTCGATGACAAACCGGATGTGCGCGAGGTCCCCATGTTCGGAGGCCGCGCGATCATGGTCAACGACAAGATGATCGTCAGCGCCGGGAAGACCGGGGACCTCCTGGTGCGCGTCGCCGCGGACCGCCACGAGACGCTCCTGGGCGAGCCGGGCGCCGAGCAGGCCCACATGGGCGCCGGGCGAGAGATGGGAGCCGGATGGATCACCGTCGCACCCGAGGCCATCGCCGACGACGACCGCCTCACCTTCTGGGTTGACGCCGCGATGCACCACAACCTTGCCGTCACTGGCGGGCAATCGGGAAGCGACGAATCATGAGCACCTTCCAAGGGCTACCGACAGCCCTTTTCGAGTTCTTCGCCGACCTGGCGCAGGACAACTCGAAGGACTTCTGGGACACCAACAAGCAACGTTGGCAGCGGGACGTGAAAGCCCCTATGAGTGCATTGGTTGACGAGCTCTCCGCAGAGTTCGGTCCTTTGCGCATGTTCCGCCCCAACCGTGACCTGCGTTTCGCCCGCGACAAGGCCCCTTACAAGCTCTGGACAGGCGCTACCAGCACCCCTCAGGCCACCGGCGGAATCGGCTACTACCTCAGTGTGTCGACCACCGGTATCACCACCGGCTACGGAGCCATGCGGATGACCGCCGACCAACTTCGCCGCTTCAGGGGCGCCATCGATGCCGACATCAGCGGAATCCGCTTCGAGGAGCTCACCCAAGAGCTCGCCGCACAGGGGCTGCCCGTCTCACCCGGCGCCGACCAGCCATTGAAAAACGCACCGCGAGGCTGGTCGACCGACCACCCCCGTATCAATTTCCTCAGATGGAAAGGGGCCGCAGTCGTTCAGGACTGGCCCACCGACGCTTGGATGCACACTCCCCAGGTGCACGAGAGGATTCGAGACACCTGGGCCGCTGTCGAGCCTCTCAGGGCATGGCTCGACGAGCACGTCACACAGCGACACCATGAACCACTTCATTGAGGAGCAACATGAGCACTGACAGCACGACCACGTCCGACCATGCCTTACGTGTCGCCACCGCCTATCACGAGGCATGGACCAGCGGCGACCTCGACAAGGCGATGAGCTTCATGACCGACGACGTCGTCGTGCACGCGCCGGGAAAAGAGATCAACGGCAAGGAGGAGTACCGGGCGTACCTCGGCGGGTTCATGGAGGTCATGGAAGGGTGCACGCCGCGCGCCGCCTTCGGTGACGACAGCACTGCTGTGCTCTACTACTTCCCCCACACCCCCTCAACCCGCTCCGCCCCAGTTGGAGAGTGCTTTCTCGTTGAGTCAGGGTTGATCAAGGAGAGCCATGTCGTTTTCGATCGACTGTCTTACGCCCCACCCACCGAGTCCCAGTAAACGTCTCATACACAGCAGGCGATTCGCACTCAGCGAGCGGGACTCACGCTTGCCGCACGCGCCTGCTCCTCGGAGCCGCCGACAGCCGCGCGTCGGCAAGCCGGCCCAGGGGACTTCATCACGTCGTGGCGGAGTTATCCACAGGTCGTGTCCACAGGCTTGTGCATGGCTGTGGGGGTTTGTGGGATGTCGCCATTCCACCTGTGCACAACACCCGCTCAGCACCACCCACCCCGGGCGAGCGCCCCCTGCGGCAGCGCCCCACGCAGGCCGCCACACACCTTGACACGACATCCCTGGACACCGAGTTTTGGCTGAAAATCCGGGACAATCATCCAATCAGTCGCACTCGCCCTCTCGATCATCCCGAGGCGGAGCCCCCGGAAGCAGCCGCAGCACATTCCTCATCTCCATGCAACTTGAGCACGGTCACGACCAGGTCCACCGAGCGAAGGTCCGCCCGATTCTCTCCACAGTTCTGCACAGGCTCGAAGCGGATCTGTGGATAACGTGACGGGGAATGACTCAGCACCCACCCCTGACAGCTGTCAGGAGTGGGTGCCGGATACGGGGTCGTCAGACGGCCAGCAGCGAGTCGATGGCGGAGCGGAAGACTCCCAGACCGTCGGTCCCGGTGCGCGGGCCGGCCTGCGAGCCGGGACCGAAACCGGGCTCCACGGCGTGCTCAGGGTGGGGCATGAGTCCGACGACGTTGCCGCGCTCGTTGCGCACACCGGCGATGTCGCGGGCCGAGCCGTTGGGGTTGCCCACGTAGCGGAAGACGACGAGGCCCTCCCCCTCGAGGCGGTCGAGCTCCTCGGGGGAGGCGATGAAGTTGCCCTCGCCGTTCTTCATGGGAACGACGATCTCTTCCCCCTCCGCGTACCGGTTGGTCCAGGCGGTCTGGGTGTTCTCCACGCGCAGGCGCTGCTCGACGCAGATGAAGCGCTGGTTCGCGTTGCGCAGGAGGGCGCCGGGCAGGAGGTGGGCCTCGGCGAGGATCTGGAAGCCGTTGCAGATGCCGAGGACCGGCATGCCGCGCTCGGCGGCGGCCACGACCTCCTCCATGACGGGGGCGAAGCGGGCGATGGCGCCGCAGCGCAGGTAGTCGCCGTAGGAGAAACCACCGGGCACGACGACGGCGTCGACCCCGCGCAGGTCGGCGTCCTTGTGCCACAGGCTCACCGGCTCGGCCCCGGCCAGGCGCACGGCGCGGGCGGCGTCGACGTCGTCGAGCGTCCCGGGGAAGGTGATGACGCCGATACGGGCGGCGGGGGAGCTGCTGAGCGACTCACTCACGGCTCAGGCCTCCTCGTCGGCGGCGACGGAGACGACGTCCTCGATGATCGGGTTGGACAGGAGGGTGTCGGCGGCCTCGCGGGCGGCGGCCAGGTGCTCCTCGGTGACGGGGCCGTCCACGGTCAGCTCGAAGCGACGGCCCTGCCGCACCCCGGTGAACTGCTCGAAGCCGAGGCGGGGAAGGCTTCCGACGACAGCCTTGCCCTGGGGGTCAAGAATCTCGGGCTTGGGCATGACCTCGACGACGATGCGTCCCATGGGTGCTCCTCGGATCAGGCGGGATGAGTGCGCAGCCCAAGACTACCCGTATGCAGCCCGGGACACTGCCTGCCGTCTCGACGTGGCTCAGACCTGGCCGAGCCACTCGCCTGCCAGCCGAATCGCCACGACTCCACCCAGGGTGAGGGCGGCCGTGGCGATGAGCCAGGCGGAGCCCAGGATGAGGGCGACGACGGCGCAGACCACGGCGCTGGCGAGCATGAACCCGCCCACGGCGCCGGCGACACCGGCGGGGGCGTGGAGGGACTGGTCGACGGTGGAGGTGCCCATGACCGGCGTAGGGCCGGAGTCCACGGTGGGGGACGTCTCGTCGCCGCGCTCGGAGGTGCCCGGAAGGAGCGGTCCGCGAGCTCGGGCCACCAGCCGGGCGGGGTCGTGGACCTTGACCGACCCGGTGGTCAGGCCGGCGGCGGCGTCGAGCACACCGGGCTTCCAACGCTCGGCCTCACGGCGTACGGGGGTGCCTCCGGCCCAGGCGAGGTACCCGGCAGCGGCCACCAGCCCGGCACCGCCGAGGACCGCGACGAGCCACGGCGGGATCCACGGGTGACCGGCCTCGGCGTTGCGGGCCAGGTTCATGGCCGAGGCGGTGGCCAGGACCAGGCCGAGCAGGGCGAAGGCCACGCCGGCCAGGCGCTGGCGGCGCACGGCCGCCGGCCATGGGGAGCGGGTTCGGGCAGCGGCGCTCTTGGCGCTTCCGCGCCCCACGCCCCAGTCGGTGCCCGAGGAGGAGCGGCGGGGTCCGCGTCCCTTGGCGGGGCCGCGCCCCACCCCCCAGTCAGTGCCTCCCTGGGCTTTGATCTCGTCGGTGTCCAGGGCGTTGGTGGCCGCCTCCCAGGCGCTGGACTCGGCCAGGATGCCGGCGTCCTCCTCGGCCTCGGGCTGGGCCGCCGGGCTCGCGGGCGCGGCGGGGGCGGTAGTGGCCGTGGTGGCGACACTGGGGCGCGTCTGGTAGCCGCGGCCGCGGGCGGAGGGGGCTGCTGAGGCACTGGGGGCCGAGGCTGCCGGTGCCGCGGGTGCAGGTGCCGGTGCGGCCGGCGCCGCGGTCGCCGACGGCGCAGCCGCCACAGAGGCCGCGGATGCAGCGGATGCCGTGGACGCACCGCTGGGCACGGCCTCGGGCTTGCCCTGGGAGATGGTGAAGACGCGGGTGGTGGTGCCTCCCGTCTGGGGCGCGCCGCCGGGCCCGTCGACGGCGGTGGGTCGCACGACGGGTCGCGGTGAGCGGCTCTCGGCGCCGGCCGCAGTCCGCTGCTGGGGGGCCGGGGAGCCGGGGGCGCTGGCGGCACTGCCGGCGCGGGCAAGGAGCGGGTCCGGGGCGGCCGTCGGGGCGGTCTCGCCATGGTCCCCGGGGGTGTTGGAGGGCCCGCCGACGACGTGCGGGGTGGTCGGGGTGGCGGGCGAGCCGGCGGACAGGGCAGAGCCGGCCCAGCCGGCGGGCTCGTCGGGCACATCGGCCAGGTCGATGGCGATGGCGGCGTCGACGGCGTCAGCGGTTCCTGAGGCGATGGCCTGGGCCGCGGCTGAGCGCAGGTCCTCCTCCGTCATGACTGCCGCGCCGCCCGCATCATGGGCACCGGCGGAACCGTCGGCCGAGCCGGCGGCGGAGGCCGCGGAGACGCCCGAGGCGGACGAAGAGGCCGAGGCGGACGAGCCGGTGGGGGCCGGGTTGTTGCCGGAGCGGACGACCTCCAGCAGCCCGTTGCCGCCGGGCCGGGCGGAGGCGCTCTTCGGTCGTGGGGTCCGCTTGGGCATGATGCCCCAGTTGACGGGCCCCTGCTCGTTGTCGGGACGTCGGTCGCGGGGGGTCATGAGATCACCTGTCCCAGGATGGAGGCGAGCCCCAGGGCCACAAGCACGAAGCCGGTGGCGCCGAGCAGGAGCTGGCCGACACGGATGAGGGTCTCGCCGGTGGAGGTCCCGGCCAGGCGCTCGTCGGCCGCGCGCCCGAGCGACGTCGCGGCCAGTGCGGTGGTGACGGGGCCGGAGACCACGTCGAGGGTGGTCAGCTCACGCCGGCCGGTGGACTCAGGCACGAGCACTTTGGTTCCCGGCACGGTGAGCGTTGCCAGATCGGTGCCGGGCAGGGTTGCACCGTCGGTTCCCGAGCCCCGCTGGGAGGACTGGGAGCCCTTGGCACCCTTGCCGCGGGCGCCCTTGGCACTGCCTCCCTTGTTGGAGGACTCGCCGCCCTGCCGGGCCCGGGCCGCGCGGACCCGGTTGCGTTCCAGACGCAGGCGGGGGGCATTGACCACCAGGGAGCGGGCGGAGAGCCTCAAGGAGGCGAGCATGCCCAGCCCCACGAGGACCAGGGCGATACCACCCAGGACGCGGGAGGTCTCGGTGGCCCCGAGGGCGGAGGTGATGGCGGCCGACAGCGCCAGCACGATCGTCAGGACGATGAGGCAGACCAGGACGTAGAAGCCCGGCCCCGGTTTGAAGGCGCGGGTGGCGCTCCCGGTATCGGGGAGGTCCGAGGTGGATGAGGTCGTGGTCATGACAGCTCCAGGGGGTGGCCGGTCAGCCGCTCGTAGGCCTCGAGGTAGCGGGTGCGGGTCCGTTCGACGACGTCGTCGGGCAGGGCCGGAGGCTCCTGGTCGCCGTCCCGGTCCCAGCCGGAGGCCGGGGAGGTGAGCCAGTCGCGCACGTACTGCTTGTCGAAGGAGGGGGTGACCCGGCCGGGCTCCCAGGCGTCGGCGGGCCAGAAGCGGGAGGAGTCGGGGGTGAGGACCTCGTCGCCCAGAACCAGGTCGCCGTCGGCGTCGGTGCCGAGCTCGAACTTGGTGTCGGCCAGGATGATGCCGCGGTCCCGGGCGATCTCGGCGGCCCGGGAGTAGAGGGCCAGAGTGGTCTCGCGCAGGGCGGTGGCGGCGCTGTCCCCCACCATCTGGACGACGCGCTCGAAGGTGACGTTCTCGTCGTGCTCCCCGAGTTCGGCCTTGGCGGCGGGGGTGAAGATCGGCTCGGGCAGGCGGGAGGCCTCGGTCAGGCCCTCGGACAGGGCGACGCCGCACACGGAGCGGCCCTGCCGGTACTCGACCAGGCCGGAGCCGGTGAGGTAGCCGCGGGCCACGCACTCCACCGGGTACATCTCCAGTCGCCGACAGATCATGGCGCGTCCGGCGACCTGGGCGGGAACCTCGAGGGAGACGAGGTGGTTCGGGACGACGTCGGCGAGCTGCTCGAACCACCAGGCGCTCAGGGCGGTGAGGACCTTGCCCTTGTCCGGGATCGGGGTCGCCAGGATGTGGTCGTAGGCGCTGATGCGGTCCGAGGCGACCACGAGGAGCACATCCTGTCCACCCCACGGGCCGTCGGAGGTGGGAGCGTAGACGTCCCGGACCTTGCCGCTGGAGCGGTGCTCCCACCCGGGGACGGCGGGAGGCAGGGAGCCGGCTGCTGAAGCACTGGGACCGACTGAGGCGGAACTCGCGGACTGAGTCATGCCCCCATCCTGCCATCGGCGGGCACCCCGTGTCCGGTCCCGGGCCGCAGCGGCGCCCGCAGGGTTCACCCTTGGAGGATCACCCAAATGCCGCGCCATTGCACGCATTCATCCGGGTCGGGTCGTCGACGGGAGTCGGGGAGCGACCGGAGTAAATCCCACCGACGGGATGGGAACGGCTCTCACCTCCCACCCGTTGCGGCCGGCCGGACAAGGGGCTGACGTGGGCCAACACCGGCGCCGGAACCCACCCTCCCCATCCGGCGAGGGGGCACGGGCCTCCCTCAGGAAACAGCGGCGCAGTGTGCGTTTGGTCTCGGAAGAAGTGCGTGCGTCACACGCACCGCCTCCCGCGGCCGGGGCTGACGGCGCGGTCCTCCTCGGTTCAGCGCAGGGCGAGCCGCGCGCCATGTTCGCAACGGCGAGGAGCTCTACTCGGCCCCGTCGGCACTGGCAGCGCTGCCGACACTGCTGACGCTGCCTTCACTGGCCGCCTGGGCGATATCGGTGCGGTACTGGGCGCCCTCAAGGTTGATGCGCTCGACGGCCTCGTAGGCGCGTTCCCGCGCCGCCTCGAGGGTCGCTCCCAGGGCGACGACGGACAGGACCCGCCCACCGACGGCGACCAGCTCCCCGCGCTCGGTGGTGCCGGTGCCGGCGTGCAGCACGTGGACGTCGTCGAGCTCCTCGGCGGCCTCGATCCCGGTGATGGTGCCGCCGGTGGTGACGGTTCCGGGGTAGCCGGGGGCGGCGATGACGACGTCGACGGCACTCTGCTCGGACCAGGTGGGCTCGGGGGCCTCGGCGAGGCAACCGGTGGCGGCGGCGTGGAGCAGCTCGGGCAGGGAGGAGGTCAGGCGGGCCAGGACGGCCTGGGTCTCAGGGTCGCCGAAGCGCACGTTGAACTCGACCACGCGCAGACCACGGCTGGTCAGGGCCAGGCCGCAGTAGAGCAGGCCGATGAAGCTGGTGCCGCGGCGGGCCATCTCGTCGACGACGGGCTGGGCGACCTCGCGCACCACCTGCTCGGTGAGGTCCGCCGGAGCCCAGGACAGGGGCGAGTAGGCGCCCATGCCGCCGGTGTTGGGGCCGGCGTCGTCGTTGAGGAGGCGCTTGAAGTCCTGGGCGGGGGCCAGGGGGCGGACGGTGGCGCCGTCGCACACGCAGAACACGGAGGCCTCGGGGCCGTCGAGGTAGTCCTCGACGACGACGCGACCGCTGCCGCGAGTCAGGCAGGCGTGGCCGTGGGCCAGGGCGACGGGACGCTCGTCGGTGACGACGACACCCTTGCCGGCGGCCAGGCCGTCCTCCTTGACGACGTAGGGGGCCCCGAAGCGGTCCAGGGCGGCGCACAGCTCGGCCTCGGTGGTGCACACGGCGGCCTCAGCGGTGGGGACGCCCGCGGCGGTCATGATCTCCTTGGCGAAGGCCTTCGAGCCCTCCAGGCGGGCGGCCTCGGCACCGGGGCCGAAGCAGGGGATCCCGGCGTCGCGCACGGCGTCGGCGACACCGGCGACCAGGGGCGCCTCGGGGCCGACGACGACGAGATCCGCCTTCATCTGCGTGGCCAGGGCCACGACCTCCTCGGGGACGCTGGGGTCGATGTTGAGGTTCGTGGCGATGGCCGCGGTGCCGGGGTTTCCGGGGGCGACGATGAGCTCGGAGGTCTGCGGATCACGGGCGAGGGCGCGGGCCAGGGCGTGCTCGCGCGCGCCGGAGCCGAGGAGCAGGATCTTCACGGCGACAGCCTAGATGATGGAGGCCGCATGAGGCCCGGAATCGCGGGCCCCGCGCGCCCCGGGACGGGCACACGCCCCTGCGTACCGGGAGAGCCTCGGTTCACCGGCCCCGGGCGTCCGCCCCCGGTGAGCAGGCCGAGTAAGCAAAATCCGCACAACGGCGAATTACTCTGGGGGACGACGACTGGAGGCGAGGCGGACGGAGAACCTGGTGAACAACGACGTGAACCCCGAGGTGGAGATGTTCAACCGCGTGGCCGCGCTCATGGGCACCACCCTGACCGAGGCGGACGTCCACCGGTTCCTGCTCGAGGCGGCGGAGTTCCTGGGTGAGGGCTCCTTGTCCATGTACGGTCCCAATGTCTTCTTCCGCTGGCAGCTCGGGGAACGAGTCATTGAGATCGAGCCGGGCTATCGCCCGTGGGGCGAGGAGTACTCCGTGACCGTGGACTCCTACAACCGCGGGTTCCCCATCGACACCCAGGAGCGCCTGATCTACAAGTACGGCGACGCCGACCTGTACCCCTACCTGTGGAGGGTGGACCTGGGCGACGAGGTGACCGACTGGTGGGGGCCCGGCGAGGCCTACATCGTCAACTGGGAGCTGTTCGAGGAGACCACGGCGAAGACCCTCGGTGGCCTGCCCAACGACATGGCCCTCATGCCTCCGCAGTGGCGCCGTCCCTTCACTCTTCGCTGGGACATGGGCGCCTCCGGGCTGGGGCTGGTCTCCTTCACCGGCACGGTCGACGGCCTCATGGTCACCGCCGAGACCACCGGGGACCAGGTCCTCATCCCGCGCGACCTCCTCAGGAGCGAGGGGGGCCAGATCAATATTCGCGACGTCGTCGCCGGCCTGGCCGGAGGGCGCCCTCTCATCGACATTCGCTTCGCCGGCTCCGAGGGCTTCGGCGACTACGGCGTCTTCGCCGCCAGCCCCAGCGGGGACGAGAATGAGATCGATAAGGACGCTATCGAGTTCCTTCTGGAGGACCGGGGAACGGACTCGCCCGGGCCCGCAATGACGATGGACGAGCTTCGTAGGTTGGCCGCCTCCACCCCCGCTCCCACCGGTCCCGACCGGCCTCCGGTGGACTGGCAGGTCATCCCGATGCGGATCGGACTGTCCATCCCCCGGGTCCTCTCCGTCGTCGAGCAGGTCCTCAGTGGAGCAGCCGTCGAGAGCGTGCTCAGGGGAGTCGGCGGACGCCCCGATATCCGGTGGGACGAGCCCATCCTGCGCGGAGACGGCTGGGTCGCGGAGCGGTCGCGGTTCTCCGGCACCTGGTGCATCGAGGTGGTCACTCAATCCGAACGGGAAACGGAGGAGCGGCTGTGCTTCGACCGGCGCCACGTCGCCGACTACGCCTGGCGGATCACCCAGGCACTGGAGCAGCGTTACGGCTTCCCCTACGGGTTGCGCGCCACGAATGACGGGTTCTTCATGCGTCTGTTCCAGGTCGGGGACCAGGGCATCATGGTGTCGGGCGGCTTCAGCTCGGTGGAGGTGGAGATCGACTCCCTGAAGACGCTCCTGGAGAACTCCTACGGACGTTTCTGAGGCAGCCAGCCGCCTCCGGCTCCCCCGCCTCCGCTAGGCTCAAGCCGGATCCGGGGCGTGGAGGCTTCGGGCAGCAAGGCATCAGGAGGCTCGGGTGGAAGTCGATCAGTCCCCTGCGAGGAAGCCGCTCAGTACAGCAGACGGAACAGCGGCCGATCCTGCCCCTGGCGCTGAGGCCACTGTGGAGCTCAACGCGGTGACGATCCGCCGGCTCGGGGCCGTCTATGTCCCGCCCGCCTCTGGCGGGCCGGCGACGTCGTGCTCCGCCTCGCCGCAGGGTGAGGTGCCCGCGCCACCGTCCAGCGCCGATCCGGGCATCGAGACGGCCCTGACCACGCTGCGCGCCCTGGGCTACCGGCTCTCCGACCCGGCCCGGAAGGCCCTCGCCCACCCCGAGCAGGCCTGGGCGCTGGTCAATGCCGCCGCCCGCCTCACCTCCGGCTCCCCGGCCGCCGAGTACCGGCCCTTCTACCCAGACTTCCCCATCCAGGTCCGCACCGCCTCCGAGGCCACGCTGCTGGTCAACGCCGCCCTGCACTACCTGGGCGACGTCGTCGGGGTCCGGGTCCTGCCGGACTACCGGCCCAGCCCCCGCGAGCCCCTGCCGGGAGACGACGGCGCCCTGACCGAGCTGGGCCTGGCCACGGCGCAGGACCTGGAGCGGATCGTGGCCGACCTCATCGCCCAGGCGACCCCCTTCAGCGCCCAGGACCGCGCAGACCTGACGGCCCTGCGCGACTTCGGCCCCGAGGCGGCGCCGCACGTGGCGGTCAAGGAGAACCTCGCCGTCCTCACCGTCACCTTCCCCGACCTGGACTTCTCCGCCTCCTACCGCACCGTCACCGATGTGCTGCGCCTGGCGGTCGCCCTGGCGGGCGGCGACGTCTCCCTGGCCGAACCGTGCCGGTTCCCCTCCTTCTCCCGTGCGCAGCGGCGCCGGTTGCTGGGTCTGCTCGACGCCGTCGGGCAGGCCCAGGACAGCCGGGACTCGGCCGAGGAGATGGCTCGGCGCTGCGAGCGGTGGAAGCGGCTGGCCCGCCACCTGCGCCCCGGCGACTACGCGCGTCGCTTCCCGCGCGCCACCAAGCTGCTGCACCAGGTCGCCTCCGGGGACGCCGAAGCGGGTTTCACCTCACGCTTGGAGGAGGCCCTGGCGCGCCGCGACGTCGATGGCGCTCTTAGCCTGTTGTCCGCCCGCCCCGGGGTCTTCGCTCGCCGTCTCAACCATCTGCTGCGACTGTGCGCCGATGAGGCCGCCCGCGAGCGCGTGGTCGCCGAGTTCGCCCGGGTCGCACCCGAGGTCGCCCTGCCGGTTCTGGTGCGCCTGTGGGAGTACTTCGCCTCCCCCGGGCCGGACGCCCTGCCGTGGCGGGTGGTTGCCATCAAGGCGGCCACGGGCACCAAGACGACGCTCATCCCCTCCACCCGCCGACCAGGCCCGGCCGACGTGGCGGTGGTTCGCGCCGTCGAGGAAGCCCTACGGCAGCGGAAGCGCCTGGGGCGGATCGCCGTCGACCAGGGGATGTACGAGGGCTACACGACTCCGGTGGGACTGCGCTCGGCCTCACCGGGCATGCGCACGGCCGGGCGCGGCACCCGTCTGCCCCTGCCCGAGGGCGAGACGATCCGCTTCTTCTTGCACTGGCGCGACCTGCCCGAGACCCCTCCCGAGGCCTCAGGGCCTGCCGGACCTGCTGCAGCCGAGGACAGGGATACCCGGGTGGACCTGGACCTGTCGGCCTTCTTCGTCTCGGAGGACTTCACGCGCACCGAGCAGATCGCCTACTACAACCTGCGCTCGACGGCGGCCGTGCACTCCGGGGACCTCACCTCGGCGCCCGACGGGGCGGCCGAGTTCATCGACGTCACCCTGGCTGAGGCGCTGCGGCAGGGGTGGCGCTACGTCGTCATGACGGTCCACTCCTTCTCCCACCACCGGCTCAGCGAGGTGCCCGAGTGCTGGGCGGGGGCGATGGCCCGCGGCGCGGACCCGCAGAGCGGCGAGGTCTTCGAGGCCTCCACCGCCATGCAGCGCCTCGACCTGGTCTCTCCCACGTTCAACGCGACGCCCTTCGTCATCGACCTCGCTGAGCGCCGCCTCATCTGGTGGGACCTGCCCGTGGGGGTGGGCGAGCACCAGGTGGCGAACCTGGATCGCAGCAGCAACCGGGTCCTGGCGCACCTGCTCGACCTGCTGGAGGGGCGGCGCATGCCGCTGGCGCACCTGCTGGGGCTCCTGGCCGACGACGTCGTCGAGGACCCTGATGAGGCCCAGGTGGTCTTTGGTGAGGGCGGAATCCTGCCGTGGCAGACCGAGCGGATCCTGGCGCTGCTGGGCCCCGCGGAGGCCGCGGTGGAGAGGCACTCCGACGTGGATGGGGGCGAAGCGGGCCGGCAGGCGGAGTAACGTGGGCCGTGTCCGGCCATGAGGGTGCTTCCTTCTGCTCTTTCACAGCATCTCCAGCGCCCTCGCTCTCCGGACGCATTCGGGCGGGACCACCAGGGGCCCCGCCCGACTCAGCATCTTCCTCTTGCTCACCACGCCATCACTTGGAAACAAAGGGCAACAGGACCGATTTTTTAACGGTCTTAGCGATGCCTTTATTTTTTTCCTTTGCCAGTTTAACAAAGTATCGCTCTATCACTTCCCGCTCATCGCCAGAACAATTACCCCCAGCTCGACACTGAAACTTTAAGTCATAAACCCAGATCGACCCCAGAATGGATTCAAGGCAGGCAAATCTACCCCATAAAGAATGAGTGCCCAACGCAACCACTGAGAGCAGAACAGCCAAGAAGATGGTCGCCATTACAGCACAAGCAAAGCCTAGATTTCTCACGAAAGAAGAATTTGTTGCAGCCACAATGGCCGCGACTTCCATCAAGAACCCTTGCATAAGCACAAGAGGGAACGACAAACGGAACAGACTGGCAGGAATACCCCCGCCCCTCCAATGCCAGTACCCAGCCCCGATTGACAACAGCATTGCAAGCACCACCAAACAACCTGCAACAAACTGTCGACGCAACCCCAAGTGAGCACCAGAAAAGTATTTCTCCATAAAAGCCGAAACCATTAAAACTAAAGCCAAAGAAAGTAGTGCGACAACAACTCTCCATCGCGTCACCTTGGACACCAAAGAGAGTTTTCCACCCTTAACCTCCTCCTTGGCTTTTTTCAGACCTACTGGCCAATTTTCAGCAATATAAAACAATCGAGCAAGCGACCTCCAGTAGTCATCAACCACAGCAACCCCCGTCGCAGGCACCATGTTTAAAACCGCAGACGACACAGCATGAACACCCCATGCGACCACCAGAAGCAACACGCCACCAGCGCTTACATTATGGAGGACGCAAACAGCAACCCCAAGGACGATAATACTTGAGATACCGATTAGACCGAACGAGGTCGCAAAATAACGACTCTCCAGGGATGACACGCGCCTCATTTCACCCAACCATCGCTTACCCAATTTCTGTGGGGTCGCACGCCAACGTCCAGGCTGAAACTGCGTTATAGCGACAACCAATGCCGACACTCCGAGTTGAGCACTAAACAGCGTAGAGAGCAACGCAGACCCAGATCCTGAAACTTGCTTAGCGAGGGAGAGTAAACGACTCCAAGAGTCGCCCATAGGCATCAGCACCATCGCTATAGCCGCCGCAAGGAACACAGGAAGAACAGCACTCAACACCCACGCACCAACACCAGGGAGTCTACTGTTTTTAGAGTCGCCATTCAGCCAATACTTCATGGAAGTATTTTTGCAGGTACCACACCGAGAGTCAAGAAACACCCTCAAGTATCACACAGGCTGCCTGACAGTGCCGAAGTGATTTTCTTCTAAATGAAGAGTCCACTAACTGGCGCATCGAATTATGATACACGTTACATACGTAGATTTCGCTAGTCTGACTAGAAGTGTCAGCCGAGCGAGATGGACTCACCGAGCGATTCTCCCCCGCATGATCGAGTCCTGGATCTCTGCGGCAGACTCGGACATCACTGACCCCATCCACCTCCTGCGTTGGCTCCCCGATGGTCCTGGTCAATGCCTGCTCGGGCGCGTCTATCCTCCTGGGACGCCTACTCCACAAGGGTGGGGACGCACTGGCCAAAGGATGTGCGTGCTGCATGGGCACCCTCACCTCGTGGAGCACACCCGAACCCCACCCAGCTAGTGCCCCCCTCGGGTAGTACGCACTAGACGCCATCAGAACGGCTACGAGCGACCGAACCAGTCCCACCGGCAGGGAGAGTAACGTCCCTCGCACCCACCCTCACCCCACCGAATTCTTGAGATGTCATGACATTTGAAACTTATACAAGTCACGTGACAACACAGCGAGGATCAGAAGGTGGTGAGCAGGAAGCGCGCACCGTGCGGGTCCGCCACCTCCACCATGCGCCCGAACGTGAAGTCGAAGGGCTCGACGATGACAGTTCCTCTCAGCTCGCACACGCGCTGGGCGGCGGCGTCGGCGTCCTCAACCCCGAAGTAGATGCGCCAGTGCGAAGGGATTTCCTCTCGCCCGAAGTAGCCGGCCCGACCAACGCCGCACACAGATCTGCCCCCGACGACGCTTGTGTAGAAGTCCTGTTCCTGGTCGGCGATCGTCAGCCGGCGGGTGGGCCACCCGGCGACCTCCCGGTAGAAGCGCTCGGCCGGCTCCAGGTCACTGGCCAGGACGTCGAACCACACCGGCATCCCGGCCTGGTAGGGGTAGGGCCCCTCGCAGTCCTCGTCCTGCAGGAGTCCGACGACGTTGCCGTCGAGGTCTGCGGCGAGGGCGTAGGCCATGGTCTCCGTGACGCCAGTGGGCTCCACAACGACGCTCCCGCCGCTCATCTCAGCGCCTGCGGCTGCGGTGCGGACGTCGTCGACCAGGAAGCTCACCCTCCAGCCAGGGTCCCCGGGCGCCGCGTCAGCAGGCTCGAAGGAGCCAATGAGCCGGCCTCCGTGATGCACCTCGGTGGTCAGCGGCTCGCCCGGTTCGGCGCGGGTGATCTCCCAGCCGAGAAGGTCCCGGTAGAACGCGGCCGAGGCATCGATGTCCGGGGTGTACAGCTCGATCCAGCAGGGAAAGCCGGCAAGGCGCTCGGTAGGCAGGGCATTGGCGGTGGCGTCGGTCATCGGTGGCTCCTTTGCGTATCCAGCTGCATGTCGGGGGACATCTTGACGTTCCATGACGGTAGACCGACCGGCACACAGCGGACGACTCCGATCCTGCTCTCTTGAGCGACGCCCTTTTCAGGCCATCTCAGACGACCGTCAGACCACCATCGCCGCCAGCGCCACGAGGACCGCCGGGTCCCATGGGAGAGCGGCGCGCACCGGCAGGGTGATGGGGCCGGGGACGGGCTCCACTGGAACATGCAGCCGCGCAACGAGGGGGCTTGTGGGGGCCAGCTGTTCGTGGACGTCGGCGCCGTCGGGAAAGATGGTGGCAAGAATCCAGGGAGAGCCCGGGACTATGGGCAGCTCCACCTCGTCGATGTGTCGGCGCAGTGTGCCGCTGGTCGGCAGCCCGCTGGGGACGGGACGGGGAAAGGTGCCGACCCACTGATAGGGGGCCGGCCCGAGCGCGCGACGCTTCTCCTCGGGGACATCAAGGCGGATGCGGATTCTTCCAGCCGACGGGACCAGGAGGCTCACGGCCGGTTGGGTGCGCTCGGCGACCCGGTCGGCGATGCGACGCAGAGAACCGGGTGGGGTTCCGACGTCGCGCAGGAAACGGCGGCTGAAGGTACCCACTGAGCTGTAGCCGACTTCGTGGCAGGTCTCGACCACGCCCAGTCGGTGGGTGATGAGGAGGTGCTTGGCCTCCTGCAGTCTCCAAGCAGCCAGGTAGTCCATGGGCGAGGTGCCGACGACGGACGTGAAGACCCGGGTGAGATGGGAGGGACTGTAGGCGAGGTGCTCGGAGAGGTCCCCGACGGTGACACGTTCACGGAAACGGGTGCGCAGGTACCGGGTGGCACTTAACGCCAGGTCAGCGGCGGGCGCGTCAAGAGGTGGACCCGTCTGTACGTCGTCGACGGCCGGAACCGAGCAGGCCGATCCTGGCGACATGAGCCCGTCAGGTGGGTGCTGGCACATGAACAGCACGTTACACAGCGGTGACCTCCAGAACGAGGGCCCATCTCTTCCTATTCATCTCCAACCCACTGTCCGGCATCGTCGCCGGCCCGAAGTGGCTGCCCGCTCCGTCGAGCGAGATCGGTCAGCTCATGACCGATCACTGGTCATCACATGGCAGATGCACTAGAATCTGCATCATCTGGTGATGATTCTGGTGTAGGAGGTATCGTGCGAACCACCGTGACACTCAGTGACGACCTCATTGCCAACGCTCAGGAGCTCACAGGCATCACTGAGCGCACCGAGCTGCTGCGGGCCGGCCTGGAGACCCTGGTCAGAGTGGAGAGCGCGCGTCGCCTTGCAGCCCTCGGCGGCTCTGATCGGACGGCGAGCGCCGCTCCACGACGTCGGAGCGCCAGCCAGTGATCCTTGTCGACACCTCGGTATGGATCGATCACTTCCACCACTCGGACCCAGTACTCGTCAGCCTGCTGCACGAGGACGAGATTGGAGCCCATCCACTCGTGGCGGAGGAGCTGGCGATGGGATCACTCAGGTCCAGAGATGACGTCCTCAAGCACTTAGCGCACCTCCGCCAGTTCCCAGTCCTCTTACATGACGAGCTACTGACTCTGGTCGCAGCTCATGCACTGTGGGGCCGGGGACTCAGCCCAGTCGATGCACACCTGCTCGGCTCCGTCATGCTGGTCCCCGGCGCCCGCCTGTGGACGCGCGACAAGCGATTGCTCCGCGCTGCCGAAGAGCGCGGAGTCTCCTTCACCGAAAGAACCGCCTGCTGAGGACCTGAAACGGGCCGGATCACCGAATACCTGGCTTGCTACGCTACAACGGCAGTCGAAGTACGCTCAGAAAACGGACCGATGTCAGCTCCCCAGAATCAGCCCCCGTACCAGCCCTCGTATCAGGCCGTGCCTCCCTACGGGCACCAGCGCCCCCGCCGGAACCACGTCGGAAAGCTGGTCGTGGCGATCATCCTGTTCGTCATCGGCCCATTGATGGGACTGGCCATCTGGGGCATCGGGTCGGTCATCACCGTCGCCAGCATCGCCACCAGTGGTGACGTCGTCACCAACGGTCAGCAGGTCAGCCTGAGCAACAATGACGAACGCGCTCTGTACGTATCGAGAACCGCCACCGCCAACAACTGCACCGTTGTGGACCCTGACGGCAAGGAGGTCCGCACCTCCCCCAACGGCGGGATGAACATCTCCAACAACGACGGCGAGTTCAGTTCGGTTCTCACGTTCAAAGCCGACAAGTCGGGAGGCTACCGGGTCTCATGTGAGGGTCTGGATGGCACTGACGCGATCCTCGTGGGCCCCACCATCACGTTCAGCAAGTTCGCGGTGCCCCTCGTCGCCGGCCTGGCCGCAGGGGCGATCTGCTGGATCCTTGCCACCATCCTGCTGATCTGGCGCCACCGGGCCCTGGCCACCCAGAATCAGGCAGGCTGACCCCGGTGAGGAACCGCTAAACCGATCCCGCGTTCGAGGGTCTCGCGCTCCTCCTGCATGCCGGCATTCCCAAGGGGGACATAACGGCCGGTCTCCCGGGTCGCGCCATGGGCGACCCCCCAGAGCCAGATCGCCTCACACCTGGCGACCAGCTGTTCCTGCCTGCGCTGAAAGCTCCCCCACGTGACACCGGCGCCATCCAGGGCCAGGTGCTTCCCGTTGCCATAGACGACGAAGATCCGGTCCCCCGCAACGAACAATCCGGAGCGGGACTCCGGCCAGACGCACGAGCGTCTTCCTACGCGAATCCCCTGCTCGTCCACGACGACCCGCTGGAAGCACTCGTAGATCTTGTAGAGCGGATACGCCATGGTCACCGGTCCGAGCAGAAGACAGAACACCGCGAAAGCGATATCCGAACCGCTGAGCGGCTTCGTCTCGAAGAACAGCTGCTGACCACCGATCACCAGGAACAGCACCCCCATGCCGATGAGGAAAAGCCCGCCGTTGCACAGGTGCTCCTTGACTCTGCGCCAGAGCGGGGTGCAGAACACCAGACGACTGCGCTGCAGCATCTTCTCCGCCCCGTGCCGGCCCCGGGCCGCCACAAGATGAGGGTCCTCGCTGACAGCGGCCTCCTCCGAGACACCCCATCCCCGCGCGTAGATGTAGTACTGCAAGTCCCCCACAGCCACAGCGGCGCGGTTCTCAGAGCTCCCCCATGTCATCCCGATGACGCATCCGGGAAGCCGAATGGCATCATCGCCGTCGCCGTTCTCGATGGCGATCCGAGTCCGCTCAATGAATCCGCCGTACGACGACGGCCCGTCAGTCAGGTTGAGCGTCGACAGCGTGAACCTCGAGCCCACCGACTCCCAGGGGCGCCGCTCGGTGAACAGCAGGCGGCGCATGGCGATGCCGTCCCGGCTCAGCACCGTCCGACGCCGCAGGGTATTGATCGCCCAGACCACCGGAATGCCGAACATGATCGCCCAGATCATGGCGTCATTGGCTTCATACTCGGTGATGTAGGGGCTCATCAGCAGCAGCGCGTTGTAGACCACGCCGGGCACCCCCACCGCGAGCGCCAGCAGCGCACAGCAGCGGATCATCACTGAGCGCCGTAGGAGCAGGCGCCCATCAGACGTCTCCGTGGCCCACCACCGCATCGACGTCCCGAGCGTCTCGTCGAACAGGTCCCCCCGACCGCCACCGAGGTCGTTGTCCTGCCATTTCATGCTCCGCACCTTCCACGCCGCTGCAGATCGCCGGCACGATGGGAGAGCAATCCACGCGCCCACCATCGGCCCTTCGTCACTGTAGTAGCGGCCGCGGCGCCGATTCGCGTTCTCCGATGGGCACCGTTCACCATCCCGTCTACGACGTCGTCCCACGTGGACGCGCCACACGGTTCGAGGCCTGTGCCCGGCGCTCAGCTCTCGAGCCTGAGGGTGCGTCCTCGACACCGACACGGCACGCAGCAGCCTCCGAGCCGGCAATGGGGTCCGCAACAGCGACAACGAGCGGGGGCTCCGACCGGCGAACCGGTCGGAGCCCCCGTCTCAGTCCTCCTCAGGGAAGGACCTCAGCTGAGATCAGGCCTTCTTGGCCTCATCGATGCGCGCACGGAACTTGGCGAGCTGCTCCTTGATGGCCTCAGGCAGCTTGTCACCGAACTGCTTGTAGTACTCCTCGGTGTCGTCCATCTCGGCGGCCCAGGCCTCGGGGTCGATGTCGTACATCTTGGCCCACTCCTCCTCGCCCAGGTCGAGGCCCTCGAGGTTGAAGTCCTCGAACTTGGGGTAGCGGCCGGTGACGCCGTCGACGGCCTCAACCTCACCGGAGGCACGGCGCACGATCCAGTCGAGCACGCGGGAGTTGTCGCCGTAGCCGGGCCAGATGAACTTGCCGTTCTCGTCCTTGCGGAACCAGTTGACCTGGTAGACCTTGGGGAACTTGTCGCCCAGCTTCTCCTGCATCTCCAGCCAGTGGGACCAGTAGTCGGCCATGTGGTAGCCGCAGAAGGGCAGCATGGCCATGGGGTCGTGGCGCAGGGAGCCGACCTTGGCGTCCAGGGCGGCGGCGGTGACCTCAGAGGCCACGGCGGAGCCGATGAACACGCCGTGGGCGTTCTCGTACTGCTCGGCGACCAGCGGCACGTTGGTGGCGCGGCGACCGCCGAAGAGGATGGCGTCGATGGCCACGCCCTCGGGGGCCTCCCAGTCGGGGCAGATGATCGGGCACTGCGAGGCCGGGGTGGTGAAGCGGCTGTTGGGGTGAGCGGCCTTCTTGCCCTCGGCGGCGTCGGCCGGGGTGAAGTCGTTGCCCTGCCAGTCGATGAGGTGCTCCGGCATCGGGGCGTCGATGCCCTCCCACCACACGTCACCGTCGTCGGTCAGGGCGACGTTGGTGAAGATGGTGTTGGCCTTCATGGTGTCCATGGCCATGGGGTTGGTGTCGTAAGAGGTGCCGGGGGCGACACCGAAGAAGCCGGCCTCGGGGTTGATGGCGCGCAGGCGGCCGTCGGGGCCGGGGCGCATCCAGGCGATGTCGTCACCGACGGTCTCGACCTTGTAGCCCGGGATGGTGGGCTGGAGCATGGCGAGGTTGGTCTTGCCGCAGGCGCTCGGGAAGGCGGCGGTGACGTGGTACTGCTTGCCGCTCTTCTCGTCGGTCAGACGCAGGATGAGCATGTGCTCGGCCATCCAGCCGTCGCGGCGGGCCATGGTCGATGCGATGCGCAGTGCGTAGCACTTCTTGCCCAGCAGGGCGTTGCCGCCGTAGCCGGAGCCGAAGGACCAGATCTCGTTGGTCTCCGGGAAGTGGGTGATGTACTTCTCGTCGTTGCAGGGCCAGGTGGTGTCCTTCTCGTGCTCGGCCAGCGGGGCGCCGACGGAGTGGACGGCCGGGACCCAGGGGCGGCCCTCAGCGATGAGGTCCATGGCGGCCGCACCCATGCGGGTCATGATCCGCATGTTGACCACCACGTAGGGGGAGTCGGTCAGCTCGATGCCGAGCTGGGAGATGGGGCCGCCCAGGGGACCCATGGAGAAGGGGATCACGTAGAGGGTCCGGCCGCGCATGGCGCCGTCGAACTTCTCGTGGAGGATCTTCTTCATCTCGGCCGGGTCGTACCAGTTGTTGGTCGGGCCGGCGTCCTCCTCCTTCTCGGAGCAAATGAAGGTTCTGGACTCCACACGGGCGACGTCGCTGGGCAGGGAGCGCGCGAGGAAGGAGTTGGGGCGCTTGTCGGGGTTGAGGCGCGTGAACACGCCGGACTCCACCATCTCGGTGGTGAGGCGGTCCCACTCCTCCTGTGAACCGTCCGCGAAGTAGACGTTCTCGGGCTTGGCCAGCTCGGCGATGCGTGTGACGAATTCGATGACATCCTCAGGGGCGTTAGCCGGCGCGGCAGCGCGGACGTCCTTCTCAGACACAGTCATGCGAGTCCCTTCCTTGGGTATGTTGATCCGGTGAGCGCGCCGTTGCCGACTCGCTCGGTCGAGAGCAATCCTCCCCCACCTGGCGCCCCAGGTCACATCGCCGAAGGTCCCAACTGGGCCTCTCTGCCCGGCCGGACCGGCATGTGATCGGCCACATTCGGGAGGATGGCGGCTTTTGCCGCCTTTGAAACGGCGTCGTTCCGCCCTCAGTGAAGGTCCAGTGCGAGCGTGTAGCGTGCCCGCATGTCCGTCGCGCCGTCCTCCGCGTCCAGTCCCACGAGCCCCGTCTCGCGTCCCCTGTCCCGCCCGCCGGCGCTCCGGGCGCTTCGACCGGCCGTCGCGGCGACCACCGCCTGCCTGGCGCTGTCGGCCTGCACCGCCCACATGGACATGACCATCCGCTCTCAGGGCAGCTACGACGTCGCCCTGGAGATGCGCGATACCAGCGGCACCGTCTTCCCGAAGGGAAAGGCCCCCGACTGCTCGACCTACTCCGACCCCACCGCCCTGGGCGTGCCCGAGGGCACCACGGTCAAGGCCACCCCGATCACCGGCGACGACGGAATCGGCTGCCAGGTCAGCATCAGCGGGGTCAAGGTCCCCCAGGCCTCACAGGCCGAGCCGAACACGATCGTCGTGCGCGACGGCGAGGTCTACAAGGTGACGATCCAGCCCTTCCCCTCCGACCCCTCCCAGGACGCCAACGGGGCCGCAGGTGCGCAGGGCAGCGCATCTCAGGCCCCCGCCGCGCCGTCGGGCGACTCGGGTGGCCCAGGCGGAGCCCAGCCGAGCAGCACGTCCTTCAAGGGCCTGGTCGACACCAAGGTCTCCGTCACCTTTCCCGGCGCGGTGACGCAGTCCGGCGGGGGGAAGGTCTCGGGCACCACGGTCACCTGGGACGACCCGGACACGGTGGCCAAGGGCGTGAGCGCCTCGGGCTACGCCCAGGACTCGCGGGGGGTGTCATGGTGGACTCGTTCCCGCATCTGGCTGACCGCGGGGCTGGCCCTGCTCGGCGGCGTCCTGACAGTGGCCGTCCTACGACGGCGCAGCAGCGGACGCGCACCCCGCAAGGCGGCGCCGGGGCGACACTGAGCACTCCGACTATTCCACGTTGTCACAGCACCGATTTAGACTCGACACATGAATCATGACTCCCGCACTGTCAGGCGACGAGTGGCCGTGGCGGTACTGACGGGCCTCGCACTGCTGCTGGCCGGATGCGGGGCTCACTACGACTTCGTCATCCATGACAACGAGACCGCCGACCTGTCCTACGTCATGTGGGACTCGTCGGGGCTGTCGCTCATCAGCAGGGAGAGCTGCACCCAGGCGAAGCTCGAGAAGTCCACCCCCCTGCCCAAGGGAGTCAAGGCGAACTACACCTTCACGTCCCACAACGGCCAGCCGGCGTGCCAGGTCACAGCCAAGTCGGTTCCCCTCAAGAACCTGCAGACCGACATCTGGACGATCAAGCACCAGGGCGGGAAGTACGTCTTCGACCTGTCCCCCGAGGCACTGAGCAAGCTCGGCAAGGACGACTCCCTGCCCACCTCCCCGGGCACCTCGGGAGGAATGAAGATCTCAGTATCCGTGACCTTTCCCGAAGAGGTGACGAAGTCCAACGGGAGGAATGACGACAACAAGGTCACCTGGGACAACGTGATGGAGAGCTCTGAGGCTCTCCACGCCGAGGGCGGGGACGGCACGTTCCATCTGCAGTGGTGGATGATCGCGACGGCCGTCGCCGTCGTCCTCCTCATCGTTGTCGGCGTCGTGGTGTATCTCCTCAAGACTCGTCGGGCCAATCAGCTGGCTCCAGCACCGCCCTACGGCCAGGTCTATGGTCAAGCCTTTCAGGGGGCCGAGGCGACCAGCACCATGCCTCCGGAGGTCTATACCGGCGGCCCGTACCAGTCTCCCCCTAGCCCCCTGCCGCCGATGCCGGGATCGACCCACCCCTATCCCGTCACCAACCTTCGCGACGGCTACGCCCCCTACGTCGACTCGGGCCAGGACACCAGCGTTCTCCCTCCACCTCAGTCCCCTGGAGGCGCCGGCGTCTTCAGCACCTATGGCGCCCAGCAGTGGGGACCCCAGTCGCCCGGACCGGGATACACGCAGATGCCCTACCAGGAGGGGCACGGTCACACCGACTTCCAGCCCCCGTCTCAGCAGCCCCAGTGACGGTCTGCCCGGAGCGGGGAACGATACCCATGACGATCCGGTTACAACCTGGCATCTGACCCGCTACTGTGTGGGCATGACACCTGCCATCGCCCATCGCATCCCTAGGCCCCTGTCCGTCTTGACGGCTCTTGCGGTGCTCGCTCTGTCCGCACCCCTCGCGCTGCTCGGCACCCCGGGACACGCCGCCCCCATGGACGACGACTCCTCAAACCCCGGTCTGAAGATCACCTCAGACATCGTCATCAAGTCCGACGACACCTACTCCGTGAAAGCGGTGATGACCGACAACAGCGGTTTCGGCATCTTCAGCGAAGACAACTGTAAAGTCGACGATTTCTCGCAGACGCAGTTCGGCAAGAACTCCAAGAACGCCAAGGCCACGTTCAAGGAGGATGGCGACTCGACTATCTGCACGATTGAAGGCTCCGCTTCCATCAAGGACAGCGACGGCACAATTAAGCATCAGGGCAGCGAGTACGTCGTCAAGATCGGCACCGACGAGGCAATCGGTGACATGGACCAGCTCGACGTCACCCAGTCCATCACCTTCCCAGGAAAGGTCACAGAGGCCGACGGCGGCAAGGTCGATGGCAACAAGGTCACCTTTACCGACATCAAGTCCCACACCGTGAAGGGCGGAGACGGCTCCATCCCCATGTGGGTCTGGATCATCGTCGGAGTCGGTGCCCTGGCACTGATCGGCGGACTGGCCGCCTTCCTCGTCATCCGCAGCAAGAAGAACAAGCCCCAGGCTCCTTACGGAACGCCCGTCCAGGGCTATGACCCGAACCAGGCCTTCCCGGCTCAGCCCGGCCAGCAGGCGGGCTACGGCGCTCCCCAGGCCCAGCCCGGCTATGGCGCTCCCGACCAGCAGGCGGGCTACGGCGCCCCCCAGGCCCAACCCGGCCAGCAGACCGGCTACGGCGCCCCCCAGGCCCAGCCCGGCCAGCAGACCGGCTACGGCGCTCCTGGACAAGGCTCCTACTGACCCCATTGACCCCTCCCGTTGTTGTGGCCCTCAGATCTGACGATCCCGGGGCCACAACATCTTTCTCCGCGCCATCACTCCCCATGCGGAGATCCCATCAACACCGACCAACTAGGGTGAGAACTATGGCCGTGACCGTCCCCAAACACCGCTCCTTGAGAACGCCCGTCTTTCTGGCGTTTCTCTTGTCTCTGACACTCCTGATCCCTCCAAGTTACGCGGTCACCTCCGCCGCGAGTGACGATTCCGACCCCTCGATTTCCGTGCGGATCGTCATCAACCAGGATGACACCTACAACATGACCGTCGTCGGGCAAGTCAAGAGTAAGTCCTCGTCCGCCAGGCGGAACTTGAAGGACGGCTGCAACTCTTCTGACGGCGGAGGGCCGTTCAAAGACCTGAAGGCCTCCTACTCCGAGCGCGACGGCTTCCCCACCTGCACACTCTCAGGCAAGTCGATCGACATCTCCGAGGTCGATGGCTTCATCGAGCACAAGGACGACGAGTACGTCCTCGACACCAAGAAGGGCAACCTTCCCTCCTCGTCTTCCGGACTCGACAGTGAGTACACGCTCTCCGTCACGTTCCCGGGCCAGGTCACGGATGCCGACGGCGGCAAGGTCAGCGGGAACACGGTGACCTTCACCGAGCCGGGAAGGTACCGCGTCAGCGGCAAGGACACTCCCGCCTTCCCCTGGGTATGGGTGATCGTGGGGGTTGTGGTGGTCGGAGCGATCGGCGGCGGCCTCTTCTGGTTCCTCAAGCACAAGAAGACGGCGCAGCAGCAGGCCTACGCGGTCAGCGCCCCGGGATACGCACCGCAGCAGCAGCCCTACGCTCCTGGCCAGATGCAAACTCCTGGCCAGATGCAGGCTCCCGGCGCCATGCCTCCGTCCCCCTCCGGCTTCGTCGCCCAAGGTGACAACCAGCCCGGACCGGACGGCACGATGCCTCCGGGGGCCGTACCGCCTCCCCCCGGCTACCCGTCAGCACCTCCGCCCTCCAGCTGGGGCTGAGCTCCGACGGCGGTGCGGAGCTCGTCGCACCGAGTGGCGACGCCCTCCGCACCGCCATGCAGTCAACCCGACCCGCACCATTCGAAGGCTGTACATGCGTTATCTCGCCCTGAGACACAACCCTGCGACGAGTCTCGTCGGGATGCTCTGTCTGGCCGCCTCGCTCTTCCTGGCGGTGGCGGCAAGCCCCACCAGCGCCGCGCTACCTGCACAGCTCACGCGCCAGGAGAAAATCAACTTCGAGCTTGCCATCAAGTCCGATGAAGAGCTGACGACCACCATCACGATCACGTCACCGGCTTCCAGAGAAAAGAGCCTGAAGGAGGACTGCGTCCAAGAGACGTTCTCACAGGCCGCCACCCCACCCGACATTACGTTCACCAACGACAACGGGACTCCGACCTGCAAGGCCACGTACACCACCCCCGTATCCAGGAACAACTACGTGACTCATGACGGAGACGAGTACGTCGTCGACACCCATGATGACTCCGCACCCAAGGACGGCAGCGCCGACACATTCTCCCTCACAGTCGTCTTCCCCGGTGAGGTGACGGAATCCGGAGGGGGCAAGGTCGAGGGAGATCAACAGAACAAGGTCTCCTTCAGCAGCTTCTACAATCAGAAGGCCCGCGGCAAGGACACCGCCCAGGCGGCGTCTCAGCCCAGTTCGACACCCTCGCCCAGTTCGACGCCCGCATCCAGCTCCGCACCCTCATCCAGTTCAACGGCCACCCCCGGTTCTACGTCCTCGTCGCAGTCATCGGGCGGAAAGGGAGCTATCGTCGTCACACTCATCGTGATTGCTGTGGTCGGAGGAGTTGTCGCTATCGTCAGCAACACGCTCAAGAAGAACCGGGAGAAGAAGTACCTGGATGCGCTGGGGCAGCAGTCGCTTCAGGCAAGCACTCTTATGCCCGCCTCCCATCCGGCCGCCTTCCCCTCTCAAGCACAGGCAGGCCCACCTCCCGCCCAACCAGGCTACTCACCTGCCCCTCAGCAGTATCAGCTGCCGCAGTCTCAGGGACCGGCCCCCGCTCCGCACTTTCCACCGAACCACAACGGCTACGGAGGCTACTGAGGCTCAAACTCGGGTGGGCGTCAATCCGCTCGCATGATGACTCCCTGACAGCAGGTCCGGATCGACGCAGGCCACGACGAAGACATCGGAGAACGATCGATCGGACCTGGAAAGGGACATCGCTCCTGGGCTGCCCCAGCACGCATCACAATGGTCATCATGCGGGCAGCACCACGGCCGGCCCACGGTGGGCACGCTCCCGGAAGCTCTCTATTCCGCTTCCTGAGCGCGGCGCCGTCGAGCAGCCGCTATCGCTGACGCCGCGCCCTCACGTCACCCGATGAGCGAGTGACGAGAGATCGTGGCCTCGCGACCCGGCCCGACACCGATGGCGGAGATACGGCAGCGGGCCAGCTCCTCAATGCGCAGCACGTAGTCCTGGGCCGCCTGAGGCAGGTCGGCGAAGTTGCGGACCTCGCTGATGTCCTCGCTCCAGCCGGGCAGCTCCTCGTAGACGGGGACGGCGTGGTGGAAGCCGGACTGGGTCAGCGGCATCTCCTGGGTGACGGTGCCGTCGATGTCGTAGGCGACGCACACGGGGATGGTCTCGTGCCCGGTGAGGACGTCGAGCTTGGTCATCACCAGGTCGGTCAGCCCGTTGACGCGTGCCGCGTAGCGGGTGACGACGGCGTCGTGCCAGCCGCAGCGCCGCGGCCTGCCGGTGGTGACCCCGTACTCACCGCCCTCGGTGCGAAGACGCTCCCCCATGTCGTCAAGCAGCTCAGTGGGGAAGGGCCCCTCCCCCACGCGGGTCGTGTAGGCCTTGACGACACCGACGACCGAGTCGATCCGGGTGGGTCCCACACCGGTACCCGTGCAGGCGCCGCCGGCAGTGGGGTTGGAGGAGGTGACGAAGGGGTAGGTGCCGTGGTCGATGTCGAGCATCGTGGCCTGGCCGGCCTCGAACAGGACGGTCTTGCCCTGATCGAGGGCGTGGTTGAGCACCAGGGAGCAGTCGACGACCATGGGCCGGACCCGATCCGCGTAGGACAGCAGCTCGTCGGCAACGGCGTCGGCATCGATGGCGGCCCGGTTGAAGACCTTGAGGAAGAGGCTGTTCTTCTGGTCCAGGGCGGAGTGCACCTTCTGACGCAGGATCGACTCGTCGAAGAGGTCCTGGACGCGGATGCCCACGCGGTTCATCTTGTCCGCATACGTTGGTCCGATCCCACGGCCGGTGGTGCCCAGCTGACGCGCGCCCAGGAAACGCTCGGTGGTGCGGTCCAGAACCCGGTTGTAGGAGGGGATGATGTGGGCGTTGGCGCTGATGAGGAGGCTGGAGGCGTCCTTGCCACGGGAGGTGATCTCAGCGATCTCGTTGAAGAGGACCTCCAGGTCGACGACGACGCCGTTACCGATGATGGGGGTGACCCCGGGAGTGAGCACACCGGCCGGCAGGAGGTGGAAGGCGAACTTCTCGCCGTCGATGACGACGGTGTGTCCGGCGTTGTTGCCGCCGTTGAACTTCACGACGTAGTCGACGTCCTGACCGAGCTGGTCAGTCGCCTTGCCCTTTCCCTCGTCTCCCCACTGGGTCCCGACGACGACAACGGCTGGCATGGCTGCTCCCTGACTTCAGTGACGGCGTGCCGGTGGACACACCGTCCTCTAGCCTACCGGAGCCGGGTGGAGAGATCCCCACCGGTGTCCCCCACCAACAGATACAGGAGGCGATACGGTGTGGACATGCCTCATGTCTTCGCCCGCCCTATCTCCGCGCCGCGCTCCGTGCTGGCGAGCCTCTTCGTTCTGACCGTATCCGCCGCCTTGACCTTGGCCGGTGCGCCTGCGCATGGTCTCCCAACAGCCCCAGACTCGTCACTCCTGTTCGAAGCCACCATTGACATCGTCCTCGACGAGGATGACACCTACACGTTGAAGGCAGTCATGACCGACCACACCGGTTTGGGCGCTCTGACTGAGAGTGACTGCAAGGGAAACTTATTCAACGGCGGCAATGCGAAAGCCACGTTCAAGGAGAACGGGGACACCCGGACCTGCACCATCGAGGGCAACGACAGCATCGATAACAGCGATGGCCAGATCAAGCACAAGGGCGACGAGTACATCGTCACGACCGGAGGCTCGTCTGATACATCCAGCTCACCCCCGTCCGATGGGGTGAAGTACTCCCAGAGCGTTACTTTCCCCGGTAAGGTCACAGAGGCCGACGGGGGCAAGGTCGAGGGCAACAAGGTCACCTTCGACAACCTGGATTCGCACAAGGTCAAGGGGAAGGACAAGGCCCCCAAGAAGGCAGCGGCCAGCAGCAAGCAGGCCTCCACGGAAGAGGAGGAGGACAGCGGCTCCACTCCGGTCTGGGTGTGGGTGGTTGTCGGCGTGATCGCGGTGGCCATCGTGAGCGGCGTCGCGGCTGCGGTCGTCATGAACCAGCGGAAGAAGAACCAGCCCCAGTTCAATCCTTACGCGGCTCCTGCACAGGGCTACGACCCCAACCAAGCACTCTTCGGTCAGCCGGGTCAACCGGTTCAGCAGCCCTACCAGCCGGGCTACACCGACCCAGCCGCGCAGCCCTATCAGCAGGGACAGCCGACGCCGCAGCCCTACCAGCCCGGTTACACCGACCCCGCTGCTCAGCCCTACCAGCAGGGACAGCCGACGCCGCAGCCCTACCAGCCCGGTTACACCGACCCCGCTGCTCAGCCCTACCAGCAGGGTCAGCCGGCACCGCAGCCCTACCAGCCGGTTCAGCAGCCCTACCAGCCGGGCTACGGGGAACCCGCCACCCAGCCCTACCAGCAGGCCCAGCCCTACCAGCAGCCGTTCAACAACCAGCCCGGCGCGTGGTACTAACGAGCTCCTCAAGGCGCGTGGCCCCGGAATCAGTCGATTCCGGGGCCATGACGCACAGTGGGGACGTTGCACTCACCGACAACGTGTTCGCACCCTTCAGGGCTCCGACGTCGAAGCACCGCGGAGCGCCACCATGGTGGAGCGCTGCAGAAGAGCGATGAGGTAGGTCTGGAAAGCCGGCCCGAGAAGAACCATGAACCAGGTGACCGCGGCCCGCGAGGCCGCCAGCCCCCAGAAGACGATCGCAGGCGCCGCCACGATCACCAGAGCGAGCACGGTGACTCCAAGACGCCCCACCGCGAGACGAAGCGCATTGGACAGGTGGCGGTGGACCGGGGCGTCGAAGAAGGCGGCCAGCGGCAGCAGCCAGACGAGGATCGCGGCCAGGAGCACTTCCCCGGCCAGCACCAGCCCGGACAGTGAACCGCTCACTCCGCCGTTGTGCTCCCCCAGGGAGGAGTCGGACAGGAGCAAGTACTCCCAGGTACTCAGGGCCACCAGGACGAGTACTGGCAGCCACCAGGCCAGGGACTGGCGCAGGTTGAGACGGAAGGAGCGCCACCAGGTGCTCATGACCGCCGGATCGTCGTCGGCCACCATCTCACCGGCCACCCGGGCGCAGGCCGTCAGGGAGGCGCCCGCCGTCACCACCGGCAGGCAGCCCGCCAGGGTGAGGACGTTGAGGATGACGACATCCGCCGCTGCGGACCAGGCCCGGTAGGCCGGGCTGTCAGGGCCGGGGAACAGCGCCACAGGGGCTCCTTCGTGGGGACTCGAGCAGTAACAGGTGGACATGATACGGGCGGTTCTCAAGGCCGGCAGTGGGGCCTTGAGAACCGCCCGTATCAGGACTCGTGAGGGGGTATCAGCCCTTGACCGCTCCTGCGGCCACACCCTCGATGATGTGCTTCTGGCCGAAGAGGTAGAAGGCGACGATCGGGACGATGGCGAAGACGAGCATGGCCATCTGGGCACCGAGGTCCTTGTTTCCGTTGGATCCCGTCAGGGCCTGGATGACGATCGGAATCGTCTTGTAGCGCTCGTCCTGGCCGATGACGAGGTTGGGCAGGAGGAAGTCGTTCCACACCCACATGGCGTTGAGGATCGCCACCGTGACCGCCGTCGGCTTGAGCAGCGGCATGACCACCTTGAAGTAGGTCTGCAGCGGCGAGCAGCCGTCCATGTAGGCGGCCTCCTCGATCTCCAGGGGGATCGACTTGATGAAGCCGGCGAACAGGAACACCGACAGCCCCCCACCGAAACCGAGGTAGAGGACGATCATGCCCCAGGGAGTGGCCAGGCCGAGCATGTCGGCCACCTTGACGGTGGGGAACATGACCATCTGGAAGGGAGCGATCATGGAGAAGGCGAAGGCGTAGTAGATCATGGCGGTCCACCACGTCTTGATGCGGGTGATGTAGTAGGCGGTCATCGCCGTGAGGAACACGATGACGACGACAGAACCCACGGTGATGAACAGCGACCAGCCCATGGCGCTGGCGAAGCCCGACAGGGCCAGGCCGGTGGCGTAGTTGCCCAGGCCGACCGAACTCTTCGACGTCGGCAGGCTAAAGGGCTCGTTGGAGATGAAGATGTTCCCCTTGAAAGAGTTGACAAGAACAAAGACGAGGGGGATCACCCACACGAGGACGAGGACGATCAGCAGACCGAACAGGACGTTCTGGCCGGTACTGCGCCGAGCAGCCTTCTCGAGAGCAGCTTCAGATGTCTTTGTCTGGACGGCAGCGCTCATGCGTCGACCTCCTTGGAACGAGTGGCGCGCAGCTGGATGAGCGCGATGGCGGCAACAATGAGGAAGAAAATGACGGCCTCGGCCTGGGCCACACCCTCCTGATGATTCTTCACGTACATCGTGTTGACGATGTTGAGAGCCGCCATTTCGGTCTGCTTGGCAGGATTACCGTTGGTCAGGGCGAGGTTCTGGTCGTACATCTTGAAGGTGTTGGCCAGAGTGAGGAACAGACAGATGGTGATCGAGGGCATGATCATCGGCAGCGTCACGTTGCGCAGCGTCTGCCACTTGCTGGCGCCGTCGATCTGCGAGGCCTCGATGAGCTCGGGCGGCACGTTCTGAAGGCCGGCGATGTAGATGACCATCATGTAGCCCATGAGCTGCCAGTTGACGAGCATGACCAGGCCAGCCAGTCCCAGTCGCCAGTCATTGACGATCGTCTGACCCCAGCGCTGGAGAATCGCATTGAGCATCACCTGCCAGGTGAAGCCCAGGACGATGCCGCCGATGAGGTTGGGCATGAAGAAGACCGCGCGGAAGAAGTTGGTACCGCGCAGCTTGCGGGTCAGGATGTATGCCAGGGCGAAGGCACCCAGGTTCACCGTGATGATCGAGATGATCGACACGAGCGCAGTGAACCCCAGCGCGGGAAGGAAGTGGCTCCTCTCACTGAACGCCCTGACGTAGTTGTCAGTGCCCACGAACCGAACGTTGGTGAGGGTGCTGAACTTGGTGAAGGAGAGATAGAGCCCCATGAAGAAGGGGACGATGAACGCGATCATGAAGGCCAACAGGGTCGGCCCTGCAAAAACTGGGAAGAACTTTTTCAGTGCCTTGGTCATAACTACCTCGAGGTGAGACCGGCACCCGCCGGGCCGCGGGTACCGGAGGGTTCCCACCGGGGCGGCATCGCGCAAAACGAGCTGCTCGGGCGTGCCGCCCCGACAGGAGAGGGGTTGGGGAGATGAGTCGTCGTCATGCCGTCGTCGACAGGCTCAGGCGGGCCTGGACCGGCTGACGCGACTCGACGGCGTCAGCCCTCCTTGGCCTCCTTCTTCTCCGTCGCCCAGTCGGAGACGAAGAAGTCCTTGACCTTCGCCCAGTCCTCCTTGCCGGTGGCGTACTGAGCCAGGTGCTGGCCGAGCTGGTTCTTGAAGTCCTGGCTCGGGAAGGTCGGGAAGACCCACTTGACGGGCGTGAGGTCCTTGTTGTTGATGGCCTCGGAGACCTCCTTGCCCAGCGGGTCGGAGGGGGCCAGCTCGGCGTATGCCTTGTAGGGCGCGATGATGCTGAGCTTCTCGGCGGCCATCTTGGAGCCCTCGGCGTCGGTGAACAGCCAGGTGAGGAAGTCCTTGGTAGCCTTCTGGTCGCCCTCGGCGGCCTCGGAGTTGACCGTCAGGTAGTTCTCGGTGCCGACGGCGATGTTGGACTTGTCCTCGCCGGAGACGCCGATGTAGATCGGCAGGAAGTGGATGTCCTCCTTCTTGACGACGTTGCCCGACTCGCTCTCGACCTGCGACCATGCCCAGTTTCCGTTCTGGACCATGGCGGCCTTACCGACGGCGAACTCCGACATGGAGTCCTTGACGCTCTTGGCCCCGGTCTGCTCGGCCGGCACCGTGGAGTTCTTGAGGTAGAGGTCGAAGATCTGCTTGTAGTTCTCCGAGTAGGTCAGCTTGATCTCGTCGAGGTTGTCGACCTTGGCGTCGCGGTACTCGTAGTAGACCGGGTAGTTGGCCAGGTGGGTCTGCCAGCGCCAGTCCTCTCCGGGGGCGAAGGAGGTGGCCGCGAAGACGCCTTCGATACCGAGCTCGGCCTTCTTGGCCTGCATGTCCTCGACGACCTCCTTGAGCTTGTCGAAGCCCTTGATCTGATCGACGGCAGTGGCCTTGGCACCCTCCATGGCGAAGTACTTCTTGAGGATGGCGGCGTTGTAGACGATGCCGTAGCCCTCGATGGCCAGCGGCACACCCACGACCTTGCCTTCGTCGCCCTTGAGGGCCAGGGACTCATCGGTCAGCTGCTTGGTGAACTCGGCGTCGGACAGGTCGGAGGCGTAGTCCTTCCAGTTGCCGTATCCCACGGGGCCGTTGAGGTTGAACAGCGTGGGCGGGTTGGACTTCGCGATCTCCGTCTTGAGGGTCTGCTCGTAGGTGCCGGAAGCAGCGGTGACGACCTTGACGTTCACACCGGTCTTCTTGGTGTAGGCGGCCGCGACCTCCTTGAACCCCTGCTCCGCCTCGGGCTTGAAGTTGAGGAAGTAGACGCCACCGGCGCCATCGGATCCGGACGAGCCCTTCGAGCAGGCCGCCAGGGTCGCGGCGACAGCGATCGCAGCGGTTCCACCGAGCATGGAGCGGCGGGAGATGAGTCGCATTGGGGTCCTCCTTTGGACGCATGGGACAGGCGCGGACAGAGGCGTCCGCAAGGCGCGACTGCCGTGTCGCCGGCGGCGGAGCCGTCGGTTCAACGGCGACGACCTATCATGGCACATTTCGGCCCGCATTGCTGCAAGGTTTGCAATCAGTGGCCTGGGTCTCAGTTTGGGATCTTTCGTGCGACACCCTGTTTTCCTTGGCAGGCCAAAGATTCCACTCCTTACTCCGATAGGCGCTTCCTTCACCCACACCTTCTGCAACTATGCAACGATCGGTCAGTTCGTCGTCGAGAACCTTCCCACCACCCCCTGCGCAAGCAGGACGTGGCCCCGGCACCACAGGGGTGCCGGGGCCACGTACAGCGATCAGTCGCCGTTCACCCCTGTGCGGGGTGGGGACTCACTTGCGGGCGGAGCCGACGGAGCCGAGACGCTCGCAGGCCTCGACGACGCGGGCGGCCATGCCCTCCTCAGCGGCCTTGCCCCAGGCGCGCGGGTCGTACTGCTTCTTGTTGCCGACCTCGCCGTCGATCTTGAGGACACCCTCGTAGTTGGTGTACATCCAGCCGGCGACCGGGCGGGTGTAGGCGTACTGGGTGTCGGTGTCGACGTTCATCTTGATGACGCCGTTGCGCACCGCGGTGGCGATCTCCTCGTCGGTGGAGCCGGAGCCACCGTGCATGACCAGGTCGAAGGGCGAGCTCTTGTCGCCGACCTTGGAGGACAGGCGGTCACCGAGGCGCTTGGCCACGTCCTCCTGGATCTCGCCGAGGATCTCCGGGCGGAGCTTGACGTGGCCGGGCTTGTAGGAGCCGTGCACGTTACCGAAGGTCAGAGCGGTGATGTAGCGGCCGTTCTCACCCAGGCCGAGGGCCTCGATGGCCTTCCAGGCGTCGTCGGCGGTGGTGTAGAGGTTGGCGTTCTCCTCACCCTTGATGCCGTCTTCCTCGCCACCCACGGCACCGATCTCGATCTCGAGGACGACGTTGGCGGCCTTGGCGCGCTTGAGCATGTCGACGGCGATCTCGATGTTGTCGTCGAGAGCCTCGGCAGAGCCGTCCCACATGTGGGAGTTGAACATCGGCAGCTCACCGTTCTTGACCTGCTCGGCCTCGATCTCCAGGAGCGGGTGGATCCAGTCGGCCAGGAGCTTCTTGGGGCAGTGGTCGGTGTGCAGACCAATGGTGACGGGGTAGAGGTCACCCACGGCGCGGGCGTAGGCGGTGAAGGCGATCGAGCCCTTGACGCGGTCGAGGCGCGAGGAACCGGACCAGTAGGCGGCACCACCGTTGGAGATCTGGACGATGCCGTCGGACTCGGCGTCGGCGAAGCCCTTGAGGGCCGCGGACAGAGTCTGGGACGAGGTGACGTTGATCGCGGGGATGGCGTACTTGCCGGCCTTCGCGCGGTCAAGCATGTCGGCGTAGGACTCCGGGGTTGCAATGGCCACTGGGTGCCTCCTGATGTCTGTATGAGTCAGTGGTGCGGGGCCGATTGTTCCACGAATTCGAGGCCACGTGAACCGGATCATGGTCCCAGGTCGGGCGCCGGTCAGGCAGCAGTCCGGCAGCATGACCTCTGTTCAGGGGCGGTTTGGCCCCACCTCCCACGGGGCAGGCCGTCCCAGCGGGCCGCGACGGCCCCGGGTCAGTCGGGCGCCGGCCCCGCGTGCTGGAGGATCCAGGTGTGCATGGCCACGGCCGCGGCGGCCGCCACGTTGATGGAGCGGGTGGAGCCGTACTGACCGATGCGCAGCAGCCGGGAGCAGCCGGCGCTCAGCTCGGGGCTGATGCCCTCCCCCTCGGAGCCGAAGACCATGAGGCAGCGCTCGGGCAGGTCGGCGGCCTCCAGGGGCTGGGCCCCGGGGCCGTTGTCGATGCCGATGACCTCATAGCCCTCGGCCCGCGCCCAGGCGAGCAGCTCGCCGGGCTCGGGGTGGTGGCGCACGTCCAGGTAGCGATTGGTGACCATGGCGCCGCGCTTGTTCCAGCGGCGTCGGCCGATGATGTGGACGCCGGCCACGTTGAAGGCGTTGGCACTGCGCACGATGGAGCCGATGTTGAGGTCCTGGCTGACGTTCTCGATGGCGATGTGCAGCCGGTGGGCACGGGCGGCCAGGTCGGCACGGATGGCCGCGATGGTCCAGTAGCGGTAGCGGTCGACGACATTGCGCCTGTCGCCGTCGGCGAGCAGCTCGCGGTCGTAGCGGAGGTCGGTGGGCCAGGCCTCGGGGCCGCCAGGCCAGGGGCCGACGCCGACCTGGCGGACGTCGGCCGGCCGGTCCGCCTCCGGACCCGCCACAGAATCTGCTGAGGGCGCCGCGGACAGGTGCTCCCCCTCAGGCAGGTCGGCGGGAGCCGCCGGCTCCGCCCCGCCCGCCTGCTGGCGTCGTCGGTTGCTCACTCCAGGCCGAGGTCGGCCAGACCGAGCGCCGCGTAGTAGGGCAGGCCGGCGGCCTCGATGCGCTCGCGCGCGCCGGTGGCCCGGTCCACGATGACGGCCACGGCCCGCACGTCGGCACCCGCCTCGCGCAGGGCCTCGACGGCCTCCAGGGGCGAGCCGCCGGTGGTGGAGGTGTCCTCCAGGACGACCACGCGGCGCCCGGCGACGTCGGGTCCCTCGATGCGCCGGCGCATGCCGTGGTCCTTGGCGGCCTTGCGCACGACGAAGGCGTCCAGGTCCAGGCCGCGCGAGGCCGCGGCGTGCAGCATGGCGGCGGCCACGGGGTCGGCCCCCATGGTCAGGCCGCCGACGGCGTCGATCTCGTCGGTGCCCAGGCCCGCCTCCTCGAGCATGTCGAGCATGACGTGGCCGATGAGGGGGGCGGCCTCGTGATGGAGGGTGGCGCGGCGCATGTCCACGTAGAAGTCGGACTCGAGGCCGGAGGCGAGGGTGACCTTGCCACGGACGACGGACAGCTCGTTGACGAGCTCGGCCAGGCGGGTGATGTGGGAGTCGTTGGTGCTCACGGCTCCGATGGTAGTGGGACTCGGGGGCTGCGCGCCGGGTAGACACCCACTGCGGACAGGAGCCCGCCCTCGCCCGCGCGGTGCGGACGGGGCGGGCTCCTACGGTTCAGCGGAAGGAGGAGTCAGGACAGGGCGGCCACGGCGGCGTCATAGTCGGGCTCCTGGCCGACCTCGGGGACCTGCTCGGTGTAGACAACCTTGCCGGACTCGTCGAGGACCACGACAGCGCGCGACAGCAGGCCGGCCAGCGGGCCGTCGGCCAGGGTGACGCCGTAGTCGGCGCCGAAGGTGGAGCGGAAGGTCGAGGCGGTGACCACGTTGGTGAGGCCCTCGGCGCCGCAGAAGCGGGCTCCGGCGAAGGGCAGGTCGGCGGAGACGCAGACCACGGTCGTGTTGTCCAGCTCGGAGGCCAGCTTGTTGAACTGGCGCACGGAGGCGGCGCACACCCCGGTGTCCACCGAGGGGAAGATGTTGAGGACCACGCGGCGGCCGGCCAGGGACTGGCTGGTGACCGGGGCGAGGTCGGCGCCCACGAGGTCGAAGGCGGGCGCGGCCGAGCCCACAGCGGGCAGCTCGCCGACGGTGCTAACGGGGTCTCCATGGAAGGTAATAGAAGCCATGGTGCGATCGTTGCAGGTCACGGCGCCCCTGGCCAGCGGGGGCGCTCAGCCCTGGGCGATTCCGCGACTCTGTCACGATTGGCGACTTTTAGGAGGCAGTATCCGCCAATATCCGCCAACCTCGCCGCGTCTGCGCTGGTCAGCGCCTTGGGAAGGTCGGCAGCAATGGTGATCGCCCCCGAATAGTCGCCATCTGTGACACTTCGGGCCGCCGGCGAGCCCCGCCGGCCTCAGTCGCGCCCCTGACCGGAGCGTTCCGGCCCAACCACCCGGCGCACGAACCAGCGGGGCGCCAGCCGCAGCACGGCGTTGGCGCTGCGGTAGCGCAGGCTCGGGGTGCAGATGACCTGGCCGCGCCGCACCGCCGCCAGAGCGTCGATGGCCACTCGCTCGGCGTCCAACCACAGCGGCTCCTTCCACTGGGTCTCGTCGATACCGGCCGCGGCGTGGAAACCGGTGTGCACCAGCCCCGGGCACAGCGCCGTGGCGCTCACCCCGGTGCCGGCGAGCTCGGCGGCCAGCCCCTCGGTGAAGCGCAGCACCCAGGCCTTGTGGGCCGCATAGGTACCCATGGCGGTGTGCGCGGTCATGGAGGAGACGTTGAGAATGGCGCCGCGACCGCGCTCCACCATGGCGCCGGCCGCCGCGTGGGAAGCCACCATGACCGCTCGGACCATGACGTCGAGGGCGTCCTCCTCGCGGGACAGGTCTCCCCCGACGAAGCGCTGCCCCAGTCCGAAGCCGGCGTTGTTGACCAGGAGCCCGACGGGCCTGCTCTTGTCCCGCAGGCGCTCGGCGACGCGCTCGAGCTCGTTGCGCTTGGACAGGTCGGCCTGCAGGGTCTCGACCTGGACGCCTGCGAACTGGCGCATCTCCTCAGCCACCACCCGCAGCCGCTCCGGGGTGCGCGCCACGAGGACGAGGTCATGACGGGCCTGGGCGAGCTGCCAGGCGATCTCCAGGCCGAGACCGCTCGTGGCCCCGGTGACAAGTGCTGTTCCCATGGCCGCAGACTACGAGCGATTGGTGAGTGCGCAATGGGAATCAGACACCGGCTACTCTGCTGCCATGCGCCTGGCCACCTGGAACGTCAACTCCATCCGCACCCGCGTCGACCGCGTCCTGGCCTTCCTGGAGCGTGAGGACATCGACGCCCTGGCGATGCAGGAGATCAAGTGCCGCCCCGACCAGTTCCCGGTCGAGCCCTTCGAGGCCGCCGGCTACGAGCTGGCCATCCACGGGCTCAACCAGTGGAACGGGGTGGCGATCGCCTCACGTGTGGGCCTCGACGACGTCGCCGTCTCCTTCCCGGGCCAGCCCGCCTGGGCGGCCAAGCCCGAGGCTGAGCCGGTCGTGGAGGCCCGGGCGCTGGGGGCGACGGTGGGTGCGGCCTCGGATGCGGCGCCGGTGCGCCTGTGGAGCCTGTATGTGCCCAATGGCCGCGAGCTCACCCACCCGCACTACACGTACAAGCTCGACTGGCTGCGGGTGCTGCGCGACGACGTCGCCGCCTGGCTCGAGGCCGACCCCGACCTGCCGCTGGCGCTGGTGGGCGACTGGAACGTGGCGCCCCGAGACGAGGACGTGTGGGACATGAGCGTCTTCGAGGGCGCCACCCACGTCTCGGAGCCGGAGCGCGAGGCCTTCGCCGCCTTCGCCGAGGTGGGCATGAGTGAGGTCACGCGCGAGCGGGTCACCAACTACACGTACTGGGACTACCAGAAGCTGCGCTTCCCGAGGAACGAGGGCATGCGCATTGACTTCGTCTACGCCTCGCCGGCCCTGGCGGGCCGCGTCACCGACGCCGCCATCGACCGCGACGAGCGCAAGGGCAAGGGCGCCTCCGACCACGTCCCCGTCATCGTCGAGGTCAGCTGAGGCCGAGCCGCAGCCGGAGCTCCGGCCGGGAGGCGGGCACGAGGCCGGCAACGCACCGCCGAAGACCTGCGACTCCAGCCGGCGAAAGACAATCAGGAATCCAGCCAGATTATTCCATAAATATTTGTGTAGAAATTAAACTTCACTACCCTCTGAACCTCGACATGTCGGACATATTATGTCCGTATGAAATATACGATCAGGCCGGTCAGTCGGCGCACAGCTCTCACCCTCTCCTACCTGACCGCTCTGACGTTGGCGGCATGCTCGGGGAAGCAGGCCACCTCCGAACCCAGCACACAGCCGCCAACAGCCCCACAACCCGGAGGCCCCCCTCCTCCCCATCCCCCACGGAGACACCGACACCGAGCAGCTCCCCCTCCACAACGGCCACTCCTACAGCGAGCGATCCGTCGACGCCACCCACGCACGGCGCCGACGGCGTCACCCCCTCCACCTCATCGGCCGAGGACGGAACCCTCACCAACACCCAGGGACGCGACCTCACTCGAGGCGACTTGTTCAACCCCTCGCTCTCCCTGAAAGAAGATCTCTACAACGTGGCCACCATTAGTAAGAAGAAGGGAATTGGCGCACGTTTAAGGGACAGTGACGGCGTCGAGGCTGAACTCCGACTGGAGAACCGGTTCCGCAAGCTCACCTTCAACGCCGGACAGGACAATAACTCAGAATCCTCCGACCTCACCCTCAGAGTCGAGGTGTACCGGGACGGAAAGAGTGACCAGTTCATCGATATCCCCGTCAATGAGATCAAGCCCTTCGAAATAGACGTCACTAACACCAACGCACTCAAGATCGACCTCATTCCGTTAGATCGAGAAGGACACAAGTACAACGGCTCCAAGTCGCTCACTGCCGTCATGTTCGATATGAGGCTCGAGTAACTAGGGATACGGACGTATTGTGAAGTACATCCAGCAACGCCCCTCCAACACCACCGGTAAGCAAAAGAAGAGACAGCCCACCGGCTGGCTAGAAATTTTGCGCAACCACTGGCAGCCCATTACGGCAGTGCTGAGTCTTGTTCTCATGACACTGACATTGGTGGCAACGCTTCCTGGAGCCACCAATGAAACCTACGCTCTGATCGACAAACTCAGAGGGCAATCCTCACCTACGTCCTTCCATCACTCACCCTCCGAGCCGCCCTCTCCCTCACCCACTCTAGAGACTCACTCCGTTACAGCCGACGAGGAGTCCTCACAGGCAGACTCACCATCGTCGGGCTGCTACGACGGCAACACACCGACACCGTGCGACTCACGGCACTCGCGGGAGGTGTTGGCAAAACCGGCCGGCTCTTCCTGCGACGCAAGTGCGCTCATCCTCTACATGGGAGGCACCCCTGGCGTCGACCTCCTCGCCTCAGGCCTCGACGTCAAGCCTCTTGAGAACGCGGAGGACCGGTGTGTCGTCGAGAGGCCGTCGGGAATGCCGAACGCTCCGCTCAAGGACATCTGGGCCTCCGACAACGACCACAACGGATACAAGGACGGCGGCGAGCTGCGCCGGTGCTTCACACGCCAAGGGCACCTGACTCATGACGCTTAGTGTGCCGGGGGTGGGGTGCTCAGGGCGGTGAGGATGTCGTTGGCGGCGTCGGTCAGAC